>NZ_JBXWTH010000040.1:0-278813 GCF_059613825.1 Ruegeria sp. SATB027
TTCGGTCGCTTGTTTGCCATTCGTGGTCCTCCGTTTCCTAAACATAGCGGTGGACCAGTTCAGTGGGGGAGGCTCAGATGCGCGCCAACACTCCACTGACCCCGGGGCCTGGCTCACCGGTCTGCTGTATGACGAAACTGGTGATCGGTTGACACCGACCCACACCACGCGCAAAGGCCGACGGTTGCGCTACTATATCTCCAATCGACTGATCTCAGGCGGCAAAGATATCTCTGGCTGGCGACTGCCCGGCCCAGCGCTGGAAAACGCGGTCATTGATGTCATCGTCAGACATTTGCAAGACGCCGCCGCGGCGCACCAAGTACTGGCGCAGCCGGAGGCCGGGTCAGCCGAGGCAGTTCAGACTTCAGTTGCGGATTTAGTAACCCGGCTTCTAGGCCATGGCTGTCAGATCGGCGCTGCTCTTCTGGCCAAAGGCAAACTTGCACGAGGACAGATCGACCTCGAATTTAACCCCAAAACTCTGGCAAGCGCACTTGGCATCGCGGCCGATCATCTGCACCCGGATCTCACCCACGTCACCGCATCTTTCGATCTGTGCCGCCGCGGCGTCGAGGCCAAGGTCATCGCCGGAGACATGGCACCCCAACCTGATCCCCACCTCCGGTCCATGCTGATCCGCGCCCATGGCTGGGCCCGTGATCTGAAGGCCGGAGTTCAACTGATGGAGATTGCCCGCCGCGAAAGCGTCCCTGACGCCTTCATCCGCACCCGTGCTCAGCTCGCCTTTCTCTCACCAAAGATTCAAACGGCGATTCTCGACGGGAGCCAGCCGCCCGAACTCACACTCAAGCGTCTGGTCAGCGTGACCCACCCACTTGAATGGTCCGAACAGGAACGCCTGTTCGGCTTCTGACATCTCCAGCTCCTGCGTCCCTGATACAGACTTCGCCCTCCCTGATCCGGCGGAACAATTCCCTGTTCGCACGAGGAAATTCCCTGTTCCACCTTTTAGGGAATTTGCAACATAAACCTCTGAGAAACATACAGTTCTGATAGAAGAAATGACGGAAGTCAGTCCCGGTTTGCGAATATTCCCTGTAAATTGCAGGTTATCAGGGAAATCCAGCCCAAAGCGACCCCGCTAAAATGCGACACTGAGACTCGCGCCTGAATTGTCCTCTGAATGTACGGTTTGCTTCGTCTCTGATTGAAAGCGCATGCGCCAACGCGCGGGAATTGCGTAACAATTCCGGATCAGAAAATACAACTGAAGTGAGACAGGTATGAGTGGCGGGGAGACAGGGATTCGAACCCTGGGGACGCTCTCACGCCCAACGGTTTTCAAGACCGCCGCATTCGACCACTCTGCCACCTCCCCGTCGAAGGCAGGGTCTAAGCGCAAGTTCGGCCAGAGGCAAGTCGAAATCGGGATTTCTTGCCGAAGCCCGCGCAGCGGTCTTTCCATGACTCTTCAGCCGCGTTATGATCCCCGAAATAGACCGAAACAGGCTGGCAAGCAGAACCAGCAGACCGGCAGCGGGGTTCCGAGAACGAGACCCCTTCAGGCAAGGGATAAGCAGATGGAGCGAGCGATCATGACACGCCCGGGACCGAAACGGTTGGCGTATCTGGCGTTGACTTTGACAGTTTTAAGCGGGTGTGAAGACATTCTTCAAGAGGCTGAAAAACCTGAAGAAAACTCAAACAAAACCGAACTCCTTCCCGAGGTAGCCTCGGGCTCGCAGCGTGACGTCGAAGCCCCCGAGGTTTTTCAGGTCACCGAAGCGGGGCTTTGGGATGGCAGGCCCTCGCTGGGCGGGATCTGGGTTGCCTATCCGGAAGTATCCCAGCCCGAGCGTGTCGTAATTACGAACACCGCAAACAACAAGTCTGTAACAGGGGCCCTGTTCCGACGTGAACGCAACCTGCCCGGCCCGGCGCTACAGGTCTCATCTGCGGCTGCGGAACAGCTCGGAATGCTGGCGGGCGCGCCGACAAAGGTCAGTGTGGTCGCTTTGCGCCGTGAAGCTGTAAAGGAATCACCACCAGAGGACGCGCTCAAACCGGAAGACGAGGCGGCAGATACGGCTGCGGTATCGGACACCGCGGCCACCGACGATCCATCCGCGGCAGATACCCAAAAACCGGCCAAGCCGAAATGGTGGCAAAAGAAGGCGCCAGCGGCAGCAGCCGGTTCGGCAGTGGTTGCGGCGGATGCGGCAAGTTCTGCCAACGCAGCGACCGAAGGTACGGACACGACCACAGCTGCGGCATCAGCCACTGAGGACCCAACAGAGCCCGCTGAAGAAAAACCCGCCAAGCGGAAGTGGTGGCAGAAAAAAGAGCCAGCAGCAGCAGCGGCTGCGGGAGCCACCGTGGCTGCGGCGGACGTCGCGACAGACAGTGTTGATGTGGCCGCAGATGTAGCGGTAGCCGCAGCTGCACCGGCGTTGTCGGACGCGCCGGTCGAAGCCCCCGCTGAAAAGCCTGCAAAACGGAAGTGGTGGCAAAAGAAAGACCCCACTGAGATCACCGAAACGCCACTGGATCCCATCGAAGGCGCTGCATCCGCGATTGACGCGACCGAAGCGGTTCCGGCCGCAGCGGCGGCAACAGGCGCTGCGTCTCCGCTGAGCAAACCATTTGTGCAGATCGGCACGTTCAGCGTCGAAGCAAATGCGAATGCCGCCGCCGAGAAAGTGCGCCGGAATGGCATGTCGACTGTTGTGCGGGAACTGAAAACCGAAAACAAAACAGTATGGCGGGTCCTGGTTGGCCCTGCCGCAACCCGGGCCGAACGCAAGGCCATTCAAAAAGATGTAAAGGACCTTGGTTTCAAAGATGCGTTCACCGTGTCCGACTGATACAAGGAGGCATAACATGCTATCCTCATTGCGAACTTCTGTTCTGGCCATTGGGCTTGCCGTTCTGGCAATCCCGGCTCAGGCTTTTGATACATCTGCCCGCGCGGCTTATGTGATCGATCAGACCACCGGTACGGTGCTTTTGGCGAAAGACGCCGATCAGCCCTTGCCTCCTGCATCCATGTCCAAGCTCATGACGCTGTATGTTGCTTTCGAAGCGCTGCGTGACGGAAGACTGACGCTGGACGAAACCCTGCCCGTGTCCGAACACGCGATGAGCTATGGCGGCTCGACCATGTTTCTGAACACGCAGGACCGGGTTCGGGTCGAGGACCTGCTGCGCGGCATCATCGTTCTGTCAGGCAACGACGCCTGCGTGGTCCTGGCCGAGGCGCTAAGCCCTGACGGGACAGAGGCCGGGTTTGCCCGCTATATGACCCAGCGCGCAAAGCAGATCGGTATGAACAACTCGAATTTCGCGAACTCGAACGGTTGGCCTGCCGCCGGACATATGATGTCGGTTCATGATCTTGCGGTTCTGGCCGACAGGCTGATTACCGACTTTCCCGAATACTACCCCCTGTTTTCAGAAGAGGTATTCGAATTCGATGGCCGTGCGCCATCGAATGCCCGTAACCGCAATCCATTGCTGAAACTGAGCATTGGCGCGGATGGCCTGAAAACCGGCCACACGCAGGAGGCCGGATACGGCCTGGTCGGGTCTGCCAAACAAGGCGATCGCCGTGTCATCTTTGTCCTCAGCGGGCTGAACAGCACCGGTCAACGGGCAGAGGAGGCTGAGGCCGTGGTTAACTGGTCGTTTCGAAATTTTGTCGAGAGGACAGTTGCCAACGCGGAAACGCCGATAGCCGAAGCCAAGCTGTGGATGGGCGAGAAAAAGACTGTTGGTCTTGTACCTGACGGCGATCTGACGGTTCTGTTTCCGGTTCTGGGCACACAAAACGTCAAGGCCGAAGTTGTGTATCAGGGTCCCGTCAATGCACCGGTCAAGAAAGGCCAGCAACTGGCCGAACTTGTCATCAAGCCTGAAGGATTGCCGGAAATTCGACGTCCACTGGTGGCAGCGGAAGACGTTGCAATTGGTGGATTTGTCGTCCGTATGCTGACCGTTGGCGGCATAGTTCTGAAAGACGTGATCAATAACCCACTGGAGTCGATGTGACCAAGGCGGGGTTATTTCTGACTTTCGAAGGCATTGACGGATCAGGCAAGTCAACTCAGGCGCGGATGCTGGCGGATCAACTGCGGGCGCAGGGTCATGAGGTCGTTTTGACGCGTGAACCGGGCGGCTCACCCGGCGCGGAGGAAATCCGCAGCCTGGTATTGGAAGGTGATCCCGACCGCTGGTCGGCCGAAACGGAAATCCTGCTTTTCACGGCCGCCCGCCGCGACCATCTGGAACGTACGATCGAACCCGCACTTGCCGCAGGGCAAGTGGTGATCTGCGACCGCTTTGCCGACAGCACACGTATGTATCAGGGCCTGTCGCGGGGCGATCTGCGCGGCCTTGTTGATCAGCTGCACAGCCTGATGATCAAGCGCGAGCCGGACTTGACGCTGCTGATCGACATGGACCCCGATACCGGTCTGTCCCGCGCCAAAGGGCGGCAAGGCGCGGAAGAGCGGTTCGAAGATTTCGGCCCGGACCTACAAAGGAAAATGCGGGCGGGCTTTCTGGCACTGGCCCATGAGTTTTCCGACCGTTTCCGCGTGGTGGACGGTAACCGGGACATGGACAGCGTTGCGCAGGATGTGACAGAAATCGTCCAGGCTGCTTTGCGATAAACGATGAATGACGAAATCCCCTCTCCGGATCAGGTGCCCGGTGCGCCGCATCCCCGCGAGACCGCCCGGCTTTTTGGTCAGGATGCGGCGGAACAGGCGTTTCTGACCGCCTACAACTCGGACCGGCTGCACCACGGCTGGTTGCTGACCGGGCCGCGTGGCGTCGGCAAGGCAACGTTGGCCTGGCGGATTGCGCGGTTCTTGCTGGCAACACCTTTGGCAAACGACGGTGGGCTGTTTGGCGCGCCGCCACCGCCAGAGACGCTCGACATTGATCGCGACCACCCGGTGTCACGTCGCATTCTGGCCGGGGCCGAGCCGGGATTGGCCGCGATAGCCCGGTCGCTGAATGATCAGGGGCGGCTGCGCAACGAAATCGTTGTGGACGACATCCGAAAGCTGGGAAAGTTCTTTGGCCTGTCCTCTGCCGATGGTGGGCGCCGGGTTGTAATCGTGGATTCGGCGGATGAGATGAATGTCAGCGCCGCCAATGCTTTGCTGAAGATGCTGGAAGAGCCTCCGGCGCGTACAACTCTTTTGCTGGTATCGCACCAACCCTCGCGCTTGTTGCCGACCATCCGCTCTCGGTGCCGGACCTTGCGTCTTGGGCCCCTGAGTGCCGGGGATATGCAGGACGCGCTGTCGCAAACCGGGACGACCTTACCGACGCATCCCGAATATCTCGCCGCATTGGCCGCTGGCTCGGTCGGGGACGCCGTTCGCCTGATCAATCTGGGCGGGCTTGAAATCTATGCCGAACTGATTGCCATTCTGGGCACTCTGCCCCGCCTGGACCGGCAGCGCGCGCTGGCCCTGGCCGAGGCTGCGGCACAACGCGGCGCGGCCGAGCGCTTTGATCTGCTGCTGACACTGATCGATATCGCTTTGTCTCGGCTGGCCCTGACCGGGGCAACCGGAGCACCGCCGACCTCTGAGGCCGCCCCGAACGAAGCTGAAACGCTGGCCAGACTGTCAGATTCTTCGGATCAGGCCCGTCGCTGGGCCGAAGTCGCAGCGACAATCACAGCCCGCACGCGACATGGTCAGGCGGTGAACCTTGACCCTGCCGCTCTGGTCCTAGATACGGTGTTCAAGATACAGGAAACCGCCGGCCAGGTCAGATGAGCGACACCCCCCAGATCACCGACAGTCACTGCCATCTGGACTTCCCGGATTTTGACGGTCAGTTGGACGACATCATCTCGCGCGCGGCCGAGGCTGGCGTGACTAGGATGGTGACGATTTGCACCAAGCTACGCAATGAACCCGCAGTCCGTGCAATTGCCGAAGCCCATGCACCGGTATTCTACGCCGCAGGCACCCACCCGATGAGCGCCGCAGACGAGCCTATGGTCTCGGTCGATGAATTGGTTGCGCTGGCACAACATCCCAAATTTGTGGGCATCGGCGAATCCGGTCTGGATTACCACTATACCGCCGACAGCGCTGAGCTTCAGAAGCAATCTCTGCGCATTCATATCGAAGCAGCCCAGCGCACAGGGTTGCCTTTGATCATTCATGCCCGCGCGGCAGACGACGATATGACCCAAATTCTGGCCGAAGAGTATCGCAACGCGCCCTATTCCTGCGTGATGCACTGTTTCTCGTCCTCGGCCGAGTTGGCCAAAGCCGCGCTGGATCTGGGGTTTTATCTGTCCATGTCCGGCATTGCGGCCTTTCCCAAAAGCCAGGAGTTGCGCGACATTTTCGCAAGCGCGCCGGTGGATCGCATTCTGGTGGAAACCGATGCGCCCTATCTTGCGCCGCCCCCTTATCGTGGCAAGCGAAACGAACCGGCCTATACCGCACATACAGCCCGAAAAGGGGCTGAAGTGTTCGGTCTGGAGTATCCGGCTTTTGCCGCCCAAACTCAGGCGAACTTTGACCGGCTGTTCAGCAAGGCGGCAACGAACAGGGCCGCTGCATGACCGAGTTGCGATTTACCATTCTGGGCTGCGGATCGTCAGGCGGCGTACCCCGGTTGGGTGGCCACTGGGGTGCTTGCGATCCTGCTAACCCCAAGAACATTCGCCGGCGCTGTTCCCTGCTTGTCGAGCGTAACGGCCCCGGCGGCACAACCTCAGTGTTGATTGATACGACCCCGGACATGCGCAGCCAGTTGCTGGACACGGGCACCGGGCGGCTTGATGGTGTAGTCTATACACACTCTCACGCGGATCATGTCCATGGAATCGACGACCTGCGCATGATCGTGTTCAACATGAAAACCCGTGTACCGGTCTGGGCTGATGGTGATACCCAGAACGCCCTGCTGGGGCGGTTTGGATACGCCTTCATTCAACCCGAAGGGTCACCTTATCCTCCGATCCTCGACCTCAAGTCCATCGACGGACCGTTCGAAATTGATGGACCCGGCGGGCCCATTCCGTTTCGTCCATTCAAGGTCAATCACGGCTCGATAGATTCTCTAGGTTTTCGCATGGGACGGCTCGCCTATTTGCCGGATGTTGCCGAAATATACGACGACGCATGGCCTGAAATGGAAGGGTTGGAATATCTTATAATCGACGCCCTGCGCCGAAGCCCTCATCCCACACATGCACATCTGGAAAAAACGCTTGAGTGGATTGAGAAGCTGCAACCAAAACAGGCGATACTAACCAACATGCATATCGATCTGGACTATATGACCGTCGATGCAGAAACTCCGGACAATATCACCCCCGCCTATGACGGGATGGTGATACATCACGCGTTTCAGGCCCCTGTTCCTTTTGCATAAGATATCGCAACCTGGCCGTTGCACGGGGGCCAAATGCTGCAAAGTCTGATTGACGTCATTCTTCCTGTCTTTCTTGTGATCGGTGCCGGCTACACGGCAACACGAACAGGATATTTCAAAGAAGACCATGTCGACGGGCTGATGAGATTTACTCAAGGGTTCGCGATCCCATGCCTGTTGTTTCTTGCCATCGCGCATCTGGACCTCAGCGCCAGTTTCGATCCCCGGCTTTTGGCCAGTTTCTATTCCGCCGCCGCCATGTGTTTCATCACTGGTCTTTTTGGTGCGCGCATCATTTTCGGCCGCGAATGGGAAGACTGCGTGGCAATCGGGTTTTGTTGCCTGTTCTCTAACTCGGTTCTGCTGGGATTGCCGATTACCGAACGCGCTTATGGTCCCGAGAACCTGACAGGCAACTATGCGATTATCGCCTTCCATTCCCCGTTTTGTTACGGCGTAGGGATCACGGTGATGGAGGTTGTCCGCAATCGCGGAAACGGTGGCGTACGCATGGCGCGTTCTGTTCTGTCGGCAATGTTCAAGAACGCGCTGATCCTTGGTATTGCACTGGGATTCGTGGTTAATCTATCCGGTTTGGACATCCCGGCTGTGGTGGACGAAGCCCTTGGTCTGATCACGCGGGCCGCCCTGCCCGGCGCCCTGTTTGCACTGGGCGGGGTACTGGTCAAATACAAACCCGAAGGTGATCTGCGCACTATCGCCTTTGTTTGCGCAATCTCGCTGATGCTGCATCCCAGCCTTGTGTGGATATTCGGCAAATCCACAGGGCTGCCTCAGGATCTGTTCCGCTCGGGCGTGTTGAACGCAGCCATGGCGCCGGGGTTCAACGCCTATATCTTTGCTAACATGTATGGCCGCGCCAAGCGGGTGGCAGCTTCGGCTGTTCTCATTGGGACAGCCACATCCATCCTGACTGTCTGGCTTTGGCTAACGGTTCTGGGCTAACAGTAGTGTTGACTTCGGTTCGCACAGAGGCACCTAACGCATATCGTGTCAGGAGATCCAAATGCCACATGCCATCATCGTCGCACATGGTCAGCCGTCCGATCCAGAACCGGCCGAGGCTGCTTTGGCTGCGTTCGCGACTACGGTCGACGCCCTGACCGAGCATGTAACGGTGCATGCAGCAACTCTGGCCGCGCCCGGCGCGTTCGAGGCTAAGCTGAGCAGCCTGCCGGAAAACACGGTCATTTATCCGCTTTTCATGGCAAATGGATGGTTTGTCACCAGCGCTTTGCCCAAGCGATTAGGGGATCACAAAGCGCGCATCCTAGACCCGTTGGGTATTGACCCAGAGCTACCGGAATTGACCGCACGCGCCCTACAATCCGAGTTGTCCAAAAGGAATTGGGCAGCTGCGTCGACCGACCTGGTTATTGCCGCACATGGGTCAGGGCGTAGCCGAAACCCCTCGGTCGTGGCTCTGAACTTCGCATCTAAACTTGAGGAAATGCTGGCTTTCAAATCTGTCCGCGTTGGGTTTGTTGAAGAACCGCCATACATTTCCGAAGCCGCAACCGGCACGGGGGCTCAGGCGCTGTGCCTTCCGTTCTTTGCCTGCACCGGGGGGCACGCAGTGGACGACGTGCCTGCAGGATTGAGCCAAGCAGGGTTCAAAGGCGTTTTGCTGCCAGTGGTAGGGGAACTGCCACCCATCCGGCACCAGATTGCCAAACAGTTAACAAAGGCCGTTCAGCTCGCTTGAAAATTCGCCTGAAATCTCCGACCCGGAAACAGGAAAACTCAGGTTTGCGCTTTGATCAGCGTGGAATACAGGCGGTGGCAGGACCGGCCGTCTCGCTTGGCCTGATAAAGGGCAACGTCGGCGGCGTGAAGGATGTCGGCGGCTTTGGGAACCTTGAACTGGGTGGATAAGGCCGTTCCGATACTTGCAGAGATACAGCACGGTTGGTCCTGAAACATCATGGGTTCATTCAACCTCGCGATCAGACGGCCGGCGATGGACTCCAGAGTTTCTTCCCGCGTCAGGCCCTTGAAAATTATGACAAACTCATCCCCACCAACCCGGGCAACCGTATCGTCTCCACGCGTCTCTTCAAGCATGATGCGGGCCGCCTGTTGCAGAACGTAATCCCCGGCGGCATGGCCCAGCCGATCATTCACGGATTTAAAGAAGTCTAAATCCAGATGCATAAGGGCAAATGTAGAATTTGCCAGGATCAGATGCCCCAACAAATGATCCATCGCGCGGCGGTTCTTCAATCCTGTCAATGTATCGGTATATGCCTGCTCTTCCGCGGCTAGCATTGCCCCCTGAAGCCTGAGATTAAGTGAACGAGACGCTTCCATCGCGGCGGATTTGGCTTCGACCAGATACAACAGCTCGATCGCC
Source organism: Ruegeria sp. SATB027 (assembly GCF_059613825.1). Classification (NCBI taxonomy): domain Bacteria; kingdom Pseudomonadati; phylum Pseudomonadota; class Alphaproteobacteria; order Rhodobacterales; family Roseobacteraceae; genus Ruegeria; species Ruegeria sp. SATB027. The sequence continues at coordinate 9,752 of NZ_JBXWTH010000040.1, forward strand.
AGGTCAGTGCCGGAAAAATCAGCGCTTGTCAGGGCGTAATCCCGAACCGCATCCAAAATCGAAATACCGAATGACAGATTGATGACTGCACCGCCCGAGTCGGGCAAGGGCGCGACCAGGCCTTTCAGGGTCGTACGCGGTTCATCGCGAAATCTCAGATGCAGTTTGGCACCGGCCATCGACATCAACGCGGGAAGGGTGGTGACTGTTCTGGGGCGGATCAGCTCGAACACGTCCAGAACACCCAGCCCAACCAAAGGCAATTCGGGCCGCAGCTTTTGCAGTGTCGGACCCGCTTGTTGAATGCATCCGCTTCGGTCCACCAACAGGAACATCGGGCAAAGCGTTTCCAGAAGATCTGCCAGTTCCTGAGTATGTGTCATCTGTTCCGAGCCCCCAGATCAAAATGGCGCCCCTCGGCAAAGGCGCTTTCGACCAAAATGATTGAAATGATTTCACAACACTCTTGACGACCCTCATGCGACAGCATCACCAGCGCACCATAATCATCGGCCATCGCGCGCAGGACCCCGACCATAACACTGGAAAATCCTGGTAAGTCCGGAAGGCAGCACAACTGGTATTCCGTGGCTGAAAGCTCTCTCAACTCAAGCGCTGGCAAATTCAGATCAGAGACAGCCAGTCTTACACGATCCGTAAGATCATCAAGGGAATGAAGGAACTCAACATAGGTGACACCCCCAAACCTGAGCAGTCGGCGCAGCCCTTCCATGTTCGGATGGGACACCAGATATGTTCCCAGATCTTCGAGGATTTCCGCCTGTGGTCGATTGAGGTCAATACTCAGGGCCTCAAGCAACCGGGTCGTCATGTCATCATCATAGATGAGCATGGCTTCAAATTCGACAAACCCTAGCCGCGCACCTTCGGTCACGCGAACCCAGCAGGATTGCCCGTAGGTCGCGCCGACAAAGGACTGTATCGCCCGATTGATCAGACCATGCATCGGATGCCTCAGTTTGGTGTCCTTGGCACTGTGGTCTGAGAAACCTTAACAAATAGCCAAAATTCGCCCCGAGTTGCTGTGAAAGCAACGGAGTATCAAGTCGACACTACCCGCCCAGTCAGAAGTCCGTCGGCGCGCCGCCTTCAGCCTTGCGGCGTTCAACGAACTCGGCCAGTTCCTCGCGGATACCATCGTCCATCGGAGGTGCCTCAAAGCTCGAGATGATCTCTTTGAACATGTGATGCGCACGCTCAGCCGTCCAGATGCCTCCGGCGGCCTCCCAGCCCTCATAGTTCTTCCAGTCGCTCAGGAAGGGCTGGTAGAAGGCCGTGGTGTAGCGATCCTGTGTGTGTTGGATTCCAAAAAAGTGACCGTCATTGCCAACCGCGCGGATGGCATCCAAAGCAATCTCATCCGGTCCGGTCGCGGTTAGATCAGGGTTCATATAACGCTGAATTTGCTGCAAAACCTCGCAATCCATAATGAATTTTTCCGGGCTTGCGATCAGGCCGCCTTCCAACCAACCGGCGGCGTGGTACACCATGTTGGTGCCCGACTGCACGGCCGCCCAGAGCGAATTCGAGGTTTCCCACACGGATTGCCCGTCTGGCACATTGGCCGCACACACACCGGATGAACGCAGCGGCAGCCCATAATATCGCGCCATCTGCCCGGTCATCTGGGTCGAGCGCATGTATTCCGGCGTCCCGAAAGCGGGCGCGCCTGATTTCATGTCCACGTTCGACGTGAACGTTCCGATTACGCAGGGAATACCGGGGCGCACATATTGGAACAAAGCGATAGCGCATAAGGCTTCGGCCAGGGACTGGGCAACCGCCCCCGCCATCGTTACCGGTGCCATTGCCCCCGCCAGCGTAAAGGGGGTTACGACAATCGCCTGCCCGCGCCGCGCCAATCTCAGGCAGCCATCAATCATCGGATGGTCATGCTTCAGCGGCGAGGTCGAGTTGATGTTGGTGTACATCCGTGGCGAGGCCTCGAATTCCTCATGGCTGAGACCGCCCGCGATGCGCACCATTTCCATCACGTCTTCTACACGCTCCTTACCCAACGAATAGGCGTGCATCGCCTTGTCGGTCAGGGTCAGCTTGTCATACAGCACATCCAGATGCCGGACGCTGGCATGAATATCGACGGGTTCTACAGGATATCCGCCTGCGAAGTGAATACAGTTGAAGTACTGCGTCAGTTTCAGAAGATTCTGGCACATCTCGCGATTGCCGGGCACTTTCTTTCCAATCTCCATGTCCCAGTAATTAGGCGGCGACGAAACGTTGCCGAACAGGATGTTCTTTCCACCGATCTCGATCCTGTGGTCAACATTGCGGGGCGTGATGGAAAACTGGCTGGGCGCCTTGGCGATCATCTCCATGACGAAATCGCGCCCCATGCGGACGTTGTCACCATCGATCGTGCACCCCGCCTCGCGCAGGATGCCGATTGCCTCTTCATTGTAGAATTCGATCCCGATCTCTTCCAGAATACGCATGGCCCCTTCATGGATCGCTTCGATCCCGGCCTGATCCAGCGGTTCAGTCGGGCGATCTATATTGATGGGTGGGTCCCACGGCATCTGGTCAATCACCGCGCTGCCCCTGCGTGCTGCCGCACCTGCGCGTCCTCCGCCGCGGCGTTTGCGTGTGTTGGTCTCGGCCATGGTTGCCTCCGTTCTGGCTTGATACAAGCAAGACCCGAAGACGCATTTCTGGCCGCTCCATCTGCGACAGAGCTTGTCGGTTTTCTATAATTGTGCGTCGATTTTCCGGATCAACGCATCATTTTTCGGCCAGCCACGCAGGAATGTGACCGATATCCGGCAGGACCACATCCGCCATCGGTGCCAGCGCATCTGCTTCTGCCAATCCGGTCAAAACGCCAATGGTGATCATCCCGGCTGCGCGCCCCGCTTGCAGGTCATGAACACTGTCACCCACCATTGCAATGCGCGACGGCTCGACCCCGACCTGTGCGGCAAAGGCCAGCAACTGACCGGGCCCCGGTTTGAACCCATGACCACTGTCATACCCGGCGATAAAATCAAAGTGTTCGCGTATTCCAGCAGATTCCAGATGCTGCAATGCCGGATGCTCGCTGTCATTTGTCGCAACGCCCAGTTTGATCCCGGATTGCTGCAACCCTTTCAGGAATGGACCCAGCGGCACGGCAGGGGATTGAGGAGCGGCTGCGGCCTCGGCATTCATCATGTCCACAACTTCCTGCAATGCCACATCGTCAACATGCGCAATAAGCACCTCGGCGATTTCTTCGACCGTTGCGGCGATCACAATGCTATCTGTGGCATACCGCTCTTGCTCGTAGTCAAACCCGATGACGCTCCCGAGTTCCACCGCCCGGTCTACATCCCCCTTTGTCAGACGCATCAGCAACGAGCGCCCGAAGGTTCCCCAGGTTTTGGCAAAATCGAACAAAGTGCCATCCTTGTCGAAGACGATTGCTTCTATTGGCATCGCGTGCTCCTGCGGAAAAGGTGTTCAGGTCCAGTGTACATCGCCACCGCCTGACAGAACGGCCCGCGCTTGGGCCGGGTGGTCGTAGGCGATCGAGTTGGCGTCACAAAACGCCATGACCCACGAATCGTCAAGCACCAGAAAATCGAGAACCGAAGCCAGAAAGTCACGATCACCGGCCCGATTGCGAACATCCCCGATCGAAGCGCCTGTCGAGCCAAGAAATACAGGCAAAAGCTCGTCATTGCTGACCAGCCACCCCAGGGCTGTCAGAGCAAGTGTCTCGGCTAAATCAGGCGATAGGGGCATAAACCGCGCTCAGAGAATGGTGTTGGAAAGAGTTTGTTAACCAGACTCATAAACAATTTGTTCACGCATGCAATCAACGGTGAACGACTATGTCTGTGCAAGGCACCATCCTTGTCCTCGACGGGGTATCAACCAACCGCATAATGCTGAAGGTTCAACTGACTGCTGCCTGGTACCACGTGGTGCAGGGTGGAAAACTTGAAGGGCTACAAGCCCTTGCCCGTCGCGTGCAGCCAGACCTTGTTCTGACGGCCCAGACATTGCCCGATGGAACAGCCGCAGATGTCAAGAAAGCCCTCGCCGAAGTATCAGGCCTTGATGACGTGCCCGTTGTCGTACTGGCAGCACAGAATGACAAAAACGCGCGCCTGCGTGCCCTGAAAGACGGGCTGGACGATGTGTTGACGCACCCTTTCAAAGATACGTTGCTACTGGCACGCATTCGCAGCCTTTTGCGCGCGCGTGCAGCTACTCAAGATTTGCAGGTCAGCAACGGATCGCAACCTATTGGGTTTGGGGAACCCGCCCCTGTCATGATCAGCCCACCGAACGCGGCCCGGGTTGATATCTTGACCGATACTGTCCGAACTGGTGCCCTTTGGCACAAGGCCTTGCAAAGCCACCACCATTTCGATCTGTCCTGGCATCTTCAATCGAACCTGCAAGGCGTTTTGTCCGGGCCGATACCGGACGCGATTGTGGTCGAACTGGGCTCGCCCCCGTCCGCGCTGAATATCCTTGCAGATCTCAGGTCACGCGCAGCAACCCGGAACACTGTCCTGATTGGCATCCTGCAGGACAACGACGCCGTGCAGGCCTCGGAAGCGCTGGACAGAGGAGCGGACGCCGTGTGCCTGGGGGGGTTCTGCGCGCAAGAGATCCTGTTGCGGCTGAACAATCAGATTGCGCGCAAGGCACGGCTTGATCATTTGCGCGTATCACTGAGAAAAGGGATCGCCGAGTCCTGGATTGACCCGCTGACCGGGCTGCACAATCGTCGTTACGCCATGCGGGCATTGGATCAGATCGCGCGCCAGTCTGCCCGTACCGGACGTGGCTTTGCCGTCATGCTGGCGGATCTGGACCACTTCAAGACCATCAATGACTGCCATGGCCATGGCGCCGGTGATTGTGTTCTGACGCAGGCCGCAAAACGCATGCAAAGCGCACTTGGATCCAAAGGTTTTGTCGCCCGTATCGGCGGTGAAGAGTTCATGTTTGCGGTGCCTGATGTGTCACAAAAGCAAGCCAGAAAACTGGCTGAGACCATCTGCGACAGCATTTGTCGCGCTCCGTTCCGGCTATCGGACCAAGGTTTGCAGGTTAACGTCACGATCAGCATTGGGCTGGAGATGCCGCAATCGGGTACGCCGGGAAAAGAACGCACACCCGTTCCTGTAGAAGATATCCTGAAAGCCGCCGACAAAGCCCTTTACGCGGCAAAAAAAGCGGGGCGCAATCAGGTGAGTATCAGGCAAAGCGCAGCCTGAACCCGTCAATCCTTTTTCTTGTGCCCATGCGGCCCGCGTTCGACGATCTTTTGCAACCTGTCCGCATAAGACTGCCGCTCTGCGTCACTCATGGCGGTGACGCGAGCCAGCCATTGTGTCTGCAATGCTAGTTGCAGTTCTGCCGTCGCCTGCGACTGTTGCTGCAACAACACTTCAACGGCGACCGGATCGAAGGGCACCCTGCGCAGTGCCAGGCTCAGGGCTTGAAAGTCCTGTCTGCGCCCCCTTAAGTCTTTTTCGCGCAGCGCAGACAGTTCCCCTCGCAACGCTTTGCGGTCATCTTTCGGCAAAGCGCGATACAGCGCAGGACCGAATCCCGGCGGTGCCTCGGTGTGATCTCCATCCTTCAGGCGCAGCACGGTTCCAACTGCAACACCGACAACCAACAGGTTCAGTGCCAATGACGAAACCAGCAAAACCGTCATCCACCGGCGTTTCGGTTTAGGGGCAGCATTCATTCAGTGCTCTCCAGAAAACTCGTGTCATATCCAAGGTCCGCCACAAAAAGGACCGTCTCCTGCGATGCCAGCAGATTGGCGGGATCAGGCAGGAACCCCGGCGCGGAAAAGCCGATCCAGAGCCCCGCCGCACTGGCGGCGATCAAGCCGCCCAACCCCTGCCAGCCACCTACGTTGTCCATCATTCGATGCCAGATCGAAGATTGAGGACGCGGTTCGGGCCTTAGGCGACTGAGGCGGAGTTTTTCAGCATCTGTCTGAATGCGCACGGCCAGATCGTCGGGCAGCGCCGGTCGGTTTTGCCGAGCCTGCGCAAACAAATGATCCAGTTCCAGGTTTTCATCCGTCATCGTCATACCCCAGTTCTTCACGTCGCCCGGCCAAAATCGCGGTCAGACTTCGTTTGCCGCGCGCGGTCAAACTTTCAACCGCTTCTACTGAAATTCCCATGATCCCGGCAATTTCAGGGTTGGGCAACTCTTCGATGTGGCGCAGAATCACTGCCTGCCTCTGCCTTTCGGGCAGCTGAGACAGGGCAAGCTGCAACGCATCCACGCGGGCCTCATCCTGCAGTCGGTCGGCTACGCTGGCTTTGCCATCTTCTGGCTCAGGAATATCCGACAACCTGCCGGGGGACTTCCTGCGCCGAATGTCCACACACAGATTCAACGTCACGCGATACAGCCATGTCGACACTTTGGCCTGACCCGGCACCCATTCCGGCGCCATCTGCCACATCCGCATCATCGCCTCCTGCGTTACGTCTTCTGCCTCGGCCCGATTGCCCAACATACGCAACGCGACGGAATAACAAAGCGGCCCAAGGCGATCGGTTAAGACCCGCGCAGCCTGTGCGTCACCCTCAGCAAATTGGCTCAGCAACACATCGTCGCTGAGAGAGCTCGCGGTGCAACCCGCACCGCGAACATCGTGTAGGTGGGAGGTCAGGTCCTCCACCCTGCATCAGTTGTCGATTGCACCCGACTTGTGGTGCTTTTTCTTATGGTGCCGTCCCATCCGGTCTTTGGCATCGGCAAATTCCTGTTCCGATATTCCACCACTGTTATCTGCATCCATCCGGTCAAACATCTTGTCACCCCGGCGCGGTTTCGGCAACTCGTCCTGGCTTAGGAACCCGTCTTTGTTCGCATCGTTGTTTTCGAACATTTTGGTGACGCGGTCGTTTGCTTTTTTCTGAGCGGCGGCCTGCATCTCCTCAAGGCTGAGCTGGCCGTCCCCATCAGTATCCGCGGCCGAGAAACGCTCGGTGCGATGTGCTTCCATTTCCTGCTGTGTCACTTGACCGTCGCCATTGGCATCCAATTCCTGAAAGGACACTGGCTCACGACCACCCGGGCCAGCCGCCAGAACAGACGTGCCGGTGATTGCAACACCCGACAGGACAATCGCCGTGATGAACTTTGCGTTTTTCATTTCGGTTTTCCCTTGTTGACGCGGCCTGAGTGCCGCTGCTCATATCCATTCAAACGCGCGAGACAGGGAGTTCCGTCGCAGTGCCAGCAACTTTTTTTGAACCATCTCGGTATTTCACGACGTGGTTCACCTTAGGTGCGTTGCAAAGCGACGCACCCCCCTTTAAAAACCACCCGTTCAGGCGCATTATCCGCCAAAGATTACTGCGCGAGTTATATTATGACGGATCAGACGATCGACACCACAACCCAGAGCGAGCGTGAAACCTGGCCCGCTTTGGTCAAAGGGTTTCGGTGCAAGTGCCCTAGTTGCGGCGAAGGCAAGCTGTTGCACAGCTACCTGAAAGTGAATGACACCTGCTCGAACTGCGGACAGGAACTGTTTCATCATCGCGCCGATGATGGGCCAGCTTATCTGACGATCCTGCTGGTCGGGCATTTGTTGGCCCCGGCCCTGCACGTCTCGTATGTGAACTGGCGCCCGGACCCATGGGTGATGGCCATCGGGTTTTCCATTGCTTGCGTTGCACTGTCGCTGTTTTTGCTCCCCCGTTTGAAAGGCGCTGTGGTCGCCTATCAGTGGGCGCGTCGTATGCACGGTTTTGGCAACGATTCATGAACCGGAAGAAGCGATTGTTTTAGGCATGATGACCGACAAGACCGCCATCCGCGACGCCGCAACCGTCATCGTTTTGCGGAACAGGTGGACCAATCCGTCGATCCTGATGGGTCAACGTGGGTCCAAGGCTGTGTTCATGCCCAACAAATTCGTGTTCCCCGGTGGAGCGGTCGATCCGGCGGATGCGGATGTACCGCTTGCGACCGCACTGCCTGACCTGTGTTCTGAGCGGTTGGCGGAACAGGCGGAATCCGGAAAACAACACGCCCTTGCTGCGGCAGCAATTCGCGAGCTTTGGGAAGAAACAGGACTTGTCCTGGGCCAGACAGGACGCTGGCCGGGCAACGTTCCTGACGACTGGCAAAGCTTTTCCGCCATGGGTTACGTGCCGTCGGCCGCTGCGCTGCAATTTGTTTTTCGCGCAGTCACACCGCCCGGCCGCCCCCGCCGGTTCGATGCGCGGTTTTTTCTGGTCGATGCCGATGCGCTGCAGGGCGATCTGGATGATTTCAGCCATGCCTCGGACGAGCTGTCGCATCTGCAATGGGTGGAACTGGATCGGGCGCGCGACCTGGATTTGCCGTTTATCACCGAGGTTGTTCTGGCCGAGGTCGCAGCCCGGGTGACCTCACCCGAGCCGCCAATATCGGTTCCGTTCTATCAGAACAACGAAGAAGCCAATCTATTCCTGCGGCTCAGAGGCTATCCAATGCCCGAGCAGGATTGACCGGTCAGTTTCACCGCATCCGGCTGACAACTACCGTCACTTCGGGCTTTTTGCCGATTTCCGCTTTTGCCGTCTGACGCACGATCCGGCGCATTTCGTCTTCAAGCTTGTCGTCATCCCGTAGGGTCTTGGCTGCCGCCCGCATCAGGAACTGGTTCAGGTCTTCTTCCAACACCTCGACCAATCCGGCCCGGGACGTTCCGACCTCGGGCAGACCCATCGTATCGCACCACGGTTCGCCCAGCGGCTCGTCTTCTTCGTCCAGAACGACTGTCACAGTTACGTGGCCGTTCAGCGCCATGCGAATACGGTCACGTACCACACCGTCCATCGCACCGATTTTCACCGTACCGTCCAGATAGGTACGCCCGGTTTCGACATAGTCGACCACCACGGGTGCATTGCCGCTGAGATCCAGCATGGTGCCGTTCACGGCCAGCACGCCCGTTCTGCCACCCTGCTCAGCCAGTTTGACATGCTCGCGCAGGTGCCGGTGCTCTCCATGCATTGGGATCACAACTTGCGGATCGATCAGCGCGTGCACCTTCTCAAGATCGGGCCGGTTCGCATGGCCAGAGACATGATAGAGGCCCGAGCTGTCATCCACTACATCCACGCCCTTTTCACTGAGCTGGTTCATGATGAAAATCACGCCACGTTCATTTCCGGGAATGGTTTTTGACGAGAACAGGAACAGGTCGCCTTCGGACAGTTCCAGACCACGGTACTTGCCGCGGGCCAGTTGCGCGCTTGCCGCACGGCGTTCGCCCTGGCTGCCGGTCACGATCAGCATCAGGTTCTGGCGCGGCAGGTCCAGCGCCTCTTCCGCGCTGATCACCTTGGGGAAGTCCGACAGGATACCGGTTTCAGTCGCGGCCTCGATCATCCGCCGCATTGCGCGCCCCAGCAACACAACTGAACGCCCCGCGCGTGCGCCCGCCTCGGCCAATGTTTTGACCCGTGCCACGTTCGACGCGAAGGTGGTAGCCACAACCATACCCTCGGCGTTTTCGACTAGCTTTGTAATCTCTGGCCCGACCTCGGATTCCGAACGGCCCGGATGCGCCGAGAAAACATTCGTGCTGTCGCAAACCAACGCCTTGACACCCGGCTTGGCAATCTCGGCCCACAGGTCGGGATCGAAGGGTTCGCCCACGACCGGGTTTGCATCCAGCTTGAAATCACCCGAGTGCACCACGCGCCCTGCGGGCGTGTCGATGACCAACGCAGCACTTTCCGGGATCGAGTGTGAAACCGGAAGGAAACCGACGGAAAACGGTCCGACTGAAACCGTTTCAGGCCAAGCGGACACGGTTGTCACCGCATCGGTCGGGTGCGCATATTCTTCCATCTTGCGACGCGCGATATTGGCCGTGAAAGCCCGGGCATAGATCGGAGCTCCCAGTGCCTCATAGCAATGAGCCACCGCGCCGACATGATCTTCATGCGCATGGGTGATGAAAACGCCATCCAGCCGGTCAACGCGTTCTTTCAACCATGAAATATCCGCGTAGATCAGGTCGACGCCCGGAGTTGTGTCCATATCGGGAAAGGTGACGCCCAAATCCACCAGGACCAGGCGTTCCTGCCCGGGCTGACCATATCCGTACACATAGGCATTCATGCCGATTTCGCCCGCGCCACCCAGCGGCAGGTAGATCAATCTTTCACTGCTCATATCGAGCCATTTTCCTTGTTGTAGCGATGAATCACGGTCAAGCCGTGCATCGTCAAATCATCTTCGATTACGTCGAACCCCACGTCGGCCTGATCGAACAAGGGGGCCAACCCTCCGGTTCCCACGACTTTCATCGGCATTCCATATTCGGCCTTGATCCGTGCGATCAGCCCCTCGATCAGACCGGAATATCCCCAATACACGCCCGACTGGATACAACCAACCGTATTTGTACCGATCACCTTCTCTGGTCGCGTGATGTCGATATGCGGCAGTGCGGCTGCGCCCTGATGCAAAGCCTCAAGGCTGAGGTTAACACCCGGAGCGATGACGCCCCCTACATAGGCACCGTCCGCGGCGACAACGTCGAAATTTGTTGCGGTACCAAAGTCCACCACGACGACATTGCCGCCATGACGGTCAAATGCGCCAACCGCGTTGGCCAGTCGATCCGGGCCCGGCACAGTTCCTTGATCCACGCGCGGCGGCACGGGCAACAGGCAGTCCGGCCTTCCCACCACCAGCGGCCTGCACCCAAAAAAGCGATCAGCAAAGATGCGCAGGTTAAACACGACGCGCGGCACAGTCGAGGCAATGATGACATCCGAGATATTCGCCTCAATCCCGTAATGTTTCACCAGCGTCGAATACCAGGTGAAATAGGCGTCCGCCGTGCGTGCGTGATGGGTCGAGGTACGCAGGGTGCACAGAAATTCCTGACCGTCCCAGATTGAGAAGACTGTATTGGTATTGCCGCAATCAATGGCCAGAAGCATTTGCGCCCCTTTCAGAAATAGACATCCGCCGCAGGAATGCTCACGCGGCCTTTGGCGGTGTTTAAGACAAGGTTACCGCTTGCGTCTACCGTTTCGAAGGTCCCAACCGTCTCGGACGTGCCGGTACGGGCCGTGATAACCTCGCCCAGCCGGGCAGCACGGGACAGCCACGCAGTGCGAATGGGTTCGAACCCGTAGGTAACAAACTGAGTTTCATATTTGGCATAGGCCGAGGCAAGCTCGGTCAGAAAATCCTCGGGCGTGACGTTTGCACCGGTTTCCGACAACAGCGAGACGGGACGGATCGCGCCCGGTTCTACCACGTCGGCGTCTGGGGCGTTGGCCAAATTCACGCCAATACCGATCGACAGATGCGTTACACCGCGCCCCTGACCGGCGCTTTCCAGCAAAATACCAGCAAGCTTACCACCGTTCAGCAGTACGTCATTGGGCCATTTCAACGACAGCCCCGCCGCACGCCCTGTCACAGAGACGCAAGCGTCAAACAGAGCCAGTGCCGCAACAAAACTGCGCAGTGCCGCCTGTTCTGGTGCACCTTCGGGGCGCATCAAAAGGGTCGCGGCAAGGTTGCCCATGGGGTTGGCCCATGACCGTCCGCGTCGCCCACGCGCAGCCGTCTGATGATGCGCCATGATCCAGACAGGACCACGGGCATTGGGGGCAATCCGCGCCGCTTCGTTGAGTGTGCTATCGACTTCCTGCACCTCGTGCAGGCCATAGCCTTTTGGCCACTTGGTCATATCAAAAAGGCCCGGTCACGCGACCGAGCCCCTCTCTCAGATTGTTCAAAACGTTCAGTTGACAAGAGTCGCCGCCGCGGCAGCGGCCGCGCCCTCAATCCCGAACTGATAGAAGACCCCGATCAGCATCAGCGCCGCGGACCCCATCAGGGCGACCCATAGAACGGGTGTCGACCGCGTTTCGATCGGGTCCTCGTTCTCGGCCCCGAAATACATGTAGAACACGATCCGCAGGTAATAGAAGGCGCCAATTACCGATGCGATGGCTGAGACCACAACAAGGCCTGTCAAATCGGCACTTACACCAGCCCGCCAAACACCAAACTTCGCAAAGAAACCCAGCATCGGTGGGACACCGGCAAGCGAGAACATCAGGATCAGAACAGCAAGGGCCTTGCCCGGATCACGTTTGGAATACTGGCGCAGCGCATCAATGTCAGTGACGGGTTTGCCGTCGCGTTCCATCATCAGGATAAACGCAAACGTGCCAATGTTCATGGTCACGTAAATCGCCAGATACATCAGCATCGCCTGAATACCCAACTCGGTGCCAGCCGCCAAACCGATCAGCGCATAGCCCATATGGGCAATCGACGAGAACGCCATCAGTCGCTTGATGTCGCGCTGACCAATTGCGGCAACCGCCCCCAGCAGCATTGACAGCACCGACAGCAGAACAATCACTTGCTGCCAGTCTTTGACCACGCCTCCGAAAGCGTCATGCAGAAGACGTGCAAACAAGGCCATTGCCGCGACTTTCGGCGCGGTGGCAAAGAAGGCCGTAATTGGCGTCGGCGACCCTTCATAGACATCCGGTGTCCACATATGGAACGGAACCGCCGAGACCTTGAATGCCAGACCCGAGATCAGGAAGATCAGGCCAAACAACAGACCAACCGAGACGTCCCCATGATGGACCGTCTGAATAATGCCCGAGAACAGTGTCGTGCCGGTGAACCCATAGACCAGCGACGCACCATACAGCAGCAGACCTGAACTGAGAGCGCCCAGAACAAAGTATTTCAGCCCTGCTTCGGTTGATTTCGCACTGTCACGACGCAGCGCGGCAACAACATACAGCGCAAGGGATTGCAGCTCGAGCCCCATGTAAAGAGACATCAGATCGCCCGCGCTGACCATCATCATCATACCAACGGCAGCAAGCGCAACCAGCAGCGGATATTCAAAGCGCAGCAGACCCCGGCGTGCCATGTATTCCTGGCTCATCACCAGTACGGCGCCTGCCGACAAAAGGATGGCAACTTTGGCAAAACGCGCGAACCCGTCATCTACGAACATGCCGTTGAAGGCCACGTTGGTGCCACTGCCCTGGGTAGCGATCCAGATCGCCAGGACCGCCATCAGGCCCGCCGTGGTCCAGACCAGAACCGAAGCCAGCCCGTCTTTCGACGTGTAGACTGCCCCCAACAGAGCCACCATCGCATAGATCGCCAGAACGATTTCCGGCAGGATAATTGTCAGATCAGCCTGGATCATGTCTCCAAAGCTCCCTTAATGCGAAGCGGCAGTCTGGGTCGCAGCCTCAGCCGCGGCCAGAGCCGTGTCATAGTTCGAAATGAGTGCCGTCGTCGATTGCCCGATCACATCGGTCACCAGCGACGGGTAGACCCCCAACAGGATCGTCATCACGATCAGCGGGGCAAAAATCAGCCGCTCGCGAGAGCTCATGTCGGTCATCGCCTTCAGGCTTTCCTTGATCAGGTCCCCAAAGACAACGCGGCGGTAGAGCCACAACGCGTAGGCTGCCGAGAAGATCACACCGGTCGCCGCAACTGCAGTCACCCAGGTGTTAACCTGGAATGTACCCATGAGTGTCAGGAACTCACCAATAAACCCGCTGGTGCCCGGCAGTCCGACATTGGCCATGGTGAACAGCATGAAGACCAGCGCATAGGCGGGCATCCGGATGACCAGACCGCCATAAGCCTCGATATCGCGGGTGTGCATCCGGTCATAGATCACGCCGACACAGAGGAAGAGCGCAGCAGAGATGAACCCGTGGCTCAGCATCTGGAAAATCGCGCCGTCAATGCCTTGCTGGTTCGCAGCAAAGATGCCCATCGTGACAAAGCCCATATGCGCCACCGAGGAATACGCGATCAGCTTTTTCATGTCTTCCTGCACCAGTGCCACCAGCGAGGTATAGACAACCGCTATGGCTGACATCCAAAGCACAAGATCAGTCATCACCGCCGTGCCAACCGGGAACATCGGCAGGCTGAACCGCAGGAAGCCGTAGCCGCCCATCTTCAACAGGATCGCCGCCAGCACGACCGAGCCCGCCGTCGGCGCTTGAACGTGCGCATCGGGCAACCAGGTGTGCACCGGCCACATCGGCATTTTCACCGCAAAAGATGCGAAGAAGGCCAGGAACATCAGCGTCTGCATACCGCCGGTGATATAGATGCCCAACACGCTGAAACTCTCGGATGCGAACTGATGGGCCATCAGCGCCTCGATATCCGTAGTGCCTGCGTCAGCATACATTGCGACCATGGCTACCAGCATCAGCACCGAGCCGAGGAAGGTGTAAAGGAAGAACTTGAAGCTGGCATAGATACGGTCCTTGCCGCCCCAGATCCCGATGATCAGGAACATCGGGATCAGACCCGCCTCGAAGAACAGGTAGAACAGCACTAGGTCCAGCGCCATGAACACGCCCAGCATCAGCGTTTCCAGCAGCAAGAAGGCAATCATGTATTCCTTGACGCGGTCTGTCACATTCCAGCTGGCCAGAATGGTCAGCGGCATGATGAAGGTGGTCAGCAACACAAACAGAACGCTGATGCCATCCACACCCATCTTGTATTTCAGACCCATCAGCCATTCACCCTCTTCCACCATCTGGAAGCCGGTGTTCGAAGGATCAAAGCCTGTGTAGATGCCAATTGACACCAGAAACGTCACAGTTGTCGCCAGCAATGCAATCCACTTGGCGTTGCGCTGCGCTGCGACATCGCTGCCGTGCAGGAACAGCGCCAGAATGCCTGCTGCGATGGCGGGGATAAAGGTGACAATAGATAGGATATTGTCCATTAGTGTGCGCCTCCGCCGATCGACATCCAGGTGACAAGGGCCGCAATGCCCAATACCATCCAGAAGGCGTAAGTAAAGATGTACCCGGTCTGCGCCTTGCCTGCGAGGCGGGTGAAGAAGGGAACAACGCCCATTGCAACCCCATTCAGGAAGCCGTCGATTGTATTGCCGTCACCGCGTTTCCACAGGAACCGGCCAAGGGCGACAGTGGGTTTGACAAAGATCGCGTCGTAGATTTCGTCGAAATACCATTTGTTCAGCAGGAACAGGTACAGCGGGCGCTGATTTGCGGCCAGACGTGCGGGTAGCGACGTGTTCACGATGTAGAACCAATAGGCCACGATAAAGCCAAGCACCATCGCCACAAATGGCGAAACCTTGACCCATTTCGGAGCCGCATGCGCATCGTCCAGAATGTGGTTGTCCGGCGCCATATAAAGCGCCCCTTCACCTGGCTCACCCGCAAACACATAATGGTGGTCTTCGCCCACTGCGGCATTCTCACCATGCGCGGCCTCATCAGCATGGCTGTCATCGGCATGGCTGTCTTGGCCGTGCGACGCATCCGCCGCCGCGTGATCACCGGCCTCGGCATGCTCTGAAGCTTCTGCAACCGGAATACCATAGAATTTGCCGACCTTGTCGGCATGGCCAAAGAAGTTTCCGTACCAGATCATGCCCGCGAATACCGCACCCAGCGACAAAACTCCCAGCGGCACCAGCATGACCATCGGGCTTTCATGTGCGTGATCATGCGTATGCTTGTCCCCGCGCGGCTCTCCATAGAAGGTCAGGAAGATCAGACGCCAGCTGTAGAACGAGGTGAACGCCGCAGCGACAACCAGCAACCAGAAGCCATAGCTTGACCCGCCCGCATAGGCGCTTTCGATAATTGCGTCCTTTGACAGGAAACCGGCAAACCCAAAGGTGGTCAACGGGATGCCAACACCGGTAATCGCCAGGGTGCCGATCATCATCGCCCAGAAGGTATAGGGGATCTTTTTGCGCAGACCGCCATACTCGGTCATCTCCTGTTCGTGATGCATCGCGTGGATCACGGAACCGGCCCCAAGGAACAACAGCGCCTTGAAGAAGGCATGCGTGAACAAGTGGAACATCGCTGCCGAATACATGCCGACGCCCGCCGCCACAAACATGTAACCCAACTGGGAACAGGTCGAATACGCGATGACACGTTTGATATCGGTCTGAACCAGACCAACAGTGGCCGCAAAGAACGCAGTCGAGGCCCCAAGAACAGTGATGAACCCTGTCGCGCCCGGTGCGAACTCCATCAGCGGGGACATGCGGCAGACCAAAAAGACGCCTGCGGTCACCATGGTCGCAGCGTGGATCAGCGCTGACACAGGCGTCGGGCCTTCCATCGCGTCCGGCAACCAGGTGTGCAGGATCAGCTGCGCGGATTTACCCATCGCACCGATGAACAGCAGAACACAGATCACCTCGACCGCGGTCCATTCGCCCCACAGGAAATGTAGCTTTTCTTCTGCAAGCGCGGGTGCCGATGCGAAAATGTCCGAAAAGTTGATGCTGTCGGTCAGGAAGAACAGCGCGAAGATGCCCAGAGCAAAGCCAAAATCGCCCACACGGTTGACGATGAACGCTTTCATCGCCGCAGCATTTGCCGACGGCTTGCGATAGTAGAAGCCGATCAGCAGATACGAGGCAACACCCACGCCTTCCCAGCCAAAGAACATCTGCACAAGGTTGTCCGCCGTCACCAGCATCAGCATCGCGAAGGTAAAGAAGGACAGATAGGCAAAGAAACGCGGCTTATAGCTTTCGCCTTCGCGCCATTGCGGGTCGTGATCCATGTAGCCAAAGCTGTAGAGATGCACGAGCGCCGAAACCGTGGTGACCACGATCAGCATGATGGCGGTCAGCCGGTCCAGACGGATGGCCCACGAGGTCGAGAGCGACCCGCTTTCGATCCAGCGCATGATCTCGATCTGTTGTGTGAGCCCGTCGAACGAGAAGAACACGAGCCATGACAGCAGACAAGCCAGAAACAGCAGGCCCGTGGCCGTCCACATGGCGGCCTTCTCGCCAATGAATCTCCAGCCAAACCCGCAGAGCAGCGCGCCCACCAGCGGGGCAAAGAGGATGGTGGTTTCCATGTTCTCTTACCCCTTCATCATATTGACGTCTTCAACCGCGATGGTGCCGCGGTTGCGGAAGAAGCAGACCAGAATGGCCAGACCAATCGCCGCCTCGGCCGCCGCAACGGTCAGCACGAACAGCGTGAACACCTGCCCGACCAGATCGCCAAGGAAGCTGGAAAACGCCACGAGGTTGATATTCACCGCCAGCAGCATCAGCTCGATGCTCATCAGCAGGATGATGACGTTCTTGCGGTTCAGGAAGAGACCGAAGATGCCGATGACGAACAGCGTCGCCGCGACCGTAAGATAGTGTTCAAGTCCGATCATCGTCTTAGAGTCCCTCGAATTTCTCTTTCCCGTTGCGAAGCTCGGGAAACGCCATTGCACAGGCGCAGTTTTCTTTCGATTCAATGTAGTCGTCGATCTGGAATGCCTTTCGCTCAAAGGCTTTTGTTGCCGAAGTCCACGAATAACTTGTTTCAGCAGATGCTAGTACTTGGACAACTTCATTTGCTTCATCGACGCGATCCAAATGAGTACCGTCGAAGTCCCGTTCAAGTTTCGCTACGACGCGCATCGTTTGACCGCTTTCACAAGCCGCAAACAAAACAAACTCAGTATGTGTGCATCCCAATTCGTCGGTGCAGATAGAGCCAATCTCAGAGTAAGAGACAACGCCGTTGCCAACGATTCTGTGGTTCGTCTCGAACACGTGATGCGACATAATCGGAAGAGCTTCGCAAGCTTCGATACCCGCTGCGAAAACAGTCGCGGGGAAAAATGCGAAACTTAGCCCAGGTATCACGGCTTTGAACCTCACAACCCCTGCCCCGGTTTCACGTCCTTCAATTCCATCGCCTTGGCCGGATCGCGCATCATCTGGCCGACGATGTCCTGACGCTTGATATCCTGACGGTGGCGCAGCGTCAAAACGATGGCGCCGATCATAGCCACCAGCAGGATCAGGCCCGCAAGTTGGAACAGAAGAAAGTACTGATCGTAAAGGATGACACCCAGCGCCTCGGTGTTGTGGCGGTCAGTCGGGACCGGCTGCGCCAGATTTTCGGCAGCACCCTGCGCGCTGTCCCAGGCGCCGAAAGCCATGACAAATTGCATCAGGATGACCAGACCGATCAGCAGGGCCAGCGGCATATAGCGCGCCATTTCGGCCTTGAGCTCGGCAAAGTCCACGTCCAGCATCATCACCACGAAGAGGAACAGAACCGCGACCGCGCCGACATAGACGATGACCAGCAGCATCGCCACGAACTCGGCCCCCAGCAGCACGAACAGCCCTGCCGAGGACAGAAACGCCAGGATCAGCCACAGGACCGAGTGCACCGGCTGGCGGCTGATCACCGTGAACAGCCCTCCGGTGATGGCGCTGATGGCAAACAGGTAGAAGGCAAAGACGGTCATTGATCCTCATCCTCGTTGTCGCCCATGACCTCTTGCGCCAGATCCAGCGCGCGGGTCATGGCCGGGATGCCGGCAAAGACCGACATCTGACCGATCGTTTCCACGATCTCTTGTTTCTTTGCGCCCGCTTCCAGCGCATGACGTACGGTCTGGCGCACGGCCGAATCCGCCTGAGCGCCCTGACAGGTCAGCCCGGCCAGCGTCAGCAGCAGGCGAGTTTTGGCATCCAGCCCGTCTTTGTTGACGGTGTTGCCAAACATCATCTCCATGACCTCTTTCGGCATGGTCGGCCACAGCGCCTCGAACCCCTTGGGCGAGAAGCTTTCCATCGCCGGGTTCATCGCCTTGGCCATGTCCTGAGCCTGCTTCATCATCAGCTCGAACGGATTTGTCGGGCTGTCAGTCATCGGTACGGTGCGTCCAGTTCCAGATTGCGCGCGATCTCGGCTTCCCAGCGTTCGCCATTCGACAGGAGTTTTTCCTTGTCGTAGAACAGCTCTTCCCGGGTTTCTGTCGCGAATTCAAAGTTCGGGCCTTCGACGATGGCATCAACCGGGCATGCCTCTTGGCAGAAGCCGCAATAGATGCACTTGGTCATGTCGATGTCATAGCGCGTGGTGCGGCGGCTGCCGTCTTCTCGCGGTTCGGCGTCGATGGTGATGGCCTGCGCCGGGCAGACCGCCTCGCACAGTTTACAGGCGATGCAGCGCTCTTCGCCATTCGGATAGCGGCGAAGTGCGTGTTCACCGCGGAAACGCGGGGACAGAGGTCCTTTTTCGTGGGGGTAATTCAAGGTGGCCTTGGGTGCAAAGAAATACTTCAGCCCCAGTTTCATGCCGACCCAGAAGTCCTGCAGCAGGAAGTACTTGGCGGCGCGGGTGTAATCGATGTTTGCCATATCAGCCTCCTACGCTCCAACGGGCAAATGCGCCCCAGAACCAGTCGAATTTCGCCGCAAAGGCCACGAACACCACCCAGACCAGCGAGAATGGCAGGAACACTTTCCAGCCCAGCCGCATCAGCTGGTCATAGCGGTAGCGGGGCGTGATGGCCTTTACCATCGCGAA
This sequence comes from Ruegeria sp. SATB027, assembly GCF_059613825.1. Lineage (NCBI taxonomy): Bacteria > Pseudomonadati > Pseudomonadota > Alphaproteobacteria > Rhodobacterales > Roseobacteraceae > Ruegeria > Ruegeria sp. SATB027. Next base: position 29,146 of record NZ_JBXWTH010000040.1, read on the forward strand.
GATGAAGAAGAAGAACGCCATCTTGGCGACCATCCACAAAACACCATCGGGCAGGCCCGGGATCGGCGACAGCCAGCCGCCGAAGAACAGCAGCGAGGTCAGCGCGCACATCAGGAAAATTGCGATGTATTCACCCGCCATGAACAGCAGGAAAGGCGTGGCCGAGTATTCGACCTGATAACCCGCCACAAGTTCCGATTCCGCTTCGGGCAAGTCAAACGGTGGCCGGTTTGTCTCGGCCAGCGCCGAGATGAAGAACAGGAAGACCATCGGGAAGTGCGGCAGCCAGTACCAGCTGAAGAACCCTAACGACCCATCCTGCGCCCGCACGATATCGCCAAAGTTCATCGACCCGGTCGAGATGATCACACCGATGATGATCAGGCCGATGGAAACCTCGTACGAAATCATCTGCGCGGCTGAGCGCAACGAGCCGAGGAACGGGTACTTTGAGTTCGACGCCCAACCGCCCATGATCACGCCATAAACCTCAAGCGAGGATACGGCGAAGACATAGAGGATTGCTACGTTGATATCCGACAGGACCCAGCCATCGTTGAACGGGATCACCGCCCAGGCGATCATCGCCAGCACGAAAGAGGTGAGCGGCGCGAGTATGAAAACCGTGCGGTCGGCTCCTGCGGGGATAACGACCTCTTTGACGACGTATTTCAACGCATCCGCCACCGATTGCAGCAGACCGTAGACGCCGACCACGTTGGGCCCGCGGCGCATCTGGACAGCGGCCCAGATTTTGCGGTCGCCATAAACAAGGAACAACAGCGAGATCATCACAAAGGCAACAACAGCAAGCACTTGCGCCAGAATGATGATGGCTATTCCGCCGGGGGTGTTAAAGAATTCAGCCATTGGTCCTCACACCGTGGGTATTCCGTTTTTCGCGCGCGATGCAAAGGCCAGATGCCTGCGCAAACTGCGGCTGGGTCGGCGCGTTGGTGTAAACAGCATCTGCCGCCATAGCGCCACCCTTTTTCTTTCGTTTCCCGCACATTTCCGGCGCAGTCAGGTGCGACCCAACCGCAGCACTGGCTTGCGATATGAAACTGCTATGGTTCATTCCGCCGCAATCTTCTCGGCTTTGCGGACCTGCGCCTGCGCCGACAGCTCGGCCATCAGTTGCGAGGCCCGTGCGATCGGGTTGGTCAGATAGAAATCCTTGATCGCGTTGCGGAAGGTCGCCTGGCCTAAAGATCCGGCCTCAAGCGCTTGAACCTCATTCTCGATCACCTCGTCGATGCGGGCCAGATGGGGGACCGCCTCGATCAAAGCTGTGCGCAACTGCGCCAGCGAGTCATAGGGGAGCGTCGCCCCCAGTTCAGCCGACAGCGCACGAAGGATGGCCCAGTTTTCCTTGGCCTCACCCGGCGCAAACCCGGCGCGCATCGCCAGTTGCGGACGGCCTTCCGTATTCACGAACAGACCGTTTTCCTCAGTATAGGCCGCACCCGGCAGGATCACATCTGCGCGGTGTGCGCCCCGATCTCCGTGGCTGCCCTGGTAGATCACAAACGCGCCTTCGCCGATTTCGACCTCATCCGCACCAAGGTTATAGATCACATCCGCAGCATTGATAGCTTCCATGCCGCCTGCGTTTGTGGCGTCCACATCCATCGCGCCCACGCGCGACGCCGCAGTGTGCAGAATGATCAGGCCGCTTTCCGTATTTGCGGCAATTGTTTGCGCGGCAGCCAGAACAGCGGCTCCATCCGCCTCCTGCAGCGCTCCCTGCCCGATGATGACCAGCGAGCGTTTGCCCCTGATTTCATCGTCGCCCCCCATGTCGACAACCTTTTGCAGCGCCGCGCGGTCACCGCCCACATGATGGTACGCATAAGTCAGATCGACCGCTGGACCTACCAAAGCGACTTCGGCCCCGTGCGCCCACGCCTTGCGGATACGCGCGTTCAAAACCGGTGCCTCATCGCGCGGGTTGGTGCCAATCAGAAGAATACGCTCGGCCGTATCGATGTCTTCAATCGCGGCGGTCCCGGCATATGCGCCACGGTTCCCGGCCGGAAGCTTGGCTCCTTCGGTGCGGCATTCGACAACACCGCCCTGCCCTTCGATCATCTGTTTCAATGCGAACGCAGCCTCGACCGGCGCCAGATCACCGACGATACCGGCTGGCTTCTCAGCGCTTTTCAGCGCCTCTGCGGCCTTGGTCAGTGCTTCGGACCATGAGGCCGGGCGCAGCTTGCCGTTTTCACGGATGTAAGGCTTGTCCAGACGCTGACGCCGCAACCCGTCCCAGACAAAGCGGGTTTTGTCGCTGATCCACTCCTCGTTCACTCCGTCATGATTGCGAGGAAGGAATCGCATCACCTCGCGCCCTTTGGTATCGACACGAATGTTCGATCCCAGCGCGTCCATGACGTCGATGCTTTCGGTCTTGGTCAATTCCCACGGGCGGGCGGTAAACGCATAAGGTTTCGAGGTCAGTGCCCCTACCGGGCACAGGTCGATAATGTTGCCCTGCAGGTTCGAATCCAGCGTCTGGTTCAGATACGAGGTGATCTCGGCATCCTCACCGCGCCCTGTCTGACCCATCTGAGTGATCCCGGCGACTTCGGTGGTGAAGCGCACGCAGCGGGTGCAACTGATGCAGCGGGTCATTGCGGTGCCCACAAGCGGTCCCAGATCCAGATCATCAACCGCGCGTTTGGCTTCCTTGAACCGCGAACCGGACAGGCCATAAGCCATCGCTTGGTCCTGAAGATCGCATTCGCCGCCCTGATCGCAGATCGGGCAATCCAGTGGATGGTTGATCAGTAGGAACTCCATCACACCCTCGCGGGCCTTCTTGACCATGGGAGAGTTCGTCTTGACCACCGGCGGCTGCCCTTCCGGCCCCGGGCGCAGATCGCGCACCTGCATCGCGCAGGAGGCAGCCGGTTTCGGCGGACCGCCCACTACCTCAACCAGACACATCCGGCAGTTTCCCGCAATCGACAGACGCTCGTGATAGCAGAAACGCGGTACCTCGACCCCGGCTTGTTCACAAGCCTGTATCAGGGTCATCGCACCATCGACTTCGATTTCCTGCCCGTCGATATTGATCTTGCGGAGGTCAGACATGGCTCTCAATTCGCTCTCAAATAAACGCCAATGGCGCTGTTTCTTTGGATTTCCTTCTGCCCCAGAGAGCAGAACGTTTTGGGGTTGTCGTAGGACACGCCGTTTTTCGCCAGATAAGCCTCGCCCTTGGCCCGCATCCGACCCTTTTCAGCATCCGACTCGACATAGGAGCGGATTTCCGTGTCCGAGTACCCCAGATTATTCGCTTTGGACCGCAGTCCCCACATCACACTGATCGCTTTCAATCGCCGCCCGCTGATCGACGGGCAGAACTCGGAAATCTCATTTGCAATGGCGATGTAGTAGAGTTCGTTGTCGATCTCTTTGACATCCCTCAAGGGCGGCTTTGCTTCTGTCACCGTCGGCAAGGCCATCAGCGATGCGAGGGCAACTAGTTTTACAACAGACATGGGTTTTCCTTTCGTCTTGGACTGTCCAAGACGAAGCGGTTTGCGGCTGCTAGGCAATAACACCCTGCCCGCCCACCGAAGATATGGAAAAACACCGGTCATGGCCGCTGGCAGGTTCCTGCAAATGTCAGTTGATCATTGCTGACGCTGAGGTTCTGCGGGTCAGTATCCGGACCCACCTTCCAAGCAATCCGAGACGATCCGAAGTTCTGGATGCAGAATTTGGTACCTTCATGACGTCCGGCCTCGCGCGCACCATCGAGTGAAGCAGAGACGCCTTTGACGACAACCGTAAAGTCCGCGGGCGAGGTTTTCTTGTTGACCACCTTCGCCTTGGCCCTGAACGACTTGCCGTCGAACAAAAGCCGGTCTGCCGACGGCTTCACCAGACCGCATGCAGAAACACCAGCCAGCGCCAACACAACAATAAGGGCTTTGGGGGCCTTCATACTTTCCCTCTTTGTTTTCTGTTCCGCTGCGTCGCCATCAAAACGCCGCCACCAATGCCATAAGCCCGATCACGACCATGCACGCCCAGCCGATCACATACAGAATTGTCCGCGGACCGCTGCTTGGCTTGCCAATCCCTTTCAGGTGCACAACCAGCATCGCCAAGCGCGCAACCAACGCCACTGAGGCCAGCAGGTTTACCCAGAACGGGCTGACGCCCAGCAAAATCGCCGCTGTTATGACAGTCACAAACGCAGGAAGTGTTTCCGTTCCATTCAGATAGGCCCGGTTCAGACGATACGCCTTGTCGGCATAGTCCTGCTCGGGTGTCGCACCGGGTGCCAGCCCTTTGGCTTGTTTGGCCAGTGCCGAAAACGGCGCCAGAAACAATACAACCAGCGTGAATAGCACAACCGACGCAATCGCGTGGCTATATTCAGCAAACACTTCCATCTTCGTTCACTCCGCTGCCATCGCACCCATACGGCCCGATTTCTGAGCCTTGATGCGGTCTTCGATCTCTTCCCGGAAATTGCGGATCAGGCCTTGGATCGGCCAGGCGGCCGCATCGCCCAAGGCGCAGATCGTGTGTCCTTCGACCTGTTTGGTCACGTCAAACAACATGTCGATCTCTTCCAGTTCAGCCTCGCCGCGCACCAGACGATCCATCACACGCATCATCCAGCCGGTGCCTTCGCGACACGGCGTACACTGGCCACAGCTTTCATGCTTGTAAAACTTCGACAGGCGCCAGATCGCCTTGATGATGTCGGTGGATTTGTCCATCACAATCACCGCTGCCGTACCCAGACCCGACCCCAGGTCGTTGCGCAGGTAATCGAAATCCATGATCGCGTCGCGCATGTTTTCACCGCGCACGCAAGGAACCGAGGATCCACCAGGGATAACCGCCAGAAGATTATCCCACCCGCCGCGAATGCCGCCGCAATGGGTTTCGATCAGCTGTTCGAACGGGATCGACATCGCCTCTTCGACGACACATGGGTTGTTCACGTGGCCCGAGATCGCAAACAGCTTGGTACCGGCGTTGTTCTGGCGACCAAATCCAGCGAACCAGTCCGCACCCCGACGCAGAATGGTCGGCACCACCGCGATGGATTCCACGTTGTTCACAGTGGTCGGACATCCGTACAGCCCCGCACCCGCCGGGAACGGAGGCTTCATCCGCGGCATGCCCTTTTTGCCCTCAAGGCTTTCAATCAGGGCGGTTTCCTCGCCACAAATATAGGCCCCTGCCCCGTGATGAAGGAAAAGATCGAAATCCCAGCCCGAACCAGCGGCATTTTTGCCAAGAAGCCCCGCGTCATAGGCCTCATCAATCGCAGCCTGCAATGCCTCACGCTCGCGGATGTATTCGCCGCGCAGGTAGATATAGCAGGTATGTGCGTTCATCGCGAAAGAGGCGATCAGACACCCTTCAATCAACGTGTGGGGATCATGGCGCATGATCTCACGGTCTTTGCAGGTGCCGGGCTCGGATTCATCGGCATTCACAACCAGATAGGAAGGGCGACCGTCGCTTTCCTTTGGCATGAACGACCATTTCAGGCCAGTTGGGAAGCCCGCACCGCCACGTCCGCGCAGCCCGGAATCCTTCATCGTCTGAATGATCCAGTCCCGGCCCTTTTCAATCAGGCCAGCGGTGCCGTCCCAATGCCCGCGGGCTTGCGCGCCTTTCAGCGTGCGTTCGTGCATCCCGTAGATGTTGGTAAAGATCCGGTCCTGATCCTTCAGCATCATTCGTTACCTTCAGCTGTCCTGACGCATGCGCCAGAGTTGAAAAATGTTCACACCCGCATAAATGAATGCCGCCAGAGCGGCAAAATCAAACAGCAGCGCGTGCCGGGCTGTCAAACCCAGCGCGGGGCCAATGAACAGGTTCATGGCAAGCCAGATCACCATCGTCACCGCAATGACGATGCCGATATGTCGGCCCTTTCGGGCTATAGCCTGATCCTTGTCCTTGTCCATCATCCCCCGATGCCCCGATGGGGCACCCGTTTAGTCTTTGTAGGTGCCATCTTCCTTGGCACGTTTGGCAAATTCGGTTTCCTCACCCGCCGCAAGCTTGGCTGCTTGTTCAATCCAGCCATCGCGCTCGATCCGGCCCTTGAACTTCAACCGTGCATCGACCCAGGCGACCTGTTCCGGTGTCCAGGCAGCGATCTGATCATAGTGGAAGAAGCCCAGCTCGTTCAGCGTCTGCTCCAGCTTGGGGCCTACGCCTTTCAACAGTTTCAGGTTATCTGCCTTGCCGTCGCGCGCGCCTGCCAGTGTTTCGGGCTGGTCCTCTTTCGCTGCCTTCGCCTCAGCGGCCTGTTTCGCAGCAGGTTTCGCCGGGGCTGGCGCTTTGGGCGGCTTCGGTGCCGCTTTGGTCGCTGCCGCTTTGCCATCCTTGCCCAACCAAGGGGTCAGGATCGGAACCTCGGTCCCGTCGATGCGTTTGACCGTATCGCCAATATCGGTGGCCAGTTCGACGCTGGCGTTATACCGGGCCTTTCCGGCCTCATGATCGGTCAGACTGGTCAGCCCTCTGAGCGGTTCAGCCGCATAACGTCCGTTTTGTGGGCCCGGCGTCGGAACTTTCCCCGCCACCAGATCATCGAGGATCTTGCCAAAGCTCTCGGCGGTCAGGTCTTCGTAGTAATCCTTGCCGATCTGCGCCATCGGCGCATTGGTGCAGGAGCCAAGGCATTCGACCTCTTCCCAACTCAGCTTGCCATCAGCCGACAGTTCGTGCGGTTTCGCCGAGATCTTTTCCTTACAGACCGCAATCAGGTCCTCTGCTCCGCAGATCATGCAGGAGGTCGTACCACAAACCTGAATATGCGCAGCCGACCCAACGGGTTGCAGTTGGAACATGAAGTAAAACGAAGCAACCTCAAGCACACGGATATAGGCCATACCCAGCATGTCGGCGACGGATTCAATCGCCGGACGGCTCAGCCATCCCTCTTGTTCCTGTGCGCGCCACAGAAGCGGAATGACCGCGCTGGCCTGACGGCCTTCGGGGTATTTGGTGATCTGCGCTTCGGCCCATTGCTGGTTGGCAGCGGTGAAGGCAAAGCTTTCGGGTTGTTCGGGATGAAGACGGCGGAGCATTAGCGGTCAATCTCTCCAAATACGACGTCCATGGTGCCGATGATAGCGGCGACGTCGGCCAGTTGGTGGCCTTTGGCAACGTGGTCCATGGCTTGCAGGTGCAGGAAGCCCGGTGCGCGCAGTTTGGCGCGGTAGGGTTTGTTGGTGCCGTCGGCGACCAGATAGACGCCGAACTCGCCCTTGGGGGCTTCGACGGCAGCATAGACCTCACCGGCAGGCACGTGGAAGCCTTCGGTATACAGCTTGAAGTGATGGATCAGGCTCTCCATCGAGGTCTTCATGTCCGAGCGTTTCGGTGGAGTGATCTTGCCGCGCGCCAGAACGTCACCGGGACACTCGCGGATTTTGGCGATGGCCTGACGGATGATCAGCAGCGACTGGCGCATCTCTTCCATGCGGACAAGGTAGCGGTCATAGCAATCGCCGTTCTTGCCGACGGGAATCTGGAATTCAAACTCATCATAGCACTCGTAGGGCTGCGCGCGACGCAGGTCCCAGGCCAGACCCGATCCACGCACCATCACGCCCGAGAAGCCGTATTTCTGGATGTCATCCTCGGTCACCACGCCGATATCGGCGTTGCGCTGCTTGAAGATGCGGTTTTCGGTCAGCAGCCCGTCAATGTCATCAAGGACGCTTGGGAATTCGTGACTCCAGGCCTCGATATCGTCCAGCAGTTCGGGCGGCAGGTCCTGATGGACACCACCGGGGCGGAAATAAGCGGCGTGCAGGCGGGCGCCACAGGCACGCTCATAAAACACCATCAGCTTTTCGCGTTCTTCAAAACCCCACAGCGGTGGGGTCAGAGCGCCCACATCCATCGCCTGTGTCGTCACGTTCAGCAGGTGGTTCAGAATGCGCCCGATCTCGGAATACAGCACCCGGATCAGCGAACCCCGGCGCGGCACCTCGACCCCGGTCAGCTTTTCGATGGCCAGACACCAGGCATGTTCCTGGTTCATCGGCGCCACATAGTCCAGACGGTCGAAATACGGCAGGTTTTGCAGATACGTCCGGCTTTCCATCAGCTTTTCGGTGCCACGATGCAGCAGGCCGATATGAGGGTCGCAACGTTCGACAATCTCGCCGTCCAACTCGAGCACCAGACGCAAAACTCCGTGCGCCGCGGGGTGTTGCGGGCCGAAGTTGATGTTGAAGTTGCGGATCTTCTGCTCGCCGCTCAGCGCGTCCGTGCTGCCGTCATCATATCTTGAGCCGTCCATCAACGCCCTCGTTTCTTCTTTGCTTCGGCCCGAACCCGGACCTTTTCGGCCTCGACCGCCTTGACCGCAGACCCGGCCAGTAGAACCCCAAACGCGCCCAGAATGATCAACTCACCTATCATCTCAGCGGCGCTCCAACTCTTGCAGTTTCAGCCCGACCCACCACAGCAATGCGATCGTGCCAAAGGGAACCAGACACAGCAGGCACCAGTATTTGTTGATCCCGAAGAACGGCAAAATCTTCACCATCGGAATGATGGTCAGCGCAGACAGGATCAGCCACCAAATGCCACCCATTATTCGGTCTCCTGTTTCTCATCCCCTGGCAGAATGTAGTTCGCACCTTCCCATGGGGACATGAAATCAAACTGACGGTACTCCTGCACCAGACTGACCGGCTCGTAGACGACGCGTTTCTGCGCCTCGTCATAACGCACCTCGGTGTAGCCCGTGGTCGGGAAATCCTTGCGCAGCGGATGGCCACGGAAGCCATAATCCGTCAGGATGCGCCGCAAGTCTGGATGGCCCGAGAACAGGATGCCGAACATGTCGAACACCTCACGCTCGAACCAGTTGGCCGAGGGGTGGATATCGACTATCGAAGGCACCATGTCATCTTCGCGGATCGAAACCCGCAGACGGATGCGCTGGTTCTGGTACATCGACAGGAAGTGGTACACCACGTCGAACCGCTTGGCACGTTCGGGGTAATCGACACCGGTGATATCCACCAGTGTCGAGAACTTGCAATTTTGGTCCGACCGCAGGAATTCTACGAATTCCACGAGGTTCGACGGCGCCACATCGACGTTCAGCTCACCATGGGTCACATCCCAGGACAGAACACAATCGGCTCGTTTCAGTTCAAGCTGGGTGCCGAGTTCTTTGAGTGCTTCGCTCATCTACCCTTCCCCTCAGCGTACAATTGTGCCGGTGCGGCGAATTTTGCGTTGTAGCTGTAGCAGACCGTAAAGCAGCGCCTCGGCGGTCGGAGGGCAGCCGGGCACATAGATATCCACGGGAACAACCCGGTCGCAGCCGCGCACAACGGAATAGGAATAGTGGTAGTAACCACCGCCATTCGCGCAGGACCCCATCGATATCACATAGCGCGGCTCGGGCATCTGGTCGTAAACCTTGCGCAACGCAGGGGCCATCTTGTTGGTCAGCGTGCCGGCCACGATCATCACGTCAGATTGGCGCGGAGAGGCGCGCGGGGCGATGCCGAAACGTTCCGCATCATAGCGCGGCATCGAGGTGTGCATCATTTCAACCGCGCAGCAGGCCAGACCAAAGGTCATCCAGTGCAGCGAACCGGTACGGGCCCAGTTGATGATATCCTCGCTCGAGGTCAGCAGAAAACCTTTGTCCTGCAACTCGGCATTCAGGGCCTGGGTGGCGGCTTCCTTGTCGACGCCAGCGGTGTTTGCACCGGTCATCACTCCCATTCCAAGGCCCCTTTCTTCCACTCATAGGCAAAGCCGATGGTCAGCACGGCCAGAAACACCATCATCGACCAGAAGCCGACATCGCTGATATCGCGGAACCCGACGGCCCAGGGAAACAGGAATGCGATCTCAAGATCGAAGATGATGAAGAGAATCGAGACCAGATAGAATCGGACGTCAAATTTCATTCGCGCATCGTCGAAGGCGTTGAAGCCACATTCATATGCGCTGACCTTTTCGGGGTCGGGATTGCGGACAGCCAGTACAACGGCGGCAAGAATCAGGACGATTCCAAGGCCTACGGCAACGGCCAGAAACACCAGAATCGGGAGGTACTCCCGCAGCAGGTCTTCCACGAATAGCTCCTTTCTTGCGCACGCATCTTGTCGGGTGCGCCGTCAATTGGCGTGTTGACTGGACATTCTCTATCCCCGCCGGGTCAGAGGGTCAACCGAACACAGCCCCGTTCACCATCAAACATACGCTTGACAGCGCGGCATAGAATCGCATTTCGCGCGTTTTGCATTGGCTTGCGGAAACTCGGTAAACTTACTTATTCCATGCAGGTTTACGTTTTTCGAAGAACGCCGCGATCCCGTCACGCGCCTCTTCCGTTTCCCAGCGTTCGACCAGTTCGTTGATGGTCTGGTCGATTGTGGCATCATCTATACGAGGTCCCAGAGTTCGAACCAGTACCTTGGCAGATGCAACCGCCCCCGGCGCGCACGAAAGGTAGGGCCGGACTTCATCTTCTATCGCGGCCGCAAGCTGCTCGGAGGGCACAGCCTTTGCCAGCAATCCCAGATCAACCGCTTCGGGCGCATCGAACAACCGGGCCGACATGAACACACGCCGTGCCCGCGCCTCACCCATACGAGCGATAACATAAGGGCCGATTGTCGCCGGAATCAGCCCCAGCCGGGTCTCGGTCAGTCCCATCTTCAGACTATCTACACCGATGGCAACATCGCACACGGCGGCCATCCCAACGCCTCCGCCAAAGGCGTTGCCTTGTAGCGCCCCGATCAGGGGTTTGGGCATTGTGTTCAACGCCTGCAACATCTCGGCCAGCTTGCGCGCCTCGACAAATCGCGTCGCCTTGTCGGCCGCCATCTGGTCCTGCATCCACCCCAGATCACCACCGGCGCAAAACGTCTTTCCCGCAGCGGCCAGAACGACCACCCTGACAGAGCCATCCTGACCCAGTTGCGACGCGGCCTGTGTCAGCTCGGTGATCATTTGACCCGACAGCGCGTTGTGCTTTTCCGCCCGGTCCAGAGTTAACGTGGCAACACCGCGTTCGTCTGCTGAAATCGAGATTGTTTCGAACATGTTAGCCTCTCAACGCCTTGGCCATCTGCGCGGCCTCTTCGACCACATCGATATCCAGACCGGTTTGGTAGCCCAACCGGTGCAAATGCGCTGCAACGGTTTCAGTCGCGACATTGCCCGCGGCCCCCGGAGCATACGGGCAACCGCCAAGCCCACCCACGGCCGCATCGAACACGCGCACCCCCAGCGAAAGTGCCGCATCGATATTGTCGATTGCACGCCCATTGGTGTCATGAAAATGCCCGGCAAGCCGCGTCACAGGAACCCTTTCCCGCACCGCCAGAAGCATATGAGCGATCTTGTCTGGCGTGCCTTGCCCGATCGTGTCCCCCAATGACACCTCGTAACAGCCCAACGCAAACAGCCGGTCGGCAACTTCGGCCACTTTCTCGGGCGGGGTCGGGCCGTCATAAGGGCAATCCGTCACGCAAGAGACATAGCCGCGAACCGGAAGGTCGATATGGCGCGCCGCTTCGAGAATCGGCGTGAACCGTTCGATTGACTCGGCGATCGAGGCATTGATGTTTGCCTTGGAAAACCCCTCGGAAGCAGACGCAAAAATGGCAATCTCATCCGCTTTGGCGGCCAGCGCATCCTCGTATCCGCGCATATTCGGCGTCAACGCCGCGTACCGCACTCCGTCCGCGCGGGTAATACCGGCCAGAACCTGCGCCGACCCCGCCATTTGAGGAACCCATTTGGGAGAGACAAAGCTTGCAACTTCGATCCGTCGAAACCCGGCGCGGCTAAGGCAATTGATCAGCGCCACCTTGTCGGCAACCGGTATCTCACGTGTTTCGTTTTGTAGCCCGTCGCGCGGTCCAACTTCGTAGATTTCGACCAGATCACCCATGTCAGAACCCCTTATGGCTTGTTCTCATTCCAAAGACGGATCGCGCGACCGTGCCACGTCAAACCGCGCGGGTACAGATCACTCTTCTTCCAAACGCACCAAAGCCGCCCCAGCCTCGACCTGCGCGCCATCTTGGACCAGCACCTCGGCCACCACACCATCTCGCGCGGCCAGCAACGAATGCTCCATTTTCATCGCTTCGAGAATAGCCAAACGGTCGCCTTCTTGAACGGTCTGCCCTGCGGTGGCAAAGACTGCCTTGACCAGACCCGGCATCGGCGCCTCGATCACGTTGGTGTCACCCGTCGCGCTGGCATCCCGGTCAAGCGGATCTATGACGTCGAAACTGCGACCGTAGTCAGTAAATACGGTCAAAGTAGTTCCGCTGACAGCCACCCGGGGCATCGGTGCGCCGCTCAGCGCCCACCGCCCCGAGACCCGCTCGGCCACGACACGGTGTTCGCCCAGCTGCCAAAGCTGGCGATCCGACCCGTCGACTTGCACGTCCAGATCAAGAACCTCTCCCTGATCGGACAATTGCACCGCCCGATGCAACGGAGCCCAGAGCGAAAACCCGGTGTCAGGCGCGACATCCACCAGATTCAGTGCGGTCATCGCAGCCGCAACAGCGGTTGTGGCCGAAGTCGGCGATTCCTGCACCAACCCGTCAAGATCGCGCCCGATCAGGCCCGTATCTACATCGCCCGAGGCAAATCCGTCATGGCGGGTCAGCGCGCCCAGAAAGGCGAGGTTCGTAACGGTGCCCGCCACTTCGGTCTCCCGCAGCACTCGGTTCAACGTCTCAAGCGCGACGGCGCGGGTCGGACCGTGTACCACCACTTTGGCAATCATAGGGTCATACCACGGGCTGATCGTGTCGCCTGCGCGAACGCCACTATCCGCACGGCAGTTGGCCGGGAAAACCAGATGGGTCAGTGTACCTGTCGCCGGCAAGAATCCTTTCGGCACGTCCTCGGCATAAAGCCGGGCTTCGAAGGCGTGACCCGAGATCGACAGATCATCCTGATGCCTGGGAAGGCTCTCTCGAGCCGCAACGCGCAACTGCCATTCCACCAGGTCGACGCCGGTGATGGCTTCTGTCACCGGATGCTCCACCTGTAGGCGCGTGTTCATCTCCATGAACCAGAATCTGTCGGGGCGCAGCCCGTCCGAGGCATCGACGATGAATTCAACCGTGCCTGCACCCTTATAACCTATCGCCTCGGCGGCGCGCACGCCCGCCTGCCCCATCGCCTCACGCATCTCAGCCGTCATACCCGGCGCCGGAGCCTCTTCGATCACCTTCTGATGGCGGCGTTGCAACGAGCAGTCGCGTTCGAACAGATGCACGGCATGTTTACCATCACCAAACACCTGCACCTCGATATGGCGGGGTTTGGCCACGAATTTCTCGACCAGCACAGCGTCATTGCCAAAGGCGGTTTTGGCTTCGCCCCGTGCGCTGTCCAATGCGGAACGAAAATCCTCAGGGCGTTCGACCAGACGCATACCTTTACCGCCACCGCCTGCAACCGCCTTGATCAGCACCGGATATCCAATCGCATCAGCCGCCCCCGCCAGATGCTCGGGATCCTGATTGTCGCCGTGATAGCCGGGCACCACGGGCACGCCAGCCTGTTCCATCAACACCTTGGCCGCGTCCTTGAGGCCCATTTTGCGGATCGCATCCGCTGATGGGCCGATAAAGGTCAAACCTGCGGCCTCGACCGCGTCAACAAAATCGGGGTTCTCTGACAGGAAGCCATAACCGGGATGGATCGCCTGCGCGCCCGTATCCAGCGCAGCCTGAATAATCACATCACCCTTCAGATAGCTTTCCGCCGGGGCGGGGCCGCCGATATGAATGGCCTCATCCGCCATCTGCACATGCTTGGCCGCCGCGTCCGCATCGGAATAAACAGCAACGCAAGATACGCCCATCCTCTGAGCGGTTTCCATAACCCGGCAAGCAATCTCGCCCCGGTTGGCAATCAGGATTTTGTTGAACATAGCTTACCCCTCAACCGCCAGATCTTCGACAAGTCGAAATCGCTCGCATAGCAGCTCCATCTCCGGATCAAATCCGCCATTGCGTTCGAAATACTGGCGATGACCCTCTCTCCATCCCTCAAGCGTTTCATTTTCGCCCTCTGCCAACGCGAAATCCTCGGTTACGTCGCAGTATCGGCAGGTCGAGACCTCGACCGTTTCGATCACCAAGGCCGGACGATCATCCCATTCCATCGCAATATCCCTCCGACCGACCACAGGAGTGTCAGGGCTGCCTTCGGGATAGTCGCGCAACGCACCACAGGTTGCCGTTTTCCGCCCTGATCGTACCAAAGCCAGCAGCTCAGCACTCAGCCGGGCATTGTCACCAAACTTGAAAGTCTGGGCACCCGGATAGCGTGCCATGACGTCATTCAATGAAACGTTCATCTTACATCCTGAACACGCCGAAACGTGTCTCCTCAATCGGGGCATTCAGCGCCGCACTCAACGACAAGGCCAACACGTCGCGACTTTTGCGCGGGTCGATGATGCCGTCATCCCAGAGACGGGCCGAGGCATAAAGCGGGTGCGATTGCTCTTCGAACATCTCCAGCGTCGGACGTTTGAATTCGGCCTCTTCCTCGGCCGACCAGGTGCCGCCCTGTCGTTCGATCCCATCGCGCCTGACGGTGGCCAGAACACCGGCTGCCTGCTCGCCCCCCATCACCGAAATCCGCGAATTCGGCCATGTCCACAGGAACCGCGGCTGATAGGCCCGACCGGCCATTCCATAGTTTCCGGCCCCGAACGAGCCGCCGACCAGCATGGTGATCTTGGGCACGTTGGTGGTGGCCACGGCGGTCACCATCTTGGCCCCATGCCGCGCGATGCCTTCGTTTTCGTATTTGCGACCAACCATGAAGCCGGTGATGTTCTGCAAAAACACCAGCGGGGTTTTGCGCTGCGAACAAAGCTCCACGAAATGCGCGCCCTTTTGCGCGGCCTCCGAGAACAGCACGCCATTGTTGGCAATGATCCCGACCGGGCAGCCTTTGACATGGGCAAAGCCGGTCACCAGTGTCTCGCCAAATCGGGGTTTGAACTCATCAAACCGCGACCCATCGACAAGCCGCGCAATCACTTCACGGATGTCATAGGGCGTGCGCAGGTCGGCGGGAACGACTCCCAGAATTTCCTCCGGATCATAAGCAGGCTCCTCGGGTGCGTCGAACCGTAGGCCGGGCTTCAGTCCGGCACCCCCCAATGATCCGACCGCGCGCCGCGCCAATGCTAGCGCATGTGCATCATCTTCGGCCAGATAGTCTGCCACCCCCGACAGGCGCGTATGCACATCGCCGCCACCCAGATCCTCGGCGCTGACAACCTCACCCGTCGCAGCCTTGACCAGCGGCGGCCCGGCCAGAAAGATCGTGCCCTGTTCCTTTACGATGATCGTCACATCGGACATCGCAGGAACATAAGCCCCACCCGCCGTGCATGATCCCATGACAACGGCGATCTGAGGGATACCCTTCGCGCTCATCCGCGCCTGATTGTAGAAGATACGCCCAAAGTGGTCGCGGTCGGGGAACACCTCATCCTGATTGGGCAGGTTCGCGCCGCCACTGTCGACCAGATAGATGCACGGCAGATGGTTTTCCTCGGCAATCTCCTGCGCGCGCAGGTGCTTCTTGACGGTCATCGGATAATAGGTGCCGCCCTTCACGGTGGCATCGTTACACACCACCATGACTTCGCGCCCCTGCACCCGGCCAATCCCCGCAATCACCCCGGCACATGGCGCGGCATCACCATACATCCCATGCGCCGCTGTCGCGCCGATTTCAAGGAACGGAGACCCCGGGTCCAGCAGGTTCGCCACCCGTCGTCGGGGGAGCATCTTGCCTCGGGATTCATGCCGCGCGCGGGATTTCTCGCCCCCGCCCATGCGGGCTGCTTCGGCAGCAGCAGAGATTTGCGCCAGCGCATCGAGATGAGCGGCGCGGTTTGCCTTGAAGCCCTCGGAGCCGGGCATGGCTTTGGATGTGAGTTTCATGGAGCCTCTATTCTAAGTTGTCAGTATCGAGTGCCCAGACTCGTTCAATTATTCGGGACGCGCGCCAACCTGCCAGTGCATCGGCGTAAGAGCATACTGCCTCTTCCGAAATATCCCCGACGTCAATTTCCCTGCAATCAGGCAGCGGCAAACTGGGCCCAAGAGCAATTTCGCTTTCGGACATTTCTTTTGCTGTAGGCGGGTTTTCGAAACCTAACTTTTGCTCGTCAGGAAGCCGCTGCCAGCGGATCTCTGCGTCAAGCCGCATCCACGCAGTGACCTCACCAAGACAGTATTCGTTCTTTTCTAAATCATATGCATATTCGCACATATTGCGAACGTGGTTAACGCACTCCCCATCCATGATAATCGCCAATTCAGTATTTGGAATACTGTCTGAACAGAATTGCAGAAGGGTACCGACGCTGAGTTTGTCCTCTTTGGCAGCCAGTACGTTAGACGTCTGGGCGAAGCCCAACATTGCCAAGAGGAGTATCTTCACAATTGCTTTCACAGACTCACCTCCCGCGCCGCCAGCGCTTTTAATTCCTTGCGGATTACCTTCCCCGTGACCGTCATTGGCAATTCCTCCAGGAACGCCACCTCGCGCGGATAAGAATACTGCGCCAGACGGTCCTTGACCCAATCCTGCAATTCCTGCCCCGAAGCCTCAGCCCCCGGCTTCAACACCACATAGGCCTTCACGATCTCGGTGCGCAGCGGGTCAGGTTTTCCGACCACACCCACAGTCGCCACTGCGGGGTGGGTCAGCAGGCAATCCTCGATCTCAGCGGGGCCGATGCGATACCCAGCGGACGTGATCACGTCATCGTCCCGACCGACAAATCGCAGATAGTCGCCCTCCCACACGCCGCGATCACCGGTGATCAGCCAGTCGCCGCGAAACTTGTCTGCGGTCGCTTCGGGGCGGTTCCAGTATTCCAGCAGCATCGAGGCCGAGCCGCGCCGGATGGCGACGTCGCCCTCGTCCCCGGTCGGGCTTCCGTCCTCATCAATCACCGCAACCTCATGCCCCGGCACCGGTTGGCCGATACAGCCGGGGCGCACAGGGAAATCTTCGGCGCAGGAGGATACGACCATGTTGCACTCGGTCTGGCCGTAAAACTCGTTGATCGTCAGGCCGAACGCGTTCTGTCCCCATGCCAGCATTTCGGCACCCAGCGGTTCACCCCCGGACGCGACCGAGCGCAGACCGGGGATCACCTGATCTGCTGCCTTGAGCATTCGCAGCGCCGTTGGTGGGAAAAAGACGTTCCGCACCCCGCCACGCGCGATGATGTCAGCGCAGGCCTCGGGGGTGAATTTCTCAAGCCGTGCCGCGACAACAGGAATGCCCAGCGCAAGACCCGGCATCAGCACGTCGAACAACCCGCCGATCCACGCCCAATCCGCCGGGGTCCAAAGACAGTCGCCTTCGCGCAAGTGATTATGGCTGATCGAAACCCCTGGCAAATGACCGGTCAGAACCCGGTGCCCATGCAGCGCGCCCTTCGGGCTGCCGGTTGTGCCCGAGGTATAGATCAACACCGCCGGATCGTCAGGGCCGGTCTCGGTAAATGGTACAGCGGGGCCATCTTCGCCAATCTCCGATGCAATCAAGGGCGCGGCCAGATCACCCAACAGATCAGCCCCTTCGGCGTAGGTCAGTACAATCCGGGCACCAGCGTCACTGACCCGCGACCGCAGCGCGTCCTGCTTGAACAGTTTGAACAAAGGGACCGACACAGCCCCGATCTTCCAGATCGCCAGATGAGCCGCCGCGCACCATGGCGACTGGCTCAGCAACACTCCGACGCGATCACCGGGCTGCACATGGCGCAATAATGCGCGGGCTATTCCGTCTGTCATTTGCGACAGCTGCGCAAAGCTGATGTGCTGCGGGTCAGGTCCGGTCAAATCGATCAGCGCGACCCGGTCCCCCGCATGCCGCAGGCACTGCTGCGCCATGTTCAGCCTGTCCGGCAGATCCCAGCCTCCATCCGGGCGCAAACCCGGTATGCGCTCAGCGGTTAGCACGGCGAATTTTCCCTATATTTCCTGCACTTCGCGGTTCAACTGCACCCAAATCCTTCACATAAACTTGATGCAGATCAGAGTGGGCAGTTCCAATCGCTGCAACACCAAGGTCATCAACAGAACCAAAGGCAAGACAATGACCAAGAAACTCGCCGCATTGACCCTTTCCACCGCGTTGGTGGCTCTGGCTGCTCCTGCGTTTGCCCAATCTCAGGGGGATTGGACGCTCGGCATCGGTGTGGGGTACCTGGACCCGAAATCCAACAACGGAACACTGGCCGGCCTGAGTGCCGATATCGACTCGGATACGCGCCCGATCTTCACCGCCGAGTATTTCATCCAGGACAATCTGGGGATCGAGCTGCTGGCCGCGACCCCGTTCAAACATAACGTCACCTTGGGCGGAAGCGTGGACGCTGGCAGCGTCAAGCATCTGCCGCCCACCTTGTCGCTGAACTATCACTTCCCGACCAATAGCGCCTGGAAGCCCTATGTCGGTGCCGGTCTGAACTATACCATCTTCTTTGACGAGCAATCTGCCCTTGGCAACCTCAAGGTCGATGATTCCTTCGGCGTTTCGCTGCAAGCCGGTCTCGACTACATGATCACCGACAAAGGTGCGGTCCGTCTGAATGTACGCTGGTTCGACATCGACTCGGACGTCACGCTGAACGGAGCCGATATTGGCACTGCGAACATCGACCCTTGGCTGGTCGGTATTTCCTACGTTCATCGCTTCTGATCCTTTGATCGAAACGCCCCGCTGTAACCTCGTCTGCGGGGCGTCTTCATTCAGCGCATTTCGTTCATCATTTCCCGGCCGATCAGCATCCGTCGAATCTCGCTGGTACCTGCGCCGATCTCCATCAGCTTGGCGTCCCGGAAGATCCGGCTAACCGGTGCGTCAGACAGAAACCCTGCCCCGCCCAGCGCCTGAACCGCCTGATGCGCCTGAACCATCGCCTGTTCGGATGCGTAAAGACAGCACGCAGCTGCATCCTGCCGGGTGACGTCTCCACGATCACAGGCCTTCGCCACCTCATAGACATAGGCCCGCGCCGAGTTCATCGCGGTATACATGTCGGCAATCTTGCCCTGCATCAGTTGGAAACTGCCAATCGGTTTGCCGAATTGCTTGCGCTCGGCCAGATACGGCATCACCTCATCCAGACAGGCGGCCATGATGCCGGTGCCGATCCCGGCCAGAACCACGCGCTCATAGTCCAGACCTGACATGAGCACGGCTACGCCCTTGCCCTCTTCTCCCAACACATTCTCGAACGGCACTTCAACATCTTCAAAGATCAGTTCAGCTGTGTTCGACCCGCGCATCCCCAACTTGTCGAAATGGGGCGAGGTCGAAAAACCCTTCATCTCTTTTTCAATCAGAAATGCCGTAATGCCTTTTGATCCGGCATCGGGGTCCGTCTTGGCATAAACCACCAGTGTATCCGCGTCCGGCCCGTTTGTGATCCAGTACTTGTTGCCGTTCAGGCGGTAATGGTCGTTGCGTTTTTCCGCCCGCAGCTTCATCGACACCACGTCCGAACCTGCGGAAGGTTCCGACATTGCCAGCGCGCCTACGTGTTCGCCCGAGACCAGGCGCGGCAGGTATTTCTGTTTCTGCTCTTCCGTACCGTTCAGCTTGATCTGGTTCACACACAGGTTGGAATGCGCCCCATAAGACAACGAAACCGAGGCCGAGGCGCGCGCGACCTCTTCGACAGCAATTGTATGCGCCAAATAGGACATGCCCGCACCGCCGTATTCTTCTGGCACGGTGACACCCAAAAGACCAAGCTCTCCCATTTCTTTCCACAGTTCATTCGGAAAGCTGTTCTTGGCATCAATCTCAGCCGCCATCGGCTTGACGCGCTCCTGCGCCCACCGATGTACCATTTCGCGCAGGGCGTTCACATCCTCACCCAGATCAAACTTCATCGTGGCCATGAACATCTGTGTCCTCCCTCCGCATTAATGAACAAGTGTTCAATAAATCTCTAACAGCGAATCTGTCTCCGGTCAATCTTTGTGAAAGCCTGGACCAAAACACAAAACGCCGCCCGGACCGGGCGGCGCTCTCAAGGGTCGAGCGTGCGCTGAAAGCGCACTCTGTTTGGCTAGGATTGATAAACTGCGCCCACTTCGGCACGGATGATGCGCGCGATCACTCGGCAATCCTCCAGCGAAAAGGTCAACGGCACACGCATATCCATGATGCCTGCCAGAACACGATCACTTTCCGGCATCCGTTCGCTTTCGAAATATCTCCAGCTGTCATAGCGCGACGTGAACCCTGTTGGCTCAGCCCCGCCAAACCATTTGATCTCGACCCCACGCGCGGCGCAGCGGCTGATAACGTCGGCTATCCGCTCAGGCGACCAATCCAGCAGCAGGAACTGGATCGAAGACCCGACATAGGTTTCCTCTTCGGGTCGCTCGACTATCGTCAGGCCCGGAGTGCCGCGCAGCCCGGTCTCGATCTCGCGATAGCGCTCGTTCCACCGTTTCACCTGCCGGTCCAGATCCCGCAACTGAGGGCGCAGGATGGCGGCACGCAAATTGTCCATGCGACCGGACACATTGGGTGTGGTGTACTTTATCCGCTCGAACACTTCGGGTCCCGGCGCTGCCAGATGGCGTTCATACAGCATGTATGACCCCGACAGCATTGTAGCCTTGGCCGCCAGTTCCGCGTCATCAGTAACCAGCAAACCGCCCTCGCCCGAGTTTACGTGCTTATAGGTCTGGCATGAATAACACCCGACCGCGCCCTGCCGTCCCGACAACTGACCGCGCCAAGCCGCGCCCATCGTGTGTGCGCAATCCTCGATCACGATAACGCCTGCCGCGTCACACATCTGCATCAGACGATCCATGTCACACAGATGCCCGCGCATATGGCTGAGCATCAGGACACGGGCCTGATCCAGTTTGCCCTCAAGATCCTCCAGATCGATGGTCAGGTTTTCTGAGACGCCGACAAAGATCGCCCGCGCCCCGACCGAGGCAATTGATCCCGGCACCGGGGCCAGAGTGAACGCGTTGGTCAGAACCGGGTCGCCCGGCTGCACACCGACGGCCCGCAACGCGGTGGCAAGCGCATAACCGCCAGAGGAAACCGCCAGGCAATACTTGGACCCCATCTGTGCCGCAAATTCCTGCTCTAGCAGGGCCGTTTCCCCCAACTCACCGGGGACCACGTTATAGCGATGCAGCCGCCCGTGACGCAAGACAGCCAGCGCTGCCTCAATTGCGTCGTCTGGAAGGGGTTCCTGCTGTGTGAAATTACCAGTGAATGTTTCCGTCATGGTCTTTTTCTGGATCTCCGACAGGGTCCGGTCAAGGTTTCAGGCTGCCGCACCGATCAGATCAGGCACAAGATCAGGCAAGTCGTCAAAGTGATGCAGCAGGGCTTCGGGCTCCAGCGCTGCCATGTCCTCTCCCGACGGTCCGAAAGTCACCAAAACCGATGGGACCCCTGCCGCTCGGGCGGTATTGCGGTCGGTATCCGAGTCTCCGATCAGCACGCACCAGGCCGGGTCTCCCCCGGCCCGTCGCGCAGCCTCGCGCAGAGGGGCCGGGTCCGGCTTGCGCACTGGCAGCGTATCCGCCCCGACCAACGAGGCAAAACGATCCCGTACTCCCATGCGCGTCAGTAACAATTCGGCCAGATGTTCCGGCTTGTTGGTGCAAATGCCGACACCGTAGCCCGCGGTACTCAGAATCTCGACGGCCTGCAACGCTCCCGGATAGAAACTTGTGTGGGTGTCGATATCCTGCGCGTAAGCCTCAAGCAGAACAGGATAATAAGCCTGAACGGTGTCCTCGTCGTAAGCTCCAACTCGTTTCAACCCTTGTGTTAACATCATGCGACCGCCACGCAGCGCGATGCCTGCATCCTGCCCATGAACCAGGACATCACCATACCCCATTTCGCGAAAACAATGGTTCGCCGCCGCCAGCAAATCGCCCGATGTATCCGCCAATGTGCCGTCCAGATCGAAGATGACTGTCCGCATGTTGCCTCCTGTTTCGGCAGGTTTTCGCCGTGTCCTGTTTCAATCGGCAATCTTGTTTGATGGCCGAACAGCTTGCGCCTTTGCCCTCAGCGGATAAAACGGTCGGCAACAAAACACAAAGAGAAAACGATTTCATGACCATTGCCCTTGTCATCCTTGCCGCCGGAAAAGGCACCAGGATGAATTCGGATCTTCCCAAAGTCCTGCATCCCATCGCTCAGGCTCCGATGCTTGTTCACGCGATGCGCGCCGGGTCTGTCCTGTCGCCCGAACGTACGGTGATCGTTACCGGCCACGGGTCCGAGGCTGTAGCAAAGGTTGCTCAGGACGAAGACGAAGATGCCCGGATAACCGTTCAGGAAGAACAGTTGGGTACGGCCCACGCGGTCGGTCAGGCCAGGACAGCACTGGACGGGTTCGACGGTGATATCGTGGTTCTTTACGGCGACACCCCGTTTTTACAACCCGACACGCTGGAACGGATGGTCGAGGCTCGATCCCGAAATGACCTGGTCATCCTTGGGTTCGATGCGGCTGATCCGGCCCGCTATGGCCGGTTGGTCATGAATGGCGACACGTTGGAACGCATTGTCGAATTCAAAGACGCATCAGATGAAGAGCGCGCCATAACATTTTGCAACTCGGGCCTTTTAGCTTGTGATGCCCAGTTGCTTTTTTCGCTGATTGACGCCGTAAAAAACAACAATGCCTCAGGCGAATACTACCTGACAGACGTAGTTGAGATCGCCCGCAACCGCGGTCTGAACGTAACCGCCGTCGCCTGTGACGAAGCCCAGACGCTGGGCGTGAACTCTCGCGCTGATCTGGCCGCCGCCGACGCGGTGTTTCAGGCGCGCGCGCGGGAAGAACTGCTGGATATGGGTGTCACATTAATGGCACCGGATACGGTATACTTGTCCGCAGACACTGTGATTGGGCGTGACACAGTAATCGAACCCAACGTGGTCTTCGGCCCCGGAGTGACCGTCGAAAGCGGTGCAACCATCCGGGCCTTTTCCCATCTGGAAGGGTGCCATGTCAGTCGCGGCGCCATTGTCGGCCCCTACGCGCGGCTGCGCCCCGGCGCGGAACTGGCCGAAAACACGCGGGTTGGCAATTTCGTCGAGATCAAGAATGCAGAAATTGCCGAAGGCGCGAAGGTCAACCACCTCAGCTATATCGGGGACGCATCAGTGGGTGCTGCGACGAATATCGGCGCGGGAACAATCACCTGCAACTATGATGGCGTGATGAAGCACAAGACCACCATTGGTGCGAATGTCTTTATCGGCTCCAATACCATGCTCGTGGCCCCGGTCACGGTGGGCGATGGCGCAATGACAGCGACAGGCACCGTGGTGACCAAAGACGTGGCGCCCGAGGCGTTGGCCGTGGCGCGTGCCAAGCAGGAAAACAAACCCGGCTACGCGCGAAAACTGTTTGATATGTTGAAGGCGAAGAAGGCTCGCCGCGATAACGAGGCCTGAGATATGTGTGGAATTGTAGGTGTCTTGGGGCAGCATGAAGCGGCTCCTATACTGGTAGAAGCCCTGAAACGGCTGGAATATCGCGGCTATGACAGCGCCGGGATTGCAACCGTTAATGACGGTGTCCTGGGTCGTCGGCGTGCGGTCGGCAAACTGGTCAACCTCAGCGATCTGTTGGTGCATGATCCGCTGCCCGGTAAATCCGGCATTGGTCACACCCGATGGGCCACACATGGTGCGCCTTCCGTCAACAACGCGCATCCCCACAAGGCGGGCCCGGTGGCCGTGGTTCACAACGGAATTGTCGAAAACTACCGCGACCTGAGGGCGGAACTGGCCAAACACGGCGTGGCCTTCAAGACCGAAACCGACACTGAAACCGTCGCGCTGATGACGGAACATCACCTCAACACAGGCATGTCCCCGGTCGAGGCCGCTTTCAAGACCATCGACAAGTTGGAAGGTGCCTTCGCCCTTGCATTCCTTTTCGATGGTGAGGATGACCTGATTGTAGCGGCCCGCAAAGGATCACCCCTGGCCATCGGCCACGGCGATGGTGAAATGTATGTGGGCTCGGACGCCATTGCCCTTGCGCCGCTGACCAACCAGATCACTTATCTTGAGGAAGGCGACCGCGCGGTTCTGACCCGAACATCGCTGGAAATCCGCAACGAAGCCGGTGAACTGGCCAACCGGGAAAAGCGCAAGATCAAGCTGGATCATGCGCGCGCCGACAAGGGCGAGCATAAGCATTTCATGGCCAAGGAAATCGCTGAGCAGCCTATCGTCGTGGCCGAGGCCATCCGATCCTACCTGCCCACGGGCGGTGATCGAGTGGTGTTCCCCGACGCCGAGCTGGATTTCAGCAAGCTGGACCGCCTGACCATGGTCGCCTGCGGCACCGCGTTTTACGCCTGCCTGACCGCGAAATACTGGTTCGAACAACTGGCCAAGATGCCGGTTGAGGTCGATATCGCCAGCGAGTTTCGCTATCGCGAACCTCCGATCACGGGTCGCACACTGGCGCTGTTTGTCAGCCAGTCAGGAGAAACCGCCGACACCCTGGCCGCGCTGCGCTATTGCGAGGGCAAGGCGGACAAGATCGTTTCTGTCGTCAATGTCCCTGAAAGTTCGATTGCTCGGGAAAGCGATATCGCCCTGCCGATCCATGCTGGCGTTGAAATCGGTGTGGCTTCGACCAAGGCCTTCACCTGTCAACTAAGCGTTTTGCTGATGCTCGCGCTCAAGGCGGCGACAGATCGCGGCACCCTGACGGATGAGGAAATCGCCGATCATGCCGCTGCGCTGCGCGGATTGCCGACCGTGCTGAACACGGCACTGGATCAGAACCGGGCGATCCGCAAAGCAGCCCAACGCCTGTCCGAGGCGCGCGACGTTCTGTTCCTGGGCCGTGGCCTGATGTATCCGCTGGCAATGGAAGGGGCGCTGAAGCTCAAGGAAATCAGCTACATCCACGCTGAAGGGTATGCATCGGGCGAGTTGAAACACGGACCCATCGCCTTGATCGACAAGCATATGCCTGTTGTCGTCATGGCACCCCGCGACACGGTGTTCGACAAGACCGTGTCAAACATGCAGGAAGTGATGGCGCGAAAGGGCAAAGTGATCCTTGTGTCTGATGATGATGGAATTGACGAGGCCGGAGACGGAGTCTGGAGCACGATCCGGATGCCGCATGTTCACACCAGTCTTGCGCCGATCCTTTATTCGGTTCCCGCACAGTTGCTGGCCTATCACACGGCTGTAGCCAAAGGGACGGATGTAGACCAGCCGCGCAATCTGGCAAAATCAGTGACGGTAGAGTGACCCATGTCCAAACAGTTTCCCCAGCTTGATGACGCGCATCAAAAGTTCATCGAAGATCAGCATATGTTCTTCGTCGGCACCGCCGGGACCGAGGGAAAGGTCAATATCTCGCCCAAAGGTATGGACTCGCTGCGGGTGCTGGGGCCAAACCGCATCGTCTGGATGAACCTGACTGGCAGCGGCAACGAGACGGCGGGGCATCTGATGCAGGTCAACAGGATGACACTGATGTGGTGCTCCTTCACCACGCGCCCACTGATCCTGCGCACATATGGCACAGCCCGCACTCTGCACGTCGGAGATGACGGCTGGGATGAACTGGCCAATCTTTTCCCCAACCACCGCAGCGCGCGACAGATCTATGACCAGTCGATCGAAATGGTTCAGACCTCTTGCGGGTATGCAGTGCCGTTCATGGATTTCCAGTCCGACCGCGACACGATGCAGAAATGGGTCGATGGCAAGACGGACGGCGACATCCGGTCTTATTGGGCCGAAAAGAACAGCCAGACGATTGACGGCGAACCGACAGGCGCTCCGGTCTGCCCCCAATGCTGACCCCTTTTCTTGATCAGATCAAAGCCCATGCCGACCCCGAACGTGCGGGTCAGATGGCCAGTTATCACAAGGCGGATCGCGTCTATCTGGGTGTCGCCAATCCGGTTCTCAACGATCTGACCAAAACATGGCGGCAAGAGCTGGATGTGAACAAACGCGTCACGCTGGCCAAGGCGCTGTGGCAAACCGATATCCACGAAGGGCGCCTTGCCGCGGCCAAGCTTCTGACCCAAGCCCGCATCCGGCCCGACGATCAGGTTTGGGACCTGCTTCAAAGCTGGCTACCGGTCTTTGACGCCTGGGCCGTCGCCGATCATGCCTGCATGGCGATACAAAAACGACTGATGGCCGATCCCGAGAGGTTGGACGCCGTCGAACAGTGGACACAGTCCGATCACATGTGGACCCGGCGCGCCGCCCTTGTCGCAACGCTGCCCTGGACCAAACAGAACCACCCCAAGCCCGAAGACCTGCAACGCCGCGACCGTATCCTCGGCTGGGCCACCGGATATGTCCCGGATCGCGACTGGTTCATTCAGAAATCAATCGCCTGGTGGCTGCGGGAACTGTCCAAACACGACCCCGAACGCGTGATCGCTTTTTTGGACAAACACGGTGATGGAATGAAACCGTTTGCCCGCCGCGAAGCAGCCAAATACCTGAAAAGTCAGTCGGCATAAACCGCGACTTCGACCAGTTCGTCTAATGGCACCAGAAGGGCCCGCATGGCATCCAGCGACAAGCGACTGCCGCTACTTTCCGGGCCTGCGGCAGGAACCAGAGTGATATAGGCCTGCGCGCCGGTTCTAGGCACAACAACCCGCGCCGTTACCTCGCTATCGACCAGCGGCGTCTGCATCCAGCGTCCTGGCGTGGTCGGATCACCAAGCCCGGCAATGGTTGTTTTGGCCCCGACCCAACTGGGGCGTGCCGCAACCGGTTCGGGCTTAAGAACCTCCTCAGCGACAACCGGCGCAGTTTCGACATCCGATACGGCCTCAGCCGCCTCACCCCCGGACCCGAACACACGTTCCGTCGTTGCCCGGACAGTGTCGCACCCGGTCAAAACAACGCATAGAAATACAAATGTCTTTTTCATGCCCGGAAACTACAATCCCATGCTGGCGTGATCCAGTGCAAAGCGCAGTTCGCACTTGTCGCAGGCAGGTTACAGCTTTACCTATGTCGCATGTCTGCTCCGCTCATCGACCCGTTTGCCCGCGCCATCACATATCTCCGCGTCTCCGTTACGGACCGCTGTGATTTTCGTTGCGTCTACTGCATGTCCGAAAACATGACCTTTCTGCCCAAGAAAGACCTTCTTACGCTGGAAGAGCTGGATCGCATGTGCTCGACCTTTGTAAGAATGGGCGTCGAGAAATTGCGCATTACCGGCGGTGAGCCATTGGTTCGTCGCAATATCATGACTTTCTTCAACGCCATGACTCGCCACTTGGACAGCGGTGCGTTGAAAGAGCTGACGCTGACGACAAACGGTTCGCAATTGCATCGCTTTTCCGAAGATCTTTATGCCGCCGGTGTGCGCCGTGTGAATGTATCCCTGGATACTCTGGATGACGACAAATTTGCCAAGGTCACACGCTGGGGCCGCCTCAAACAGGTACTGAACGGCATCGACGCGGCGCAAAAGGCTGGGCTGCGGATCAAGATCAACGCTGTTGCGCTCAAGGGGTTCAACGAACCCGAATTGCCCAAGATCACCGAATGGTGCGCCGAGCGCGACATGGACCTGACCTGGATCGAGGTCATGCCGATGGGCGATATCGGCAACGAGGATCGCCTCGACCAGTACTGGTCGCTCAAGGATGTGCGCAAAGAGTACGAAAACCATTACACAATCACGGATCTGGCCGAACGCACTGGCGGCCCGGCCCGCTATATCAGGCTGGAAGAAACCGGTCAGAAGATCGGCTTCATCACGCCCCTGTCCCACAATTTCTGCGAAAGCTGCAACCGCGTGCGCCTGACCTGTACTGGCGAGCTTTATATGTGTCTTGGGCAGGAGGACATGGCTGATCTGCGCGGCGCATTGCGGGATCACCCCGATACAGAACAGCCGCTTGAAGACGCCATCCGCGCGGCGATCAACCTGAAACCAAAAGGTCACGACTTCGACTATTCCCGCCAGTCCGTCGATGGCCGGATGAGCCGCCATATGAGCCATACAGGCGGCTGATACATGCCGGATCACCAAGACCGACCCACAGCGCTGTACTACCTGTACTGCGCCCTGATCTCTCTGGCCGCACCTCTGGTCTGGAGAACCGTCCGAAAGAAACTTGAGGCTGCGGGCGTAGCAGCCGACCGCCAGCAGGAGCGTCTTGGCCATGCCAGTCAGCCCCGCCCCGCAGGGCAGTTGATCTGGTTCCACGCCGCCAGCGTCGGCGAAAGCCTGTCGGTCCTCACTCTGATCAATCGGCTGGGCACCTACCTTCCCAAATCCGAGTTTCTGATCACCTCAGGCACGCCAACCTCAGCGGCCCTGATCGAAAAGCGCTTGCCGCCCCGCACCCGGCACCAGTACCCGCCGCTTGACACAGCCAACTCGGTCCAACGCTTTCTGGACCATTGGCAACCCGATGCCGGGATCTTCGTCGAAAGCGAGATCTGGCCGCGGCTGATTGACGAAAGCGCAGGGCGCGACATTCCACTGGCTCTGCTGAATGCTCGATTGTCGGACAAATCTGTCGCCGGATGGAAGAAGCGCCCTAAAACGGCAAGGTTTATTCTGAATAAGTTTCGCCTGTTCCTGACGCAAAACGACAAAACAGCTGCCGACCTGATTGCCATGGGTGCCCCTGCCCAACGCGTGCAGCCCGGCACCAACCTCAAGGCCATGTCCGATCCTCTGCCTGTGGACCAGAACACGCTGGACGACATTCGTGCGCAATTAGCGGCCAGACCGGTCTGGATCGCCAGTTCCACCCATGCCGGAGAAGAAGACAGCGTTCTGGCAGCCCACAAGGCATTATTGCAGCATTGGCCAGACCTTCTGCTGCTACTGATCCCACGCCACCCCGAACGACGCGGCGAGGTTGCAGAACTTCTGAACAACGCGGGGCTCAAGGCGTCCTTCCGGTCAAAAAACGCACCAATCACAGATACGACGCAGGTGTATGTTGCCGATACACTGGGCGAAACCGGAACCTGGTACGCGCTTTGCCCGATCGTTTTCCTTGGGGGGTCACTGAAAGAGATTGGCGGACACAACCCATTTGAACCGGCACAGGCCGGGGCCGCCGTGATCACCGGCCCGGGGTATTTCAACTTTGCAGAAACCTTTGCCCCGCTGATCGACGCCAAGGGCGCTGTCGAGGTCCAGACATCCGCTGACCTCTCTGAGGCCGTTTCACATTGGCTGTCGGACCAGAATGCCCTTCAAGCCGCCAGAACGGCTGCACAATCCTGCGTCAATACGCAGTCGACCGCCTTGGATGCCGTCGTCGAAACCCTCTGCACGGTGCTTGATCTGCAAGCAGAGGATCCCGCTTCATCTGGCTAGAAATATCCCGGGGGTGTGGGGGCAGAGCCCCCACCCTCTCGATCAGGCGGCTGGCATCCGCTGTTCGACAATCTCCGCCCACCAGCTGCATCCGGCCGGAATGGCTTCGTCGTTGAAATTGTATTCCGGGTGATGAACCATTGCGGTGTCACCGTTGCCCACAAGAATATAAGCGCCTGGGCGTTCCTCCAGCATGAAGGCAAAATCTTCGCCCCCCATGACCAAAGGTGCCTCGTCGCAATCACCGGACACCGACCGGGCCACATCCGCCGCAAACTCTGTTTGCTCGACGCTGTTCACCATCACCGGATATCCACGAATATAGGTCACGTCAGCGGTGCCGCCAAACGTGGCCGCAACACCGTTGCAAATCTCGTTGATCCGCTTTTCAGCCAGATCCCGCATGCCCTTGCTCATGGTGCGCACCGTGCCTTTGATCTGCACGGTCTGAGGGATCACATTGAATGCCTTGGATGACGTCTCGAACGATGTCACTGACACCACAAC
The DNA here is from genome assembly GCF_059613825.1 of Ruegeria sp. SATB027. Lineage (NCBI taxonomy): Bacteria > Pseudomonadati > Pseudomonadota > Alphaproteobacteria > Rhodobacterales > Roseobacteraceae > Ruegeria > Ruegeria sp. SATB027. Next base: position 59,090 of record NZ_JBXWTH010000040.1, read on the forward strand.
CTGATCAATCGGGTCGGCATTGCGCGAAGAAATCGTTTGCAACGTAAGGACAGCCTGCGCTGCCAGAACTGTGGTATCCACGGTCTCATGCGGTTTGGCCGCATGTCCGCCGCGACCCTCAAAGGTGATGTCGAACTGATCGGTTGCCGCAAAGAACGACCCCGGTCGGATTGCGAACTTGCCGACAGGCTGTCCCGGCCAGTTATGCATGCCGTAGACTTCCTGAATGTTCCAGCGGTCCATCATGCCGTCTTCGCACATTTCGCGGCCCCCGCCGCCACCTTCTTCAGCAGGTTGGAAGATCACGACAACGGTGCCGTCAAAGTTGCGGGTTTCCGACAGGTACTTTGCCGCCCCCAGCAGCATCGCGGTGTGCCCGTCATGGCCACAGGCATGCATCGCACCCGGCGTTTTCGAGGCATAGTCCAGCCCCGTTGCCTCATGTATCGGCAACGCATCCATATCTGCGCGCAGGCCGATCACCTTTCCCTTGCTGTCCGACTTGCCTTTGATCACCCCCACAACGCCGGTACGTCCGATACCGGTCACAACCTCATCGCAGCCGAACTCTTTTAGCTTCTCGGCCACCTTCGCGCTGGTGCGGTGGGTCTCAAACAGGATCTCTGGATTTTCGTGAAGATCCCTTCGCCATTCCGTGATTTCATTCTGCAATTCGGCAAAGCGGTTCTTGACTGGCATGTCTTTTCTCTCTCCTGATTCAGGTCAAGCCGCCGGCATCCGGCGCTCGACCATTTCCGCAAACCACGAGCACCCAATGGGGATGATCTCGTCATTGAAATTGTATTCGGGGTGGTGCAGCCCGGCACTGTCACCGTTGCCCAAAACGATGAATGCACCGGGCCTCTCTTCCAGCATGAACGAGAAATCCTCGCCGCCCATCACCATCGGCGCTTCAATGCAACTGCCCCCAACCGACACCGCAGCCTCTGCTGCATATCCCGTCTGGGCTTCGGCATTGATCGTCACCGGAACACCGCGCGTATAGGTGACGTTCACGGACCCGCCAAATGTTGCAGCGGTCCCTTCCGAGACTTCCTTCAGCCGTTGTTCGATCAGGTCGCGTAACTCGTTGGAATGGGTCCGAACGGTGCCGCGTATCCGCGCCGATTGCGGGATCACGTTGAACGCTTTCGAGGACGTCTCGACCGAGGTCACAGACAGCACGGCCTGCAAAATCGGATCCGCGTTGCGCGACACGATCGTCTGCAACGCCACGATCAGCTGCGACAGCGTCACCGTTGTATCAATCGTCTGATGAGGTTTTGCCGCGTGGCCGCCGCGCCCTTCAAGTTGGATGTCAAACTCGTCCGCCGCTGCCAGCAACGGGCCTGAGCGAATGGCAAACTGCCCGGTGGGAACACCCGGCACATTGTGCATCGCATAGACTTCCTGAATGCCGAACCGATCCATCAGACCGTCCTTGCACATGGCCTCGGCGCCATTCCCACCCTCTTCGGCAGGCTGAAAGATCACAATTGCCGTGCCATCAAAGTTGCGGGTTTCCGCCAGATACTTGGCGGCCCCCAAAACCATCGCAGTATGCCCGTCATGACCGCAGGCATGCATCGCATTCGGTATTTCCGAGGCATAGCCCAACCCGGTCTGTTCCTGCATCGGCAGGGCATCCATATCGGCGCGCAAGCCAATCACACGGCCCCGCGTGTCGCTTTTGCCGCGAATGACCCCGACGACTCCGGTGCGACCGATGCCGGTCACGACCTCGTCGCAACCAAACTCGTTCAGCTTTTTCGCAACCAGCGCACTGGTGCGGTGGGTGTCGTACAGAATTTCCGGGTGTTGGTGAATGTCACGCCGCCAACCGGTGATCTCATCATGCAACTCTGCGAGACGGTTCTTGATCGGCATGTCATTCTCCCTGTTTCATGCGACGGGCAATCGTCGTTCCACAAGCTCGGCAAACCAGCTGCAACCGGCGGGGATCGCGTCGTCGTCAAAGTTGTATCGCGGGTGGTGGCACATGGCCGTATCCCCGTTCCCGATAAAGATGTACGCGCCGGGGCGTTCTTCAAGCATATAGGCAAAATCTTCGGACGGCATGATCGGGTCCGTGCTGTCATTGACCTTGCCCGCAACCGCTGCTGCCGCCTCGGCCGCATAGCCTGTTTCGGCCTCGGAATTCACTGTCACCGGGTATCCCGGTGTCCAGATAACCTCCGCCTTCGCGCCAAAGGCCGAGGCCGTATCCTCGGCGATCCGGCGCACGCGTTCTTCGGCGATTGTGCGATATTCGGGGTCAAGTGTCCGCACGGTTCCCTGCAAACGAACCGTATGAGCTATCACGTTCGACGCTACGCTGTCCGTCACAAACGTACCAACGGTGAGGACAACTCGCTTGATCGGGTCAACGGTCCGGGACACCACCGATTGCAAGGCAACAACGATGTGCGAGGCCACCAGCGTCGTATCCACCGCCTCATGCGGCGCAGCGGCGTGTCCGCCCTTGCCGGTGACGGTGATTTCAAACTCATCGGACGAGGCCAGCAACGCACCGGGTCGAATTGCGAACTCTCCCACCGGAAGACCGGGCATATTGTGCATGCCATAGACCTCGTGAATGCCCCAGCGGTCCATCAACCCGTCCTGACACATGGCCAGACCACCGGCCCCACCTTCCTCGGCAGGCTGGAAGATCAGAACTACGGTGCCATCGAAATTGCGCGTTTCGGAAAGGTACTGCGCGGCCCCAAGCAGCATCGAAGTATGCCCGTCATGACCGCAGGCGTGCATCTTGCCCGACACGGTCGAGGCATAGTCCAGCCCTGTCGCCTCTTCAATCGGAAGCGCGTCCATGTCTGCACGCAGGCCGATGACGCGCCCCTGCGTGTCCGTGCGCCCTTTGATCACCCCGACAACGCCCGTTTTGCCAACGCCCGGAGTGATCTCGTCCACTCCGAATTCTTTCAGACGGGCAGCGACAAACGCCGCAGTTTCATGGACGTCATACATCAGCTCCGGATGGGCGTGCAGGTGGCGACGCCATTCGGTGATCTCGCCATGCATTTCCGCAAGTCTGTTTTTCACGGGCATCTCAAGACCTTTCTCTCAACCGCTGGCACCGTATTACACCGGGCTAGACGCATAGTTTTTCAACCAATCGCTGCATGAATTTATGACCGGCTTCGAATTGTTCAATCGTAATGAACTCATTCGGCTGATGGGCCTGCGCTATGTCTCCGGGTCCGCATATCACGGCAGAATACCCGGCCTCCTGAAATTGGCCTGCCTCGGTCCCGTAACTGACCACATGGCTTGCGTTGTCTCCGGTCAGGGCGCGTACCAGTGCTTCGGCTTCACCATCCTCTTCCGGGATCAACCCCGGAATCGCGAAGTTTTCAGTCAGTTCGATGCGGGTATCCGGGTGAACGGCCTGCATCTGAGCCTCAATGTGCCGAACCTGTTCGAAATAGGCATCGCGCCATTGGGCCTGAGTTTCATCGGGCACAGTCCGGAAATCCATCATGAACCGGCAGTCTTTGGCGGTAATGTTATGAGCTGTTCCGCCTTCAATCATACCGACGTGGCAGGTTGTCCAGGGTGGATCGAACACGGCAGCAACGGTACTGGGTTGCGCCGCCATGTTTCGCGCGTTCTGTTGGTTGGCCCAGTCGATCAACGGGGCCGCCGCCATGATGGCGTTGACGCCTGTGTGCATGATCGAGCTGTGAACTTCGAACCCGACCATATGGGTGTCAAAGCCGAACCCACCCTTGTGACCCGTCACCGCCTGCATCATCGATGGCTCGCCCACAACCACCGCCGAGCCTTTGGGGAGAACGCCCTGCATCGCCTCGATCATCGGCGGCGCCCCGGTACACCCGACTTCCTCATCAAAACTCAGCGCAAGTTGGAGCGGTCGTTTCACACGTGCGTAATGCGCCTCGACCAGTGCCCAGATGGCAAGCGCATCAAATCCCTTCATGTCACAGGTGCCGCGCCCGAAATATTTGCCTTCCTCCTCGGTCACGGTGAAGGGGTCGGTGTCCCAGGGTTGCCCGTCAACCGGTACGACATCCGTGTGCCCGGACAGCACAACTGCGCCTTCTTCCAAAGGGCCAACATGCGCAAAGATCGCCGCCTTATGCGGCTGATCCGGATCAGGCCAGCGGTGCGACGTGATCCCATGGCTTTGCAGGTATTCTTCCACCCAGCCGACCAACGGCAGGTTGGTGTCACGACTCACGGTTGGGAATGAGATCAGCTTGGTCATGATCTCAAGCGGCGTCAGGCGCTTGGCCATCGTGTCAGTACCCACTGTCTGTGGTCAGGATAAAGTGACCCGGTTCAACCTCTTGATATTGCGAGGGTTCCGGTTTGTAGTCGACAGGGTGGATCGGTGACGGGATCGGTTTGAAGTTCAGGTCTTTTTCAGTCTTTCGCTTGTTCGGATCAGCAATTGGAACCGCCTTCATCAATGCCTGCGTATAGGGGTGTTGCGGGTTTTCGAACACACGCGCACGCGGGCCCAGTTCCACAATGCGGCCCAGATACATAACACCGACATAGTGGCTGACACGTTCAACCACGGCCATGTCATGGCTGATGAACAGATAGGACAGCCCCAGATCGGACTGCAGCTCCATCATCAGGTTCAGAACCTGTGCCTGAACCGACACGTCGAGGGCCGAGACTGCCTCATCCGCGATGATCAGCTTGGGGTTCAGGGCCAGTGCGCGGGCAATCGCGATCCGCTGGCGCTGTCCTCCGGACATTTCATGCGGGAAACGACGCATGAAGCTGCGCGGCAGCTGCACCTTGTCAAACAACTGCGCGACGCGGTCCTGCAACTCTGATCCCGACGCCACGCCATAGTTGCGCATCGGCTCGGCAACCTGATCGACCAACTGCATCTGTGGGTTCAGCGAGGCGAACGGGTCCTGAAAGATCATCTGCATGTCCAGCCGCGCCTTGCGCAGGCCGGACGGGTCCAGCTTCATGATATCGACACCGTCCAGATTGACCTCGCCCGCCATCGGCTCGACCAGCCGCAGGATCGAACGCCCGGCCGAGGACTTTCCGCACCCGGATTCACCCACAAGGCTGAGTGTCTGACCTTTGTTCAGTGTGAATGACACATCCTCGACCGCATGAACGTTCGAGATCGTGCGCCGCAGAAGACCACCTTTGACAGGAAACCGCGTGGTCAGGTTCTTTACGGTCAACAAAACTTCTTCGGTTCCGGGGATGGGCGCAATTTTCTGCCCCTCGACACCCAGCAACTTCATCGGTTCAGGTGCCGACTTGCCCTGCATTTCACCCAGTTTCGGTACTGCGGCCAAAAGGGCCTTGGTGTAATCATGCTGCGGGTTTTCAAAGATTTCCTTGACGGTCCCCTCTTCGACCTTGTTGCCGCGATACATGACAACAACACGGTCAGCCATCTGGGCAACCACGGCCATGTCGTGGGTGATGAACATCACCGCAGTTCCGGTTTCGCGCTTGAGGCGATCCATCAGGGCCAGGATCTCGGCCTGAATGGTCACGTCCAGCGCTGTGGTTGGTTCATCGGCGATCAGCAGGCGGGGTTCGCAGGCCATGGCCATCGCGATGACGACACGCTGGCGCATCCCGCCCGACAGCTCGTGCGGGTATTGTTTCAGACGACGCTCGGGCTCGGGGATGCGAACCTGGCGCAGCAACTCAAGCGCCCGGTCCTCGGCCTGCGCTTTTGACATCTGCTTGTGGATGCGCAGGCCTTCGGTCAACTGGCGACCAACGGTAAAAACCGGATTAAGCGCCGTCATCGGCTCCTGAAAAATCATCCCGATCTCGTTGCCGCGAATCTGTTTCATCAGATCCGGATCGGCTTTGGACAGGTCCATCTCGCCCCCATCGCGGCGATCAAACAGAAGTTCACCACCCGCGATTTCACCCCCACCGAACTCGACCAACCGCATCAGCGACAGCGACGACACCGATTTTCCAGACCCCGATTCGCCAACGATACAAACGGTTTCACCCGGTTTGACCTCGAACGAGACATCCTTAACACCGACAACGGGGCCATCCTTCGTCTGAAACTCCACCCGCAGTTTTTTAATCTGTGCAATAGGCTGATCCAGCACGCGCGCGCTCCCTTGACGACGGTATTCTTTTTCTGAATTCCGAACGCTAAGGCGGGCCGCCGGGAAAAGTCAAACCCATTACACATTTTCGCGACGGCACTACTTGCATTTTTCTCAGGTTCTGTTTCGATACGCCATGTAACCGACCTGGGGAGGCGGCGCAGACCGAAATCGTTAGCGCTATTATCTTTGTTGATCAGAACCTTACCTTGGGGCGGCAACGCCAAACCCGCAGGCCTTGCGGAGATAATCGAGACACGAACGTGTCCAACTTGGGAGTAACTTATGAAAATCAAAACCCTTTTGCTTGGTGCGATTGCAGGCACGGCGATGGCCCCTGTGGCTATGGCCGAGCGTGGATCGGACGGCAATGTCAGCATCATTTACTGGCAGGCTCCGTCGATCCTGAACCCGTACCTGTCCTCGGGCACCAAAGACATCGAATCGGCTTCGTTGGTGATTGAGCCGCTCGGTCGCTATGACCAAGACGGGAACCTTGTAGCCTATCTCGCCGAGGATATCCCGACCGTGGAAAACGGTGGTGTTTCGTCGGATCTGAAATCGATCACGTGGAAGTTGAAATCCGGCTTGGTCTGGTCTGATGGATCGCCCGTGACGTCGGCCGACGTAAAGTTCACCGCGGATTATTGCATGCATCCGGAAGGTGGTTGCGCCCAGCTTGCCAAGTTTGAAGGCGTCGAAAGCGTCGAGGCAATCGACGATTTGACCATCAAGGTCAACTTTGCCGAACCAAAGCCGAACCCCTATGGCCCGTTCATGGGTGGTCAGTCGCCAATTATTCAGATGGCCCAGTTTCAGAACTGCATGGGCTCCAAGGCGCCTGAATGTACAGATCAGAACTTTGGCCCGATCGGAACCGGCCCGTTTGTGGTGGACGAATTCAAGCCAAACGACGTGATCACCATGTCGGCCAACCCGAACTATCGTGACCCGAACAAGCCCGCTTTTGCCACGCTGACCTTTAAAGGTGGCGGCGATGCGACAGCGGCTGGCCGTGCTGTGATGGAAACCGGCGAATTCGACTATGCGTGGAACCTGCAACTGGCGCCCGAAGTCATCGAGCAGATGAAGGAAGGCGGCAAGGGTACTCCGATCGCGGCATTCGGAACCTTGGTCGAACGGATCGAAATGAACATGACAGATCCGTCCCCCAGCCTGCCTGAAGGCGAACGTTCAACCGCCAAACATCCGCACCCGGCCTTGTCGGAGCTGGCGGTTCGCAAGGCACTGTCGATGGCAATCGACCGTGATCTGCTGGTTGAGATTGGCTACGGTCAAGCCGGTCGCCCGACCTGCAACCTGGTACCGGCCCCGGCATTGTACGCAAGCGACAACACCGAGTGTCTGACGCAGGACATCGACGGCGCGAACCAGATGCTGGATGAAGCCGGTTGGGTGAAAGGTGCTGACGGTGTCCGCGCCAAGGATGGTGTAAGACTGTCGCTGGTCTATCAAACCTCGACCAACGCTGTTCGCCAGGACTTCCAGGCGCTGATCAAGGAATGGTGGAGCCAGATCGGTGTTGAAACCGAGTTGCGCAACATCAACGCGTCGGTCTTTTTCGGCGGTGACCCGGGCAGCCCGGACACGTTCCAGCGTTTCTATGCAGACGTTGAAATGTACGCCAACAACTTCGATGGCACCGATCCGGAAAGCTATCTTGCGCAGCACACCTGTGACAAGGCACCCAAACCGGAAAGCCAGTGGCAGGGTGAGAACATCAACCGCTATTGTGATGCCGAGTACGACAAGCTGGTGGCCGAACTGGGCCGCACCGGCGAGCTTGAAAAACGTGGCGAAATTGCCCGTAAACTCAACGATATGTTGACCAAGGACAGCTATGTCGTGGTTCCGCTGGTTGATCGTGGACGGGTCTCTGCACATTCCAACACATTGGGTGGCGTGATCCTGAACACTTGGGACAGCGAGCTTTGGAACGTTGCGGACTGGTACCGCAAGACCGGCTCCTAAGCGTTAAACCTGCCAAGCCGCGCCCCGATCTTCGGGGCGCGGTCATTTGCAGGGCGCTCCAACAAGAAGACGCATCAACAAAGGCGCCTTTGAATGCTCAACTTTACAATCAGACGACTGGTGTTGGCCGTGCCCACACTGCTGTTCATCAGCCTCGTCATCTTCCTGCTGCTCGAGCTTGCCCCAGGCGACCCGATGGCACAGGTTCCACTCACCGTTCCCCCGGAAGTCAAAGAGAAGATGCGCGAGGCGCTTGGCCTCGGCCAGCCGATGCATATCCGGTTCTGGAAATGGATCGTGCAGTTCTTCTGGATCGAACCGCAGGTATTGGTCGATTCTGTATTCGGTACGACCTTCTCCGAAGGCGACCTGCGCGTGATTTCCTGGCAGACCCGTTCGCCGGTAATGGACATCGTCGTTCAGCGTATCCCGCAGACCCTGTGGGTTGTCGGCACCGCCTATGTAGTCGCCATCCTGATCGCGCTGCCCATCGGCATCTATTCGGCCTACCGTCAGTATTCCTGGTTCGACCAGATGGGTACTTTCGTGTCGATGGTCGGCTTTTCCGTTCCACCCTTCTTTTCGGGCGTGCTGGTAATCGTGATCTTTTCAGTCCAGCTGGGCTGGTTCCCGTCGATCTATGACACCACGCTGGTGGTCAACAGCTGGGACAGCTTTGTTGTGCAGCTCAAACAGATGATCATGCCGGTCATGGTTCTGGCCTTGCAGATCACCGCACAACTCAGCCGGTTCATGCGCGCGTCCATGCTGGATAACCTCAATCAGGATTACGTTCGCACCGCCCGCGCCAAGGGTCTCAGCGAATATACCGTGGTCATGGTTCACGTCCTGCGAAACTCGATGATCCCGGTGGTCACCGTGATCGCGCTGGGTATTCCGTCCATCTTTGGTGGCGCCATCATCACCGAGCAGGTGTTCAAGGTGAACGGAATCGGGCAGTTGCTGATCGGCGCGATTCAGGCCAATGATCTGCCGATGGTGCAAACCCTGACCTTTATTTTCGCCGTACTGATCGTGCTGTTCAACCTGATCGCTGACGTGCTTTACGGCATTCTGGACCCGAGGATTCGATATGACTGATCATGATCGTACCGATACGCTGGTCCCGGACGAAGGACTCGCACCAGCCTCAACCGCCTTGCCGACAGCCGACGTGATGGAAGAACTGGCCACCCCTCCCCGCAGCCAATGGCGCGATGTTTGGGATCAGTTCAAGACCCACAAAGGCGCAATGGTCGGGGCGATCCTGTTTATCATCATCGTTGCCGGTGTCTATCTGGGCCCGTATCTGTGGAGCATTGATCCAACCCAGATCGATATCCGGTCGCGCAATCAGGGGCCCAGTTGGGCGCATCCCTTTGGCACCGACCAATTGGGTCGCGACATTCTTGCGCGCATGATGTCGGGTGGTCAAACCTCAGTCTCGGTTGGCATAACCGCAATGTTGCTGGCGCTGTTTCTGGGTTCGTTCATCGGCGTTCTGGCGGGGTTCTTCAGACGGCTCGATGGGCCGCTGATGCGCCTGACCGACCTGTTTCTGGCCCTGCCCCTGCTGCCTTTGCTGCTGGTCATGATGCTTCTGTTCCGCGAGCCCCTGTCAGCGGCTTTCGGGCTGGAGCGCGGGATCTTCATCCTGATCGTCTGCGCCATCGGCATCACCTCATGGATGCCGACTGCACGGATCGTGCGCGGTGACGTGCTGGCCATCAAGGAACGTGAATTCGTTCTGGCCGCACGCTCCATCGGCACCAGCAACAGCCAGATCATCACGCGGCATATCCTGCCGAACGTTCTTTCGCCGATCATGGTGTCGGCAACACTGGGGATTGCCACAGCGATCATCACCGAAAGCGCCCTGTCATTCCTGGGCCTGGGCTTCCCGCCCGACTTCCCGACATGGGGCCGCCTGTTGTTTGATGGTGTCGACTATCTTCAGCAATACCCCGAGCGTGTATTCTGGCCCGGTCTGGCAATCTCGCTGACTGTGCTGAGCGTCAACTATCTGGGTGATGGTCTGCGCGACGCGCTGGATCCCCGCATTCGCGGACGCTGAAACAAGTTAGTCGGCGCGCTTCAGCGCGCCGGCCAACAGCACGATCAGAACGGCCAATGGCAACAGCACGGCAAACGCCAGGCGCAGGCCGAACAGTTCCGCCAAGAATCCGATCAGCGGCGGCCCAATCAATAACCCGCCATATCCCAGCGTAGCGACACTTGCGATGGCTTGCCCCGGCGGCACATGCGGATCACTGGCTGCACGGCTGAACGCCAGCGGCATGATCACCGCATACCCTATGCCCATCAGCGCAAACCCCGCCAATGCGGGCAAGGGCGCGACCGAAGAAACCACAGCGAAAACGCCCAGTGCCGCGCAGATCCCGCCAAACCGAGCCGTGGCGACAGGACCAAACAGCATAATGACAATCGCGCCTGCAAGGCGAAACGCCACCATCGTCACGGAAAACACGGCATAGCCCAGTGCGGCAACACTTTCGGGCGCACCGGAAACGTCTCGCAGGAAAATCGCGCTCCAGTCTGCGACGGCGCCTTCACCCAATGCACCACACATGGCCGCGAATCCGACCAGTATCAGCGCACCCGAGGGCAAAGCAAAAACCGAGCTTTGCGACCGCTCGGACCGTTTCGACGTCCAGCGCACCCACGACGAGGCCAGCGCGAAGGCAACAACCGCGCCACCCGCCACTTGGAAGTGCACCGGTACCGTCAGCCCCATCTGAACTGCCACATATCCGCTGAGCGCGCCAAGACCGGCCCCAAGGCTCCACATGGCGTGGAATGACGACATTACGGGTTTGTCATAAGCCTGCTCGACCTCGGCGGCCCAGGCATTCATTGCCACATCCATCGATCCGTGGAACGCGCCGAAAACAAACAAACAAAACGCCAGCGCCCAAAACCCGCCAGCAACAGCAAGCAGAACCAGCGACAGCGTGTACAGAACGGCCACTATCCGGGTTACCGAGACTGCGCCATACCGATCCGTCAACCGCCCCGTGACCGGAAACGAACAGACAGCCCCGGCCGCCATGAACAACAACCCGTACCCCAACGCGTCATGGGACAGCTCCAACCGGTCGCGCACGGCCGGAATGCGCGAAGCCCAGATGCCAAACAAGGCCCCGTTCAGGATGAACATGGCCGCAACTGCACGCCATGCCGAGAAAACGCCTATCAACAGAGAACCTCGTGCTGTCTGCCCGCCCCACCCGTTCTACAGGTTGGGCGCAAATTGGCAATTGCAGCTTAACCCAGGCGTTTGCGGATACGCCGAACGGCGAACCATACGCCCGCTACAACCGGGATCGTCGCCGCCGCCGTCAGCATTCCCTTGCTTATACCGGTGGCCGTCAACGGATACAGAAGATAGCCAACAAGTGAGACCGCGTAATAACTGATGGCCACCACAGAAAGCCCCTCGACCGTGTGTTGCAAGCGCAAGGCAAGATCGGCCCGACGATCCATGCTTTCCAACAGGGCCTGATTTTGTGCACTCCGCTCGACGTCCACCCTCGTGCGCAGCAACTCACCCGCACGGATCGCCCGGTCAGACAGCGCCTGCAGGCGGCGTTCGGTTGATTTCACGGTACGGATCGCAGGGTCATAACGGCGCATCATGAAATCGGCAAAGCTTTGGCCGCCTTCGAACCTTTCCTCGCGCAGGACGTCGATCCGTTGATTCACCAGCGCCTCGTAAGCGCCGGTTGCCCCAAATCGGAACGAACTGCGGGCCGAAATGGTCTCGAGCTCAGTCGATGTGGCCAGCAATTGAGGTAACAGCGCTTCTGGTGGTGTGGTGTCATCCGTCATTTCAACCATCAGCTTCGCCAACTGGGCGTCCAGTTCCTCGATCCGGGGGGCCAATTGTTTGACGCGGGCAAAGCCAAGCATCGACATCGCCTTGTATGTCTCGATCTCGCACAGCCGCTGGATAATACGCCCTGTGCGGCGCGTGCCCGTGCCTTCGGTCACGAACAGGGCAAAACGCATGTGACCAGCCGGGTCGATGCGGAAATCACTGGCGCAAATCGCCGAAGCATCCAACACCCGCGACACCGCCAGACTTTCAGGTTCGAACCAATCCGCCAGAGCGACCTTTACAGTCGCATCTTCCGGGCGCGGCACCACCCGCATCAGCAACGAGGTGATCCTCTGGCCCGGGCTGGCCATCAGCCAATCTGGGGGAAACACTTCGAAATCAGCCGGGTTGAAGGGGCGGCCGCTGACGTTCGGCACAATCGCCGTATAGGTGACAAACTCTGTGTGCTGCTCCCATTTCAGCCAATGGCGTCCGATCTGCCCGGCATAATGCGTGGCCCCCGGCTGCGGATGTTGCGCCCCATGCCGGTCAAGCAGATCGATCAGATGCGCAATATCCTGATTGCGGTCCCGAGCGACGGCTGCTTCAGGCTTCTTGATCGCAATAAATGCGACCGTGCACGGCGTATCGGCGGCCGGAAACGGGCGGGCATGAAGTTCATTTGCCAGCGCATAGCGCAGCGGGTGATCATCGATTGGCGTCATTCCGAGGCTCCGATAGCGGTGTCCGCACTATACGTCACAACTCGGAGACATCAATTCTTATTTTATTTCATATACTTACACGAATACAAAGGTATACAAACCGACTATCTCATTGATTTGGCTGCCACAGCTCGATCGGATTTCCTTCCGGATCGTGAAGCCGCGCGAATTTTCCGATCTCACTGTCCCAGTCGGGGCGGGTCTCAACAGCGATTCCGGCAGCTTCAAGCTGCTGTATCATCGCGCCCAGATCGTCGACCCGAAAATTGATCATCCATTGCTGATCCGGGTTTCCGAAATACTCGGTGTCCTGCGCGAACGGCGCAAACACCGTATACCCTTCGCGCTGCTTCCAGGGCACCGGATCATAGTGGTTTACGCCCAGATGTTCTTCGTACCAACGGCTCAATTCCTCGGGATCACTGGCCCGAAAGAATACGCCCCCAATACCGTTCACTTTCTGCATGTTTCGCTCCTACCACACGTGCATCGAGTATATCACAACCCGCCTGCTTCATCTGGCCATAAATATCCTGGGGGTTTGGGGGCAAAGCCCCCAACAGCACAAAAAAAGAAAAGGGCGCCCAAAGGCGCCCTTTGCAATTGGATCAGACCGGTTAATCACTCGATCATCGGCAGGAGCTTATCCAGCGACGCTTTGGCGTCGCCATAGAACATGCGGGTATTTTCCTTGAAGAAAAGCGGGTTTTCGATACCCGAATACCCTGTACCCTGACCACGTTTGGACACGAAGACCTGCTTGGCCTTCCAGCATTCCAGAACCGGCATACCGGCAATGGGGCTGTTGGGATCTTCCTGCGCCGCAGGGTTTACGATGTCGTTCGAGCCGATAACGATGGCCACATCCGTATCCGGGAAGTCGTCATTGATCTCGTCCATTTCCAGAACGATGTCATAGGGCACCTTCGCCTCGGCCAGCAGCACGTTCATATGGCCCGGCAAACGACCCGCGACCGGGTGGATCGCAAAACGTACCTCTTTACCCTTGGCGCGCAGCTTACGGACCAGTTCACTGACCGATTGCTGTGCCTGCGCAACCGCCATCCCATAGCCGGGGATGATGATCACGCTGTCGGCATCGTTCAGGGCAGCAGCAACGCCATCCGCCTCGATGGCCACCTGCTCGCCCTCAACTTCCATCTGCGGACCGGAAGTGCCGCCAAATCCGCCCAGGATCACGCTGACAAAGTGACGGTTCATCGCCTTGCACATGATGTAGGACAGGATCGCACCCGACGAGCCCACCAGCGCACCGACCACGATCAGCAGGTCATTGCCAAGCGAGAAACCAATCGCCGCGGCGGCCCAGCCCGAATAGCTGTTCAGCATCGACACAACCACCGGCATGTCCGCGCCACCGATGCCCATGATCAGATGATAACCGATGAACAGCGCCGCCAGGGTCATCAGGATCAGCGGCAACAGCCCGCCAGACGCAGTGTACCAGATCAGACAGATCAGCGAGAGACCCGCTGCCGCCGCGTTCAGCGCATGACCGCCGGGCAGCTTCGTCGCCGCCGAAGTCAACTTACCCGCCAACTTGCCATAGGCCACGACCGAGCCGGTAAAGGTGATCGCACCAATGAAGATGCCTAGGAACAGTTCCACATGCAGGATTGCCAGTTCGGCCGGCGTCTTCTTGGCGATCAGTTTGGCAAAGGTGCCCAGATCATGCAGATCCGCCTCTTTCGCCGTATCCACAATTGCCATGACTTGTGCCACGTTGCCGATTTCAAAATGCGCGTTGAAGCCGACGAACACAGCCGCCAGACCGACCAGTGAATGCATCGCGGCGACCAGCTGCGGCATCTCGGTCATCTGGACGCGCTGCGCCACGTATTGACCGATCAGACCGCCGCCAATGATCAGCAGGATCGACAGCAGCCACAGCCCCGAACCGGGGCCAACCAGCGTGGCAAAGACCGCCAGCGCCATACCGACGATGCCGTACCAGACCGCGCGCTTGGCGCTTTCCTGGTTCGACAATCCGCCAAGGGAAAGGATGAACAGAACAGCCGCAACGACGTAGGCGGCAGTGGTGAAGCCAAATTCCATGTGCCCGGCCTCCTTAAGATTTCTGGAACATGGCGAGCATGCGCCGGGTTACGAGGAAGCCGCCGAAGATGTTGATCCCGGCCATGAAGACAGACAGTGCCGCCAGCAGAATGACCAGGAACGACCCCGATCCGATCTGCATCAAGGCCCCAACGATGATGATCGACGAGATCGCGTTGGTGATCGCCATCAGCGGCGTATGCAGGCTGTGCGAGACATTCCAGATCACCTGGAAGCCCACGAATATGGCCAGCACGAAGACGATGAAATGCTGCATGAAGCTGGCCGGGGCAACCAGCCCCACCAGCAGCATCAGCGCGCCACCAACACCCAACAACGTGAACTGCTGCCTGGTCTGCGCCTTGAAGGCCGCAATCTCCTGCGCCTTTTTCTCTTCCGGGGTCAGTTCCTTGACCTCGGGCTTTTTCTGTGCGGCGATCGCCTGAATCTTGGGCGGCGGTGGCGGGAAGGTGATTTCACCTTCATGCGTCACGGTCGCGCCGCGGATCACATCGTCTTCCATGTTGTGATTGATCTGACCGTCCTTTTCGGGCGTCAGGTCTGTCATCATGTGACGGATGTTGGTGGCATAAAGCGACGAGGATTGTGCCGCCATCCGGCTGGGGAAGTCGGTGTAACCGATTATGGTCACGCCATTGTTGGTGACAACTTTCTCATCCGGCACGGTGCCTTCGACGTTACCGCCACGCTCGGCTGCAAGGTCGATGATGACCGAACCCGGCTTCATCGCCTTGACCATATCCTCTAGCCACAGCTTGGGCGCCGGACGGTTGGGGATCAGGGCGGTGGTGATAACAATGTCCATCTCGGGTGCAAGTTCGCGGAACTTGGCCAGCTGCGCGTTGCGGAATTCTTCCGACTGGACCGAGGCATACCCGCCTGTGGCCGCGCCGTCCTGCTGCTCTTCTTCGAAGTCCAGATAGACGAACTCAGCCCCCATCGATTCGACCTGTTCGGCCACTTCAGGGCGCACGTCGAACGCGTAGGTGATCGCGCCCAGCGACGTGGACGTCCCGATTGCGGCCAGACCGGCCACACCGGCCCCAACGATCAGCACCTTGGCAGGAGGAACTTTACCGGCGGCGGTCACCTGGCCGGTGAAGAAACGGCCAAAGTTGTTGCCTGCTTCGATCACGGCGCGATAGCCTGCGATATTTGCCATCGACGACAGCGCGTCCATCTTCTGCGCGCGCGAGATGCGTGGCACCATCTCCATGGCGATCACGTTGGCGCCTTTGGATTTGGCCAGTTCCATTCCTTCTTCGTTGCCCGCAGGATTGAAGAACGAAATCAGGGTCTTGCCCTTGGTCAACCGTTTCAGTTCGGCCTCAGTCGGGATACGAACCTTGGCAATGATATCCGCGGTCTTCCACAGCGACGCTGCGGTCTTGACCACCTCAACGCCTACGGCCTCGTATGCGGCATCCGAAAAACCGGCAGCCGCGCCCGCGCCTTTCTCGATCAGGCACTCATAGCCCAGTTTCTGCAATTGCACGGCCGAGTCGGGCGTCATTGCAACCCGGTTCTCACCGTCCAGTATTTCCTTTGGCGTGCCTATCTTCACTGGCAGTCCCCCTAATTTTTACTCTGTCCGAGCGGGTGGTCGGTATTCTTTGTTAAGCAAAGATGTATCCTGCGCAACATTATTTCGCAAGCGCAGCATTTTTTTGGTACCATCACAAAATCTGCCACCTTAGATCCAACGCCGCGTCTTGCGTTCATAGCGTGCGAAATCCGTGCGGAACTGCCGGCGCAGGCGGTCTTCTTCCGGCAGGATAAACCGGCGCTCCAGCACCCAGACGAAGACCGGAACCAAAACCAGTGACAACACGGCGTCAAACCGCAGAATCAAACCCGCAAGAATCAGTACGTCCCCGACGTAGATCGGGTTTCGACTGCGTTTGTAGATGCCCGTTTGCACCATCGCGGTCGGTGTCTCATGGGGAATGACGGTTGTTTTGTGGCGGCGAAACTCGACAATGGCCAGAACGGCCATCAGAACACCTCCGCCGATCAGAACTCCACTGACAAGGTCGGTCAGGCCGCTCTCAAGTGACAGGCCCAGCGCCATGTATCTGGCTTGTGCCCATGCCAGCACCGCAAAAGCGATCAACCAAACTGGCGGTACATCTATCCAGCGCATTCTAAGCCCTCATGAACGACGACAGAGTCGGGTATATGTCGCTTCTGACCGACGTCCTACCGTTTTTCGACCAGATTGGCAAAAGACCAGTATGTCGCATCGATAGACAGACATGTCAGGATCGGCTACCCCAAATGCAACAAAAGACGACCACACAAGTGAGTGAGCCTTCATGACCGATTTTGCAGCAACCAAAGCCATGTTCGACCTGCCCGAGGGCGTGATATATCTGGACGGCAACTCTTTGGGCCCGCTGCCTAAAACGGCTGCGTCTCGTGTGCAGAACATGCTGACCGAGGAATGGGGGCAAATGCTGATCACCGGCTGGAACAAAGCCGGTTGGATGGGCCTTCCCATGGGGCTTGGAGATCGAATTGGCCGCCTGATCGGAGCCGAGCCAGGCAGCGTCGTGACCGGCGATACCCTGTCGATCAAGGTTTATCAGGCCGTGTCCTCTGCCCTTGAACTGAACCCGACCCGCAAAGTTGTGCTTTCCGACAATGGGAACTTTCCGTCAGACCTGTACATGGTCGATGGCCTGCTGCGATCCCTTGGGAGCCCATACGAACTGCGCGTCGTCGACCCGCAGGACGTCGCAGATGCAATCACCGAAGAGGTCGCAGTCCTGATGCTGACCGAAGTGGATTACCGCACGGGCCGGATGCACGACATGAAGGCACTGACGGAACTGGCCCACGCCAACGGTGTCGTGACGGTTTGGGATCTGGCGCATTCCGCAGGGGCCATCCCCGTTGACCTTGCAGGGTGCAATGCGGATTTCGCAGTCGGGTGTACTTATAAATACCTCAATGGCGGCCCCGGTGCGCCCGCGTTCATTTATGTTGCGCCCCGACTGGCAGATAGTGTGCGCCCGGCCCTGTCCGGCTGGCTGGGGCACGAAGAGCCCTTTGCCTTTGACCTGGACTATCGCCCCGGAAGCGGGATTGAGCGTATGCGCGTGGGAACACCTCCGATCATCCAAATGACCGCGCTGTCGGCGGCCATGGATATCTGGGATATGGCCGACATGGCGGATGTGCGCGCCAAGTCCATTGAATTGACCGAGCTTTTCATTCGTCAGGTCGAGGCGACCTGCCCAGACTTGCAATTGGACAGTCCGCGCGCGCCCGAGCAGCGTGGCAGTCAGGTTTCATTCCGCTTCAAGGAAGGCTATGCCGCGATGCAAGCGCTGATCGCGCGTGGTGTCGTCGGAGATTTCCGCGCACCTGACACAATGCGGTTTGGTTTCACGCCGCTGTATATCGATGAAAGCGATGTCGAGCGTGCAGTCGGGATTCTGGCGGATGTCATGCAGAACAAGCTTTGGGACACGCCCGAGTACAAAACTCGGCAGCGCGTTACCTGATTTCCAGCCCGGCCCCGATCAGGGCCGCCAACTGGTTGGTGCGCCTTTCAAATTCCTCGGCGTCTGACGCAGTCAGCTTGATCCCCTTCAGCGTGACCGTAAGTGTTTTCGCCGTTTCTTCAGGCGTGTCGAACAGACGAACGCGGCCAGCACCCTGCTCTCGCCTCAGC
This sequence comes from Ruegeria sp. SATB027, assembly GCF_059613825.1. Classification (NCBI taxonomy): domain Bacteria; kingdom Pseudomonadati; phylum Pseudomonadota; class Alphaproteobacteria; order Rhodobacterales; family Roseobacteraceae; genus Ruegeria; species Ruegeria sp. SATB027. Next base: position 77,525 of record NZ_JBXWTH010000040.1, read on the forward strand.
CATTCGGCATAAAGCGCGGTTAGTTCACCTTCGCCCCGTTCGACAATGTCGATGGCCATGGATTTGGTCGTGTCCAGCATCTCAAGCCCATGCGGCGACGCCAAAATCGCAGCCATGCCCTCGGTCTGGGCGTGGATCGCCTTTCTGGCAAGTTCTGAAACCGAGCCTTCGCTGTTCAGCGCCGCGGCCACCACTGCGGACTTTTCCTCGTAATGTCGTTCAGTCAGCTTGCGAACGATCGCTTCCTTGTTCCTGTAATACAGATAAACCGCTGGCCGTGACATCCCCGCACCGCGCGCAATGTCATCCATCGAGGTCTTGCGGAACCCGTATGCGGAAAAGGCCTGAAAAGCAGATGCTAGGATCGCTTTCTGCCGGGATTCGTCACTCGTATCTTTCATGCGCAAATCTCTGACATTTTTTGTTTAATTTGTCAATTGACAGACTGACACTTTACAACCATTATGTCAGAACCTGCCACAGTTACAAAAGGTGCGCCATGGCGACGGCCCTGAAGATTAACGGAACCCCTCATCAGATCGACCTGCCGGATGATGTCCCCCTGCTTTGGGTTCTGAGGGATGAGGTTGGCCTGACCGGCACCAAGTTTGGCTGTGGCGTCGCCGCTTGCGGCGCCTGTACGGTTCATATCGATGGCGAGGCGGTACGTTCGTGCCAAGTGGCGCTGTCGGATGTCTGGGGTGACGTAACCACAATCGAGGGCGTTGGCACGCCAGAAGCACTGGCTGCGATCCAGCAATCCTGGGCTGATCATCAGGTGGCGCAATGTGGCTATTGCCAGTCGGGCCAGATCATGCAGGCCGCTGCCCTGCTTGCGGAAAACCCTGCGCCCACGGACGCAGAGATCGATGAGGCGATGCAGGGAAACCTGTGCCGATGTGGCACCTACCCCCGCATCCGGGCCGCGATCCACGACGCAGCCTCCAAGTTGAAGGAGGCGTAAGAGATGGCTTCTGTTGGCAAAATTATCCGCCGCACATTCCTGATCGGCTCAGCCGCAATTGTCGGCGGCGTCGCCTTTGGCGCGTATTATGTCACCCGCCCTGCCCCCAACCCGCTGAAACCGAAAGAGGGTGAAGCGGCCCTGAACCCCTTCGTGCTGATCGATCAGAATGGCATCACCCTGTTCGCGCCCCGTGCCGAGATGGGACAGGGCGTGAAAACCACGTGGGCCGCGCTGATCGCCGAAGAACTGGATGTCGATCTGGATCAGATCACCGTTCTGCACGGTCCGGCAGCCGCCGCCTATTACAACTCAGCCATGATGGGCGAGGGACTGCCAAGCAAGGGCTACGACATCTCGGACTTCCAGCACAACTTAGGTGAAGCACTGGGTGTTCTTGGAAAGGCACTTAGCCTGCAAGTCACAGGCGGCTCCACCTCGATGAAGGACGGGTTCGAGAGGATGCGGCAAGCCGGTGCTTCGGCCCGTGAAACGCTGAAACGCGCCGCCGCTGATCGGTTGGGTATCGACCCCTCGAATCTGAAAACAGCTTCAGGCCATGTCATCGCGCCGACCGGTGACAAGATCGCTTATACCGATCTTGCAGTGGAAGCGGCCGGACTGGAACCCGTCGAGGTACCTTTACGAGACCCGTCCGAATGGCGTTATCTGGGACGGACACAACCGCGACTGGATATGGTGGGCAAAGTGACAGGCACTGCCGAGTTCGGTATCGATGTTCGCCTGCCCGGTATGAAATTTGCTGCCGTGCGCATGAACCCCAAACTGGGCGGCGCGATGAACAGCTTTGACGACAGTGCTGCAATAACCATGCCCGGGGTCGAAAAAGTTGTTGATCTGGGCACAGGTGTTGCCGTGATCGCGAACAACACATGGCTGGCCAATCAGGCTGTTGAGGCTGTTGAGATCGACTGGGGCGATGCGCCATATCCACCTGATACCGATGGTATTTTCTCAAAGATTGCAGAGGCGTTTGACGGCGCGCCGAACTCGACCATGCGCGATGATGGCGATGTCAGCGTGACGCCGGATGGCGCAACCGAGGTCACTGCCGAATACCAAGTGCCTTATCTGGCGCACGCCACGATGGAGCCGATGAATGCCACCGCGCTCTATACCGGAAACGCTCTGGAACTGTGGTGCGGCAATCAAGCCCCGACGCTGATCCGTTTTCGCGCTGCGAATACCGCAAATCTGGACACTGAGGCTGTTCAGATTCACACCACCTATCTGGGGGGAGGGTTTGGCCGCCGGGGCGAACTGGATTTCGGAGAAATCGCCACCAAGGTCGCCATGGCCATGCCTGGCACACCGGTCCAGACAACCTGGAGCCGCGAAGAAGACATGCGCCATGACTACTTCCGCCCCGGCGCCATCGCCCGGATGCGCGGCGCTGTTCAGGACGGCAAGGCCGTTCTTATTGACGGCAAGGTTGCAGCGCAGTCCTGCACGCAACAGGCGGTCGAGCGTTACACCGGCTTCCCCGGAGGCGGACCCGACAAAGTGCTGGTCGAAGGGTTCTTCAACCAGCCTTACGCCGTGCCAAACTACCGGATGAGCGGCCACGTCGCTGATCTGGCTGTCCCGGTGGGCTTCTGGCGTTCGGTCGGCAACAGCCACAACGGCTTTTTCCACGAGACCTTCATGGACGAATTGGCCCATGCCGCAGGGCGCGACCCGCTGGACTTCCGGCTAGAACTGATGAGAACCGAACATGCCCCGTCTGCCGGATGTCTGGAGGCGGTCAGGGAAATGTCCAACTGGACCGGAAAAACACCTGACGGTGTGGGCCGTGGCGTGGCCTTCACCTACAGCTTCGGCACTCCGGTGGCTCAGGTTATCGAAGTGGTCGACGAAGACGGTGCCATCCGCATCCACAAGGTCTGGATCGCCTGCGACATGGGGCTGGCGCTGGACCCGGAAAACGTCAAGGCACAGATGTTTGGCGGCATGATGTATGGCCTGTCGGCTGCGTGTTTCGGCGCGATCACCTTTGCCGACGGGGAAGTCGAGCAGTTCAACTTTCCCGACTATGACGCCCTTCGTATGCATACTGCGCCACAAGTCGAGGTGCGCGTTCTGGAGACCAATCGCCATATGGGCGGCGCTGGTGAGCCCGGCACGCCCCCCTCGATGCCCGCACTGGGCAACGCCCTGTTTGATTTGACGGGAAAACGCGCGCGCAGCCTGCCGCTGGTCAATCAGTTCAATCTGCTGGTCTGATTGCCATTTACCTTCCCCTGCACCGGTCCGTCGCGCGCCCGCACGGTCCGGTGCCCAAGTCAGGCTGTTTTCTGAACTGCCTGACAGGCAATCCCCGCCGCCCATCCCCGCACAGCCATGCCGAAGGCTTCGAACAAGGGGCGTGAAACCGGGTCGTTGATCGCATCCCATTCGGGATGCCATTGCACGGACAGCGTAAATCCGGGCGCGTCCTTGATGTAGATCGCCTCGGGCGTTCCATCCGGCGCATGCCCATCGATCACCACACGCTGTCCGATGCACTTGATCCCCTGCCCGTGCAGCGTGTTTGTCATGACCTCCTGCGCACCAAACAAGTCGTGGAACACACCGTTTTCCGTCAGTTTCACCACGTGGCGCAGCGCAAATTTTTCCTCAAGTGTACCATCGGGCGGCATCCGGTGGTTCATCCGCCCCGGCAGATCGCGAATTTCCGGATAGAGTGTTCCGCCCATGGCCACGTTGACCTCTTGAAATCCGCGGCATATGCCCAGAAACGGCTGACCCCGTTCCACACAGGCCCGAACCAGCGGCAGGGTGATCGCGTCACGCGCGCGGTCAAACTCTCCATGCGCCTCGGTTGCAGGTTCACCATATTCTTCGGGATGCACATTGGGGCGACCGCCGGTCAGAAGAAAGCCGTCGCAAACCTCCAGCAACTCCTCAACCGACACATAACGGGGATCGGCGGGGATCAGCAGCGGCAAACATCCCGATACGTTCGCCACAGCGTCCGAATTCATCGTCCCCCCTGCATGGGTCGGGTATTGATCGTTCATGAGGTATGAGTTGCCGATAATACCAACAACGGGTCGAGACATTCCGCTTTCCTTGTTATTCATCCCCTTGAAAAGGAAGCTAACCGCAGCTTCACAGTCGTGCAAGAATACACCTCCTGCGTGACAGCGCAGGGACGTGTTCAGGGGTGCACAAATACCCCCCCGCGATCAGTCAAGTCACGGCTCGTTTTCCCCGCCTAAAACTTCAAGTCGGAAACATGCGCCAAGTCATTGCTTTGACGGAGCTGCTCTCAATGGTCGGACTTAAATCTCGCCGTCCAACCCGGCGGCCTCAATTCCCGCCATCGCAACGGCAGCATCGTTTTCTGACGTGTCGCCGGTCACCCCTACGGCACCGATCACGTCCCCTTTTCGACCCCGCAGCAGGACCCCGCCCGGAACTGGTACGACCTGCCCGCCATACACTCCGTTTACCGCCGCCATAAAGTAGGCTTGCGCCTCGGCCCGTTGCATCTGTGCCGTGCCCGCCATGCCCAGCATGACAGAGCCATATGCCTTGCCATGCGCGATCGCAAAGCGGCCCGGTGCTGCATCATCCTCACGCTCGAACGCGATGACGTGGCCGCCTGCGTCCAGAACAACCACCGAAAGTGGCTTCAGCTCCATCTCGCGGCCTTTCTCAAGCGCTTTGCGGATAATGGTGCGGGCTTTGCGAAGGGAAACTTCCATGTGCATTCCTGTGTCTGCATGTCGAAAGAAGAAAGGGGGCGGATCGCCCCCTTTGTATTACGCTGTGGCCGCCTTCAATTCCAGACGGCGCGCGTGCAGGACCGGCTCGGTGTAGCCCGAGGGCTGCACACGGCCTTTGAACACAAGGTCACAAGCCGCCTGAAATGCAATTCCGTTAAAGCCCGGCGCCATCGGGACATAACCCGGATCACTTGCATTCTGGCGATCCACGACAGCCGCCATTTTCTGCATCGCAGCCATCACCTGCGCTTCGTCGACAATGCCGTGATGCAACCAGTTGGCCAGCGCCTGAGACGAAATCCGGCAGGTCGCACGGTCTTCCATCAACCCGATGTCGTTGATGTCGGGGACTTTGGAGCATCCCACGCCCTGATCGACCCAACGCACGACATAGCCCAGAATGCCTTGTGCATTATTCTCGACCTCGCGGGAGATTTCCGCCTCGCCAAGATTGCGGCCCCCCAGCAGAGGAATGGTCAGCAAATCGTCAAGCGTACCTCGGGCACCCGCCGCTGCGATCTCGTCCTGACGGGCCAGTACGTTGACCTTGTGGTAATGTGTGGCGTGCAGCGTTGCAGCTGTAGGCGACGGCACCCAGGCGCAGGTGGCGCCAGATTGCGGATGGCTAATCTTTTGCTCCAGCATATCGCCCATCCGGTCCGGCATCGCCCACATGCCTTTGCCGATCTGCGCCTTGCCTTTCAGGCCGCAGGCCAAACCGATATCGACGTTGCGGTCTTCATAAGACGCAATCCAGGGCGTGTTCTTGATGTCGCCCTTGGGCAGCATCGGCCCAGCCTCCATCGAAGTGTGAATTTCATCGCCAGTGCGATCCAGAAAACCGGTATTGATGAAAGCCACGCGCGATTTTGCGGCGCGAATGCACTCTTTCAGGTTCACCGACGTGCGGCGTTCCTCATCCATGATCCCCAGCTTCACGGTGTTGCGCGGCAGGCCAAGGATGTCTTCGACCATGTCGAAAATCTCGACCGCAAAGGCAACCTCTTCCGGACCGTGCATCTTGGGCTTCACCACGTAGACCGACCCTTCGACCGAGTTACCCCCATCCCGTTGCAGGTCATGCATTGCGATCAGAGTGGTGCAGAGCGCGTCCATCAGCCCTTCGCCAATCTCGCGCCCTTCGGCGTCCAGAACGGCCGGGTTCGTCATCAAGTGGCCGACATTCCGCACCAGCATCAGCGAACGACCTTTCAGGGTCGCCTGCTCACCCGTCGGTGTGGTGAAGGTCAGATCTTCTGCCAGTTTGCGGGTAAATTTGGTGTCGCCCTTGGTGACGTCTTCGGTCAGATCGCCCTTCATCAGGCCCAGCCAGTTGCCATAGGCCACGACCTTGTCTGCCGCATCAACACAAGCGACCGAGTCCTCGCAGTCCATAATCGTTGAAAGGGCGGATTCCAGCCGGACATCGGCGATACCTGCGCGATCAGTGGCACCGATAGCGCCAGTCGGATCGATCATGATCTGAATATGCAGGCCATTGTTTTTCAGAAGCACAAAATCCGGCTTGTCTGCCGCGCCACCGAAACCAGCAAATTGAGCAGGGTTTGCCAGTGCTGGGGAAAGAACACCTTCTTCGACATGCAGTCCCGACACGTCGACCCAAGACCCACCAGCCAGAGGCACGGCGTCATCCAGAAAGGCTTTCGCCCATGCAATCACCCGTGCACCGCGCGCCGCATCATACCCACCACCTGTTGGCAGATCGCCTATCGCATCGGTGCCATAAAGCGCATCATACAGGCTGCCCCATCGCGCATTCGCCGCGTTCAGCGCAAAGCGCGCGTTGGTGATCGGCACAACCAGCTGCGGACCCGGCGTCAGCGCAATCTCGGGGTCGACATGCGTCGTGTCGATCTGAAACCCGTCGCCTTCCTCGACCAGATAACCAATTTCCTTTAGAAAAGCCTGATAGTCAGTGGGATCATTGCTCTGACCCTTGCGCGCAATATGCCAGCCATCGATGCGCCCTTGTATCTCGGCCCGCTTGGCCAGAAGCGCGCGGTTCTTCGGCCCCAGTTCAGACACCAGTCGCGCCAGACCCGCCCAGAAATCCTGTGCCGACACACCCGTACCCGGCAATGCCTGCGTCTCGATAAACTCTGCCAGTATTGGATCGATCTGCAGCCCGCTCAGGGTTTGTCTGCCACTCATCTTCCTGCTCTCCTGCGATTGTGTGCCATTGTATGCGTAAGTGACTTAGGCCGAAAGTTTCCGATAGGCAACTTTCGACTTAGCGTTTGGGTTATTCGGATCGAACGGAAGCTGTTTCAAAAACATCAAGGGAATGGCGGGGGCCAGTTGCAGCTCTGGAACGATGCCCCTAACGTCGCGCCAGACACGAACCGATGCGAGGCCCCCATGCGCGACGCTGCCCCCACCACGATCTTCCTGAAAGACTACACTCCGTTTGGTTATCTGCTGGACAGCGTGCACCTGACCTTCGATCTGTCTGCACATGCCACACGGGTCAAGTCGCGTATCGCGTTTCGTCCAAACCCCGACGCGACCGACCGCACCTTTTTTCTGCACGGCGAGGATCTGAACCTGATCCGCGCGTCCATCAACGGAACCGAAGTTTCGCCTGATGTCACGGACAAGGGCCTGACCGTCCATGTTCCCGACACCCCGTTCCTCTGGGAAGCCGAAGTTGAGATCGATCCGGGCAACAACACGGCGTTGGAGGGGCTTTATATGTCGAACGGCATGTATTGCACCCAGTGCGAGGCGGAAGGTTTCCGCAAGATCACATATTATCCGGATCGCCCCGATGTCATGTCCACCTTTACCGTGCGTATCAATGGCGACCTGCCGGTTCTTCTGTCGAACGGCAACCCCTCGGGCAAGGGCGAAGGATGGGCCGAATGGACCGACCCGTGGCCCAAGCCTGCCTATCTGTTTGCGCTTGTCGCTGGGGAACTTGTGGCCCATCCCGATCAGTTCACTACCAGATCAGGCCGGGATGTTGAGTTGAACCTGTGGGTGCGACCGGGGGATGAAGGCAAGTGCGCCTTCGGTATGGAGGCGCTGAAGAAGTCCATGAAATGGGACGAAGATGTCTATGGCCGGGAATATGATCTGGACGTCTTCAACATCGTCGCCGTCGATGACTTCAACATGGGCGCGATGGAAAACAAGGGGCTGAACATCTTTAACTCTTCGGCTGTTCTGGCCAGTCCTGAAACCTCGACCGATGCCAATTTCGAACGGATCGAGGCGATCATCGCGCATGAGTATTTCCACAACTGGACAGGCAACCGCATCACCTGCCGCGACTGGTTCCAGCTGTGTCTGAAAGAAGGTCTGACCGTCTTCCGCGATGCACAGTTCACATCCGACATGCGCTCGGGCCCTGTGAAACGCATTCACGACGCCATCGACCTGCGCGCGCGGCAATTCCCCGAGGATAACGGCCCGCTCTCGCACCCGGTCCGGCCCGAAAGCTTTCAGGAAATCAACAATTTCTACACGGCCACCGTTTACGAAAAAGGTGCCGAAATCATTGGCATGCTAAAACGGCTGGTCGGGGATGAGGCCTATGCAAAGGCGCTGGACCTCTATTTTGACCGCCATGACGGGCAAGCTTGCACGATCGAGGATTGGCTGAAAGTGTTCGAAGACACCACAGGCCGCGACCTGACCCAGTTCAAACGCTGGTACAGCCAGTCGGGCACGCCGCGTTTGGCCGTATCTGAAGATTGGGCCGACGGGACCTTTACCCTGACCCTGAAACAGCGCACCGATCCCACACCGGGTCAGGCAGAGAAACTGCCCCAGGTGATCCCGGTCGCCGTTGGCCTGCTGGGGTCAAACGGGGATGAGGTCCGCGCGACTGAAGTGCTGGAACTGACAGAGGCCGAGCAGAGTTTTCAGTTCACCGGGCTTGCGACAAGGCCCACAGCTTCGATCCTGCGCGATTTCTCGGCACCGGTCATTCTGGAACACGATCATTCAAACGCCGAACGCGCGTTTCTGCTGGCGCATGACACAGATCCGTTCAACCGCTGGCAGGCTGGCAGATCGCTGGCGCAAAACACCTTGCTGCGGATGATCTTGGACGAGGCAACCCCGGACGCCGATTACCTTGACGGGCTGCTGGCCGTGCTGCGCGACGACACGCTGGACCCGGCCTATCGCGCCTTGATGCTTGGGCTGCCGACGCAATCCGAACTGGCTGCGGCGTTGCATGAACGCGGCCAGACGCCCGATCCGATGGCAATCTGGTCAGCGGTCGAAACGCTGCGGCAGGCCACAGCACAGCACGTGCAGGATCTGCTGCCCCGACTGCACAGCGAGGCGTTGGTGGATGGCCCCTACAGCCCGGATGCCGAGCAATCCGGCAAACGCGCCCTTGGCAGCGCGGCATTGGCGCTGACCTCTCGTCTGGACGGAGGGGCAATGGCGGCCGCTGTGTATACCAAAGCGGATAACATGACCCTGCAACTGACAGCCCTGTCCTGCCTGTTGCGTGCCCGCAAGGGCGAGGCCCAGCTGACCGCCTTCTGTGACCAATGGCATCATGACCGGCTGGTCATGGACAAATGGTTTGGCTTGCAGGTGACCATGGCCGCACCCGAGGCGACACCGGAAACGGCGAAGGCATTGACCGGGCATCCCGATTTCAACTGGAAGAACCCGAACCGGTTCCGCGCTGTCATGGGGGCCTTGGCGATGAACCACGCAGGGTTCCACCAGCCGGATGGTGCCGGGTACAGCCTGCTGGCCGATTGGCTGATCCGCCTTGATCCTGTGAACCCGCAAACCACGGCACGGATGTGTTCAGCTTTTCAGACCTGGAAACGGTACGACACCGGGCGTCAGGGCCAGATGCGCGCGCAGCTTTCTCGTATTGCAGAAACACCGAACCTGTCGCGCGACACGACGGAAATGGTATCCCGCATCCTCGGCGCATGACACCCTACAGCTTTACCCGCCGCAACCGGAACACACGAACACTGGTCATTCTGGCCAGTGTCTACGCGGCCCTGCTGGCGCTGGTCATCCTGTTCGACGCGGCTTGGTGGGTTGTTGGCCTGCTGTCTCTTGCCACTCTCCCCGCAATCTGGGACGTGATCCAGAATACCAGCGCTGGCGTGCATCTGGACCGGGATGCGGTGCGCTGGTTCACGGGCAATCGTAAGGGAGATATCCCGATGCGAGATATCGACCATTTCCGATTTGACACCCGGTGGGACTTTTCCGTTCGCGTATCCATCGTCCTGAAATCCGAGAAACGAATCCGGCTGCCAGATGAGTCTCTGCCGCCGCATCGGGATCTGGAAACCATTCTGAAACAGGCAGGTTTTCGCGTAAACCGTCATCATTTCACTGTTTTCTGAAACACTGCGTGATCTAAGGGCGCATTGGACACAAAAAACAAAGTTTATTAAGCAAATTACTTGAATTGAGCCTGATACCTCGCCAGACTTCAGACTCAGTTAAGTGTTTTTACAGTTTTGAGTTTTACCATGTTTCGGTCGTTAAGGGCGCTGTTTGCCCAGCCCATATCCAATCCCACGGACGCCTCAGAAGATCTGTGCGCAACGAAATCTGCGCTGGCCGCTGCCCTGCCTGAACATGGGCAGCTCAACATTCCTGTTGCAACGTCGAATTGCGACAATCTGATTGGACATTCTACAATCGAACATGGGCGCTATCTGGCCAGACAGGATCGCTGGACCGAGTTGTCCGATGAAATGCGTGCAGCGGATCAGGATCGTGCCGCCGTATCAGATGGTATGCCGATTGCCGATCTTTTGGCGTTCGGGGCCAGATCTGACGTGGTTCTGGCTGCGGAACATGCACTGTCGGACGGCAAGGCCATATCCGATTACGATTTGCTGGGTGGTATTTCGGAACTGGAAGGCGAGTTGTCAGACAATCCTGGTGATCCGATGATCGCTGCCGTTGTGGCGCTGGCCCATATCGACCTGGCCTGGGCCTGGCGCGGGAACGCCACGGACACGGCCCTTCCACCCTTGCACCGTTCGCGCTGTGCCGCTCATTTCGACCGGGCCGCTGCGATCCTGCCCAAGTGCAAGGCGGGTGCACCGGACAGCCCTCTGATTGCGGCCGCTGGTTGTGCCCTGTTGGCCGGGCAGCGCAAATCAAACGCCCGCGTTGCCGATGAGTACGAGCGTCTGATCACGCTGGATCCGCGCAATCAGCGTCACATGCGCGCGATGGGCAGCCATCTATTGCCCCGGTGGTTCGGCAGCTACGCGGAACTGGAATTGCAGGCCTTGCGCAATGCCGTCCGGACACAGGATATCTGGGGCGCTGGTGGATATACGTGGGTGCAATTCGATGCCATCGCTTTGGACGAAGAGGCCTGCGCACAGGTCGATGTCGAATATTTCCTTGAAGGATTGCGCGATATCGTAGGTCTGCGCCCTGACCAGCAGATGATCAATATGTTGTCGGCCTATTGTGCAATCACCATTCAGAATGGTCACGGGCTGAACGAAAAGGCAGACAATGTCCGCGCTCAGATGCGCGACACCGCAAACTGGCTGATCCGCGATCACCTGACCGAGCTTCACCCCCTGATCTGGGCCCATGCCGCCAACGGGTTCAACAACTCGGTCCGCATCAACTCGCCCGAGCGGTTTGCTGCGCGCGGTCAGCGCGACGCGCTGCGCGCTATCTCGGATTTGTTCCGGGATGAACTGCGCAGCGGCAAGGATGTAACCTTTACATCGTCCGGTCTGCAGTTTTCCAAGAACTGAACGCTTCAGGATTCCCCCTTGCCCCTAGGCCCTGCCGGGCCTAATACGCAGGCTTAGACTTCTGCGGAAATGAGGCGCGCCATGCTCGACCTGACATACGAAATGCCCAAACCCAAAACCATTGCCGGGGCCAAGCACGATTGGGAACTGGTGATCGGGATGGAGGTGCATGCGCAGGTCTCATCCAACGCCAAGCTGTTCTCGGGCGCGTCCACCAAATTCGGGGCCGAGCCGAACTCGAACGTGGCTTTTGTGGATGCGGCGATGCCGGGAATGCTGCCGGTGATCAACGAGTTCTGCGTGGAACAGGCGGTGCGCACCGGGCTGGGCCTGAAGGCGGATATCAACCTGAAATCGGCCTTTGACCGCAAGAACTATTTCTACCCTGACCTGCCGCAAGGTTACCAGATTTCCCAGCTTTATCATCCCATTGTGGGCGAAGGCGAGGTTCTGGTCGAGATGGGTGACGGCACTGCGCGCATGGTGCGGATTGAACGTATCCACATGGAGCAGGACGCTGGCAAATCGATCCACGACATGGACCCGCACATGTCCTTTGTCGATCTGAACCGGACCGGTGTCTGCCTGATGGAGATCGTCAGCCGCCCTGATATTCGCGGGCCGGAAGAGGCTGCGGCGTATATCGCCAAGCTGCGCCAGATCATGCGCTATCTGGGCACCTGCGACGGCAACATGCAGAACGGCAACCTGCGGGCGGACGTGAACGTCTCGATCTGTTTGCCGGGTGCTTATGAGAAGTATCAGGAAACACAGAACTTTTCGCATCTGGGCACCCGTTGCGAGATCAAGAACATGAACTCGATGCGGTTCATCCAGCAGGCCATTGAGGTCGAGGCCCGCCGCCAGATCGCCATCGTCGAAGCCGGTGGCAAGGTCGAGCAGGAAACCCGCCTGTATGATCCGGACAAGGGCGAAACCCGGTCGATGCGGTCCAAGGAAGAAGCGCATGATTACCGCTATTTCCCCGATCCCGACCTGCTGCCGCTGGAGATCGAACAGGCATGGGTGGACGATATCGCCGCCCATCTGCCAGAGCTGCCTGACGACAAAAAAGCGCGCTTTATCAGTGAGTTCGGCCTGACCGACTATGACGCTTCGGTGCTGACTGCCGAAGTGGAATCGGCGGCCTATTTCGAAGAGGTCGCGCAGGGCCGCAATGGCAAACTGGCCGCGAACTGGGTGATCAACGAGCTGTTCGGACGTCTGAAAAAAGAAGACCACGACATCACGGAGTCGCCGGTTTCTCCGGTGCAGCTGGGTGGGATCATCGACCTGATTTCCTCTGATGCCATCTCGGGCAAGATCGCCAAGGACCTGTTTGAAATCGTCTATACAGAAGGCGGTGACCCGGCGCAGATCGTCGAGGATCGCGGAATGAAACAGGTCACCGACACCGGCGCGATCGAGGCCGCTTTGGACGAGATCATCGCGGCCAATCCGGCGCAGGTCGAGAAGGCCAAGGTGAACCCGAAACTGGCGGGGTGGTTCGTGGGTCAGGTGATGAAAGCGACCGGCGGCAAGGCCAACCCGAAGGCCGTTAACGATTTGGTCAGCAAGAAGCTGAGTTCCTGAACCTTACATTTTGTACAAGCCTGCCAGTGGCAATTGTCAGGTTTGTACAATCAGATTTCCACGATTTCTTAAGAAATGGGGTCAGCTCATCGGCTTGACTTCGCCTGTGATTGCACCCTTTCTTCCGACCCAGAGAGGTGAGGTATCATGCAGAACAGATTTGATCAGGAACTCGAAGATCGGCTGGTGCGTTACGCGGCGATCGACAGTCAGAGCGACGAGACCTCGGCGACCACGCCGAGCACACAGATACAGTTCGACATGCTGAACCTGCTGAAGCAGGAACTGACCGAGATCGGCGCCAGCGATGTGACGCTGACAGGTGACAGCGTGGTCGTCGCGACCATCCTCGGCACCGCACCCGGCCCGACGGTAGGCTTTCTGGCGCATGTGGATACGGCCCCCCAGTTCAATGCAACGGGCGTCAAGCCGCGGGTGATCAAGGGGTATAACGGTGGCGACATTTCCTTTCCGGACGACCCGGATCTGGTGCTGTCCCCGGACGAGAACCCCTATCTGGCCGAAAAGATCGGACATGATCTGATCACGGCGTCGGGTACCACCCTGCTGGGCGCGGATGACAAGGCCGGGGTGTCGATCCTGATGACCATGGCGCGGCATCTGATCGAAAACCCGGATATCCCGCACGGCCCTATCCGCATTGCCTTTACCCCGGATGAAGAAATCGGGCGCGGCGTTACCGAACAGCTGCCCAAGGATCTGGAGGCGGATTTCGCCTATACTCTGGACGGTGCCGAAGTAGGCGAGATCGAATATGAAAGCTTTTCGGCCGACCGCGCCGTGATCCGGATCGAGGGGGTATCGATCCATCCCGGACTGGCCAAGGACAAGATGGTGAACGCAGCCCATCTGGCGGCGAAGATCGTGCAGACCTTGCCGCAGGCCACCATGACACCCGAAACAACAGATGGCCGAGACGGGTTCATCCATGTCACCGACATGAGCGGCGGATCGTCCGAGATGGAAATCAAGCTGATCCTGCGCGATTTCGAGATGGAGGGCCTTGAGGCGCAACGTGACATCGTACGGCAGGTCTGTGCCGCGGTGCAGGCCACGGAACCGCGCGCGACCATCACCTGCGACATCAGCCACCAATACCGGAACATGCGCTATTGGCTGGAAAAAGACATGACACCGGTTAATCTGGCGCGCGACGCCTGCCGCGAGTTGGGGATCGAGCCGCTGTCGGTCCCGATCCGCGGCGGCACCGACGGGTCGCGCCTGACCGAGTTCGGCACCCCCTGCCCCAACCTGTTCACCGGAATGCAGTGCATTCACGGGCCGCTGGAGTGGATTTCGGTACAGGACATGGCAGTGGCGACCGAGCTGTGCCTGTCGGTTGTGACCAAGGCGGCACAGGCTGGCGGCAATAATCAGGGCTGAAAACCGCCGGTCGGGCGACGGCTCTTTCACCCGGGGGTCAGCGTGGTAAGTTGGCGTGAACAGGTATTTAGGAACACTTGATGCAGCTTTTTGAGTACAAGGTCGTCCCCGCGCCGCTAAAGGGCGTGAAAGCCAAGGGCGTGAAAACGGCCGAGGGCCGCTTTGCGGTCTCGGTCGAACAGGTTCTGAACCAGATGGCGCAGGACGGCTGGGAATACCAGCGCGCCGAGCTGCTGCCCAGCGAGGAACGCTCGGGCCTGACCGGATCGACCACAAACTGGCGCAATGTGCTGGTGTTTCGGCGGGTCGTGGCCGAGGAAGTCGATGCGTCGGTGATCGGAGACGTACCCGAGTTTGACGACACCCCGTTGGCCCAACCGATCCCCGGCCCCGGTGTGGTGGCCGCGCCGAAACCAATTTCGGAAGACGCGAATGAGCCGCCTTTGTCGTTGAAAAGCCGGGACCAGGTTGACCAGGACACTGACACCGCGGGCGACAAGAAAGACGCCTGAGACGGATCAGGGTTTGACGTGCGGTTACACCTGCAACACGGTGTGCACCGCAGTTTGAGCAGCCCGCCCGCGGGCAGGTTTGGCGCTGCGGGCGCGATATGTGCTTATCAACCCAGCGAAATCTGTGGCATGTTAACCGGACAACCGGGAGGGACTTTGAAATGGGTATTCGGCAGACACAGGGGCGGGCACGCCTGTATGACAGCATCCTTGATACAGTCGGCGACACGCCCTGTATCCGGATCAACCGGATCGCGCCGGAGCATGTGACCGTTTATGTGAAGTTCGAAGCGTTCAATCCGGCGGGGTCGGTCAAGGACAGGCTGGCGCTGAATATCATTGAGGCGGCAGAACGGGATGGGCGGCTGAAACCCGGCCAGACGGTTGTCGAGGCGACGTCGGGCAACACTGGGATCGGGCTTGCCATGGTCTGTGCGGCCAAGGGATATCCGCTGGTCGTGACGATGGCCGAAAGCTTTTCGGTCGAGCGGCGCAAGCTGATGCGCTTTCTGGGCGCGAAGGTTGTTCTGACCCCCAAGGCACAAAAGGGGTTCGGCATGTATACCAAGGCCAAGGAACTGGCCGAGGAAAACGGGTGGTTTCTGGCCAGCCAGTTCGAGACTGCCGCCAATGCCGATATTCACGAGAATACGACCGCGCGGGAAATCCTTGCGGATTTCGAAGGCAAGCAGCTGGATTACTGGGTGACGGGCTATGGCACCGGTGGCACGGTCGCCGGAGTGTCACGCATGTTGCGCAAAGAGCGGCCCGATACGAAAATCATCCTGACCGAACCGGCTAATGCCGCCATCGTGTCGTCAGGCTATGTGAATACGCGCAACGACGATCACCAGCCCACCGAAAGCCACCCCAATTTCGAGCCGCACCCGATTCAGGGTTGGACACCGGATTTCATTCCTTGGGTCCTTCAGGAAGCCATCGACAACTCCTATTACGACCAGCTGGTCCCTATTCCGGGGCCGCAAGGGATTGAGTGGTCGCGCCGCCTTGCCTCGGAAGAGGGGATATTCACCGGGATCTCGGGCGGGTCGACCTTTGCGGTGGCGATGAAACTGGCCGAAACCGCAGCGCCGGGATCGGTCATGCTGGTGATGCTGCCGGATACGGGCGAGCGTTACCTGTCGACGCCTCTGTTCGAAGGGGTCGAAGACGTCATGACGGATGAGGAATATGCGATCTCGGCCTCGACCCCATCCGCGCAGATGAGCGCAGAATAGGGCGCAGCGTCAGGTTCCAATATCCAGCGCCAGCGCGTGGATGCGGGGTACGATGTCGCCCAGCGCCTTGTGCACGGCCCGGTGGCGGGCGACACGGGATTGACCGGCGAATGCGGCGGCGCGGATGCGGACGTTGAAATGGCTTTCGCCGCCTTCCCTGTGGCCTGCATGGCCGCGATGGCTTTCGCTGTCGTCGATCACGTCAAGTTCATGCGGGTCAAAGGCGGCTTGCAGGCGGGTTCGGATTTCGTCGGTCACGCTCATTTTTTTGCTCAGCGGCAAAATTTTTGCCGCCCCCCTCTTCTACTTTCGGCTGCTTAGACTAAACTGCTGCCTCCGAGTCGAAAAGATGCGTTCGTGAGGATAGAGCATGGCGAAATCAGACCCCTTCGGATTCGATATGTCCGTTTCCAGCGCCAAGAAAAAGAACCCGCGTGGGCGCCGGGGCATGTCGGGCGCGTCCGAAACCTCGGTCCGGATCTGCGATCACGACGGGTGTGACGAGCCGGGCAAGTTCCGCGCCCCCAAGGCACCGGATGTGCTGGATGACTATTTCTGGTTCTGCCAGCAGCACGTGCGCGAGTATAACCAGAAGTGGAATTTCTTCGACGGCACCACCGAGGCCGAGCTGAACGCGCAGCGCTCGAAGGACAAGGTTTGGGAACGTGAGACCAAGCCGATGGGAGACCCGGAGGCGCGCGCCTGGGCCCGTCTGGGCATTGAGGACCCGCATCAGGTTCTGGGCGCCAACAGCACGCAGAACAAGGGGCGCACCTCGGGTGGTGGTGGACGTCGCCTGCCCCCCACCGAACGCCGTGCAATCGAGATTCTGGAGGCCAATGACAGCTGGTCCAAGACCGAAGTGCGCAAGGCGTACAAGAAGCTGATCAAGGTGCTGCACCCGGACATGAACGGCGGCGACCGGTCGCAGGAAGAGCAGTTGCAAGAGGTCGTCTGGGCCTGGGACCAGATCAAGGACAGCCGGAATTTCAAGTAAGGCCGCCTTCAATCGCCAGTTGTTTACACAGTTTGAAACGATTGTGAGGATGCTGTCTGGAAACCTGTTTCAATTCCCGCGATAGTGGCAGGGAATAGAACCAGAGCTTTTCCCGGAGCATCCACTGTGCGTATGCCTTTCTTACTGTTGCTTGCCTCGCTTTGCGGGCTGGTCGTGGCGCAGTTCTATCCAACCGAGATGGACTGGCTGTTCCTTTTGTCCCTGCTTTGTGTGTTCGCCAGTACGATCCTTCTGATCCGGGCATGGTTCGACTGGCGCAGGGCCAACACGTGGATCATCGTGGACGGTTCGAACGTGATGCATTGGAAAGACGGCGCCCCGGATCTGGCGACGTTGCGGCAGGTTCTGGCCAGCCTGAAGCAAGCCGGGTTCAAACCGGGCGTCGTGTTCGACGCGAATGTCGGGTACAAGGTCGAAGGGGAATACATGAACGACCGGGCGCTGAGCCGCGCCCTGGGCTTGCGGGCCAAGCGGGTCATGGTTGCGCCCAAAGGCACGCCGGCAGATCCGCTGATCTTGCAGGCGGCGCGGGACAGCAGGGCGCGTATCGTGACAAATGACAGGTTCCGCGACTGGGAGGACGAGTTTCCGGATGTGTTGAAAGCGGATCGCCTTGTGAAAGGTGGTTTTCGCAAGGACGAGCTTTGGTTTTCGCTTTGACCACGCGTCCACAGCTTTACGCAACGATCCCGGTTTCGTAGCGTTCAGGAGTGATACCGACGGGCCCCTGCCCCGAAATAACCGTGTTGGATGCAAGCACCGTGGCACGCAAAGAGCAGAAACCGCCAAAAGCCAAGATCCCGCCGGATCATCCGTTTTCTGACATCGTCAGCGAAGCCTACAGGGTTTTCGCCTATCCAAAGCCGACCAGTATCGAAGTTTGCGAAGGCTGCTGCATGGACGCCGATATTGAGGCGGATTTCTTTACACCGCCCATTGCCGAGCTTCCCCTGCATTACGTCCAGGACTGGTTCTTTGCCGCTTGTGATCCTGCGGGGATAGCCCGCGACACATGGGGGTACCTGCTGCCCCGGATCCTTGAGATTCTGGCCATGGACGAAGACCCCGCCAGCGTTGGGCTGGAGGTGAGCCTGAACCGGTTTGAAACCGGCAACCCAGAGAACTGGTCACCCGAGGAATGGCAGGTTCTGGACCGGTTCCAGCGTGCATATCTGAAACGCGAGATAGCACGGGAACGCGGCTGTCTGGACGATACGCTTTGCATGTTCGCCCTGGCAGGATGGCCGCTGGAGTCGCTGTTCGAACAGGTCGCCGCAAGCCCGGATACCGAATTGGTGCTGCGTCTGTGGCGCGATTGGTGTGCATATTGTATTCCGGGGCGGGACTCGATCTGGATTACCGCATTCTGGAACAGCCCCGGCAATACGCGGGCCTTTGAGTTTTACACCTCGGAAGCGATGCACGACAGGATGACCCGCATCGCGTTCGCCGAGGACACTCCGGAGGATATCGCGGAAAAGGCACTGTCCGTGGCCAGTGTTATCGAGACCCATGCCGATTGGGCAATGGGTGGGATGAGCGGGTCTTGAAACCTGTGCCATGCCGGTGTGATCCCCGGCGGATGAAGACGTCAATCCATGTTTGATTGGTCCCTGATTGGCAACTACTGCACCATAGCGTCCAACAGCGAGGTATCGTCCGGGTACGCGCGCCTATCAGTAGCGCCACGATTTCCGCAACGCTGGACTAATCTGCGAACACGTCTCGCAACGCGCGTGCCTCGCGCCCGGTCAGGCAGCTTAGGCGCGTTTGGGGGGGCGGCCCTGCGTCTGAAAGCAACCCCGGAAAGAGCGCGCGCAGTTCCTCGACATCGTCGCGGTGCAGCGATTTCAGCGCCATGTCGCCCGGAAACAGGCTTTCGCTTTGCAGACCGTGCGAGGTGAGGATCACATGTTCGGCGCAGGCGATATGGTGGTATGTCACCGCCTCGTCCGTCGTCACCTGCCGGATGGTAT
The DNA here is from genome assembly GCF_059613825.1 of Ruegeria sp. SATB027. Lineage (NCBI taxonomy): Bacteria > Pseudomonadati > Pseudomonadota > Alphaproteobacteria > Rhodobacterales > Roseobacteraceae > Ruegeria > Ruegeria sp. SATB027. The sequence continues at coordinate 96,728 of NZ_JBXWTH010000040.1, forward strand.
CATCGTTGACCAGATGAATGGCCGCGCAGAACACGTTTGGTGCGCCAAAATAAAGCTCGGCCCGCCAGCCCCCCAGCACAACCCGGTGTTGCGGAGAAAGGTAAAGATCCCTGTCGGGAAGACCCTTGCCCAACGCATCGCGCCGGATGCAAACCGGGTTGTATTGGGGCCGGATGCGCAGGATTTGCGCGCTGAGTGTTCGTTTGCCGATCCATTCGATGGGCAGCGTGGTCCCACCGGCTACGCAAACCCGGTCGCCCACAGCCAAATCCTCGACCGGGCGCGGGCCGCAATCCGTTTCGATCAGGGTGCCCGAAACAAAACAGGGCGGATCGGTCGGGTTCAGATCATTCGGGGTGATCTTCCAGTTGCCCGTGGTCATCGGACCGGTTGGGTTATTGGCATCCCAGGCGTAAATCTGTCCGCCGACCTGAATGAACTCTCCGGTTTGTCCGGTTCCGCGATAGTTTCCCTGACCAAGATAGGTGTAGGGCTGGAAGGTCGCGCCCCCGTCAAACGACACCATCGACCCGCTGATGATCGCGGATTGTGTCGTGTCCTGGACAATCAGGCTGTCCTGGCCCGTTTTCTTGGCCGTATGGAGAAGAACGCTAAATGCCACCGGGCTTCACCAAGGCCATGCTGGCAGATATCGACGCCTGCTGATCACTCGACCCAGAGCAACATTGCAGACGGAGCCGCACCCGGCATTCCCGTTTCACCAACACCCGATCACTTATAAAACGCCCCATAAGACCATTTTATATGTCTGATAAGGTCACTTTCCACAACATATAGTTTGCCGAATGCCCACCTGCATGCAGCATTTCGGACACATGGTTCGGCATCTGCATCCGATCAGGCCGCGCTGTCATTGAGGAACGCAGCGTGATCTGTGTCTTGTACCCGTCGCAGTTGAGGATCACCCGCGCGTCAATAGGGCCAGTTTGAAAGAAAAACCTGCTCACCTTTCCGAGCGGGCGGCTTTCCCTTGCCCTTGCCCGCAATATGTTGCACCACACACGGGTTCAAACCCGGCAATACGGGCCAAAGGATAAGGACAAGGCGAATGGCTGACGGATCGATCGATGTAAACGCAAAACCCACCGAAGATATCTCGGTCCGTGACGTATTTGGCATTGAGACGGATATGAAGGTCAAAGGATTTGCCGAAGCCACCGACCGTGTGCCCGTCATCGACCCGACCTACAAGTTTGACCCCGAGACAACGTTGGCGATCCTGGCGGGCTTTGCCCATAATCGCCGGGTGATGATTCAGGGCTATCACGGCACCGGCAAATCGACCCATATCGAGCAGGTCGCCGCCCGCCTGAACTGGCCCGCCGTGCGCGTGAACCTGGACAGCCACATCAGCCGGATCGACCTGATCGGCAAGGACGCAATCAAGCTGCGCGACGGCAAGCAGGTGACCGAGTTCCACGAGGGCATCCTGCCCTGGGCCCTGCGCAACCCCGTCGCCATCGTGTTCGACGAATATGACGCGGGCCGTGCCGACGTGATGTTCGTGATCCAGCGGGTGCTGGAACATGATGGCAAGCTGACCCTGCTGGACCAGAATGAGATCATCACGCCGAACCCGTGTTTCCGCCTGTTTGCCACCGCAAACACCGTGGGTCTGGGCGATACCACGGGGCTGTACCACGGCACGCAGCAGATCAACCAGGCGCAGATGGACCGCTGGTCGCTGGTCTCGACCCTGAACTATCTGAGCCATGACGCCGAGACGATGATCGTGCTGTCGAAGGCGCCGCATTACAACACCGCCGAGGGGCGCAAGACCGTCAGCCAGATGGTCACCGTGGCCGACCTGACCCGGACCGCCTTTATGAATGGCGATCTGTCCACCGTCATGAGCCCGCGAACCGTGATCAACTGGGCGCAGAATGCCGAGATCTTCCGCAACGTGGGCTATGCTTTCCGCCTGTCGTTCCTGAACAAATGCGACGAGTTGGAACGTCAGACCGTGGCCGAGTTCTATCAGCGCTGCTTTGATGAAGAGCTGCCGGAAAGCGCCGCGAGTGCGAGCTTGGGCTAAGCGCCCGTATTGCGCCCGTTCCGGGCGCAATGCCTCCGGCGGGGATATTTTTTGGCCAGATGAAGTCGGATCCGTTACAGTTTTCCGCGCCGGGCAGGTCACTTTGATGAGGGCTTAAGGACATGGCACAGAAGAACGACAACCCTGCCGATCCCTTCAAGAAGGCCTTGGCCGAGGCCACCAAGGTCATGGCTGATGATCCTGAGCTGTCGGTAACTTATACCGTCGATCCATCGGGCCTGTCGGGCGAGTCGATGCGGCTGCCGCAGGTGTCTCGGCGTATGACGCGGGAAGAGGTTCTGCTTGCGCGCGGCACGGCGGACGCTTTGGCGTTGCAGCGCCGGTATCATGATGACGCAACCCATGCGCGCTATGCGCCTCCGGGGGATATGGCGCGGGACTTGTACGAGGCGATGGAAACGGCGCGCTGCGAGGCGATGGGCGCGCGGGACATGCCCGGCACTGCCAGCAATATCGACGTCAAGATCGGGCATGAGGCGATCCGGCGCGGATATGACCAGTGCAAGCAGCCTGCCGATGCGCCCTTGTCGGTGGCGGCGGGATATCTGATCCGGCATCTGGCCACCGGGCGCGATCTGCCGCCTGCGGCCGAGAATATCATGAACCTGTGGCGCGGGTTCATCGAGGAACAGGCCGGTGGCGTGTTGGAGAACCTTGATGACGTGCTGTCGGATCAGGCGGAGTTTGCCAAGTTCGCGCGCCAGATGATCAAGGATCTGGGCTATGGCGACCAGCTGGGTGATGACCCCGACGAGTTGGACGACGAGCAGGAGGATCAGGCCGAGGACGACGCCGAGGAACAACCCGATCCCGACAGCACCGGTCAGGATGATCAGGACGAGCAGGACGCGGATGCGACGCCTGAGCAGACGCAGGAAGAGCAGCAGGATCAATCTCAGGCGCAGGTCTCGATGGATGAGATGGCCGAGGATGAGCTGGGTGACGAGGCCGAGATGCCTGATGGCGAAGCGCCGCTGGAGCCGCCTGCCCCACCGCCCGCATCCGAGGCCGACCCGGATTACAAAGTCTATCTGAGCACGCATGATGAAGAGATTGCCGCTGAGGATTTGGCGGAACCGGCCGAGCTGGAACGTCTGCGGGCCTATCTGGATCAGCAGCTTGAACCGCTGAAAGGCGCGGTGAGCCGTTTGGCCAACAAGCTGCAACGTCGGTTGCAGGCGCAACAGAACCGCAGCTGGGAATTCGACCGCGAGGAAGGCATTCTGGACGCGGGCCGATTGGCACGAGTGGTCGCGAACCCCACCACTCCGCTGAGTTTCAAGGTCGAGAAGGATACCGAGTTCCGCGATACGGTTGTCACGCTGCTGCTGGACAATTCGGGGTCGATGCGGGGGCGTCCGATTTCGATCGCCGCCATCTGCGCCGATGTTCTGGCGCGGACGCTGGAACGCTGCAATGTGAAGGTCGAGATATTGGGCTTTACCACGCGGGCGTGGAAAGGCGGTCAGGCGCGCGAGGCATGGCTGAACGATGGCCGCCCGCAGCAACCTGGCCGTCTGAACGACCTGCGCCACATCATCTACAAGGGCGCCGATGCGCCGTGGCGGCGGGCGCGGCCCAATCTGGGCCTGATGATGAAAGAGGGCCTGCTGAAGGAAAACATCGACGGTGAGGCGCTGGAATGGGCGCATCGCCGGATGATCGCGCGGCGCGAGCAGCGCAAGATTCTGATGGTGATTTCGGATGGGGCTCCGGTTGATGATTCAACCCTGAGCGTGAACCCCGCCAACTATCTGGAAAAGCACCTGCGCGATGTGATTGCCATGGTGGAGAAGCGCAAGATGGTCGAGCTGCTGGCGATTGGCATCGGTCATGATGTGACCCGGTATTACGACCGTGCGGTGACGATCACCGATGTGGAACAGCTGGCCGGTGCGATGACGGAACAACTGGCGGCCCTGTTCGACAGTGATCCGCGCGCGCGGGCACGGGTGATGGGGATGAAGAAGGTCAGCTAGGCTGGCCTTGCCTCCGGCGGGAGTATTTCCCAAAAGATGAAAAGGCGGCGATATCGACCGCCCGGCTGAGGGAGGTGTAGCATGTTCCAGTCCTTTGAGGTGACCGCGCGGCCCGAGCAGGGGCCGCCGCGTCTGGCTGCGTTGCGCGCGGAGCTGGCGCGCGAAGGGTTGGACGGGTTTCTGATCCCTCGCGCGGATGCGCATCAGGGCGAGTATGTGGCCCCGCGGGATGAGCGTCTGGCCTGGTTGACCGGATTTACGGGATCGGCCGGGTTCTGTGCTGCGCTGACCGGCATGGCCGGTGTGTTCATCGACGGGCGGTATCGCACGCAGGTCAAGGCGCAGGTTGCGGATGTGTTCACGCCGGTGCCGTGGCCTGACATCAGCCTGAGTGCATGGCTGAAGGAGCAGTTGCCCGGTGGTGGTAAGGTGGGCTTTGATCCGTGGTTGCACGCGGCAGGGCAAATCTCGTCCACGCTTGGCGAGCTTGAGGGCACAGGTATCGAACTGGTGCGCTGCGGCAATCTGGTGGACCGCATTTGGGCGGACCAGCCTGAACCGCCGATGCAGGCGGTCAAGGTGCATCCGATCGAGTTTGCAGGCGAAACCGCTGACAGCAAGATTACCCGACTGGCCGCAGACCTGCGGCAGGCCGGGCGAAAGGCTGCGGTGATTACATTGCCGGATTCGATCATGTGGCTGCTGAACATTCGGGGGTCGGATATCGCCTATAATCCGGTGGCCCACGGGTTTGCGATCCTGCATGACGATGGCCGGGTCGATCTGTTCATGGCTGCGGCGAAACTGTTGGAGGTGCAGGATCATCTGGACCCGAAGGTAACGGTGCGCCAACCTGCGGAGTTTCTGGACGCGGTGGCAGCGCTGGACGGTGCGGTACAGGTGGACCTGAGCACGGTGCCGCAGATCGTGGCGGACGCGTTGGGTGATGCCATGGTGGATGGCGGCGACCCCTGTGCCCTGCCCAAGGCCTGCAAGAACCCGGCCGAAATCGCGGGCAGCGCCGAGGCGCATTTGCGCGATGCGGTGGCGGTGGTCGAAACCCTGTGCTGGCTGGACGCACAGCCCCCCGGCAGCCTGTCCGAGACGCAGGTGGTCACGCGGCTGGAAGAAAACCGCCGCAGGGACAATGTGTTGCAGGATATCTCGTTCGATACCATTGCCGGGACGGGTCCGAACGGCGCGATCATGCATTACCGCGTGACGGACGAGACCGACAGCCGGTTGCAGGACGGTCATCTGCTGGTGCTGGACAGTGGCGGACAATATCTGGATGGCACCACCGATATCACGCGGACGCTTGCCATCGGCTCTGTCGGGGCGGAGGAAAAGACCTGCTTCACCCGCGTGCTGAAGGGCATGATTGCCATGTCGATGCTGCGCTGGCCCGCAGGGCTGGCCGGGCGCGACATCGAATGCGTGGCCCGCACGCCGCTATGGGCGGCGGGGCAGGATTTCAACCATGGTGTCGGACACGGCGTCGGGGCCTATCTGAGCGTGCATGAGGGGCCTCAGCGCCTGTCGAAGGTCAGCCATGTCCCGCTGCAACCCGGCATGATCCTGTCGAATGAGCCGGGATATTACCGCGAAGGTGCCTTTGGCATCCGCATCGAAAACCTTGTGGTTGTGGAAGAAGCCCCGGCCCTGCCCGGTGGCGATGCGGAACGCGCGATGCTGTGCTGGCGTACCCTGACATTTGTGCCAATTGACCGCAGGCTGATCATGGTGGATATGTTGACGCCTGACGAGCGCGGCTGGCTGAACGCCTATCATCGCGACGTCGCGGAAAAAATCCGCCCAAGGCTGGGACATGACGCGCAACTGTGGTTGGATGCCGCAACTGCGCCGATCTGACACCCGCCTGTTACATAGAACGGGCAGAGGAGAGGCCCCAATACGTCGACGGAAGGACCAGAGATGACTGAGATCACGATCCAAAAAGCACCGGGCAAATGGACTGTCCGTTCGGGCGGTGCGATTCTGGGCGAAACGAGCAACGCGCTGGAACTGCACGAAGGCGACAAAGCTCCGGTGATTTACTTTCCGCGCGGCGATGTTGCGATGGCGTTTCTGGACCAGACCGACAAGGTGACGCATTGCGCCGGCAAGGGTGACGCGACGCATTTTTCCATCGTCAACAAATCCTCGGTGACCGAAAACGCGGTCTGGAGCTATGAGGACCCGATTTCCGCCGTGGCCGAGATCAAGGGATATCTGGCGTTTTATCCGGTAGACTCGGTGAAGGTGGAGCAGATCTAGAGGTGCCGGACAGGGTTTCAGCGGAGGCTTTGGGAACGCTTGTCCCGGTCGCGGGAGCCTTATGAATGTTCCTCGGCCGCGGTGGCTGCAAGGGCCCGGTTGTACGCCTTGAGCGCGTCGACATGGTAGAGCGCGCCGACGGGTGTCTCGGACCCGTCCTGTTCCAGAACGATAACCGGAATGCAGGGTATGTCGTCGCGGTCGAAATAGAGCATCGCGGCCTCAAGCGTGGCGCTGGCCTGAATGCACAGGCCCTGTTCGATCAGGGCGCGCGCCTCGTCCGCGGTGATTGAGCGGTCATCCCCGATGGGGCGCATCACCGCCCCGGCGCGCAGCATCGCCAGCAGATAAGCCTGCGGCCCGGCGGCCAGGTGGACATCGCGGCGTTCCAGCTGGGTCAGGAAGAACGACCGGTCCACAAGGCGCGACGCCAATGCGGTGGATATGGATACAGTCACCATCACGGCAAGGCCGATCTGCCAGTCTCCGGTCAGTTCAAAGACGATCAGAGTGGTCGAGATCGGGGCACCCAGAACGGCAGCAGCCACCGCGCCCATTCCGGCAAAGGCATAAAGCGTATGCGTGCCGGACACATCCGGCAGCAGCCCAGTGGCGATCAGTCCGAACGCCAGCCCGGTCAGCGCGCCGATCATCAGGGACGGTGAAAACACCCCGCCCCCCATGCGCCCGCCCATGGTGATCGCCACAGCCACTGTCTTGGTCACCGCAAACAGGATCGCGGTAGTCAGCACCAGATCACCGGTCAGGGCGCGGATCGTGGTTTGGTAGCCGACACCGATGATATGCGGGAACCAAATCGCCATCAGCCCCAGCATCGCGCCGGACACGGCCGGGCGCAGCCAGCCCGGAATGGACAAGCGGTTCTGGATATGGCTGCCGATATCTTCAGCAAAGAAGATCGACCGCATAAGCAGCAGCGCGACAAAGCCGCAGATCAGGCCGAGGATCAGGAAGGCGGGAAGTTCGACATAGAATTGCAGCGATCCGGGCGTTTCCAGCGTGAACTCGGTAACGTCGCCATATTCCAACCGGTTGATCACCGTTCCGGCGACCGAGGCGATGACGATCGGGGCAAAGGCATGCACGGCGAAGTGGCGCAGCACGACCTCGAGCGCGAACAGGGCCCCGGCGATGGGGGCGTTGAAGCTGGCTGATACGGCGGCGGCGACAGCACAGCCCAGCAGGTCGCGGCCCGTGATCCCGTCGGCATGGATGCGGTTGCTGACCCAGGTGGAGATGACCCCTGCCATATGCACTACGGGGCCTTCGCGGCCCGTTGACCCGCCCGAACTGAGCGTGATCAGCGAGGCAAAGAACGAGGCAATTCCGGCCTTGACCTCGACCCGCCCGTCGGTGATGGCGGATCCTTCGATCACATCTGCGACGGACCTGACGCGCCCGTCATTGGTGAACCGGTTCAGGATCACGCCCACGACCAGCCCACCGATGATCGGGATGATCAGGACCATGAACCACGGCAGTTTCTCGGCATGGCTGTGCAGCAGCAGAACGTCGTCGGTGTCGTAGAGATAGGCCTGCAACGCGCGGATGGCCTTGCGGAACCCAAGCGCCATGAAACCGGCGGCAATACCGATGACCAGCGCGATGAACCAGAACTGGATCTGGCTTGGTCCCCGGCGCAGCATTACCCGCCACGCATCCTTGATCGCGGCCAGAGCCTGATTGAACTGGTTGCGCAGAACGGTGCGGGTCGACTGGGTCATTGGCCCTCGGGGATCATCACGTAACCCTTAGTAAGCCACGGAGCACCCTAATAAAAGTGAGATAGCGACAGTGTGAGGCCAATTCGTGCCACGGGTGCATCAGGCCTGCAGCAGAGCCCGGGCGGCGGCGCGGGCCTCGTCCGTGATGGTGTCGCCCGCCACCATGCGCGCAATCTCGTCCACCCGGTCGGGTTGGGCCAGAGGGATGACGGTGGACAGGGTTTGCCCGTCCGTGACCTGTTTCTGAACCCGCCAGTGATGCGCCGCACGGGCGGCGACCTGCGGGGAATGGGTGACAACCAGCACCTGCCCGCCCTGCGCCAATGACGCCAGCCTGCGCCCGACCGCGTCGGCAGTGGCCCCACCGACGCCGCGGTCAATCTCGTCAAAGATCATCGTGCGGGCGCTGTCATCGCCCGACAGGCACACTTTGAGCGCCAGCAGGAAGCGGCTGAGTTCACCCCCTGAGGCGATCTTGTTCAGCGGCCCCGCAGGCGCGCCCGGATTGGTGGCCACGGTAAAGGCCACCGCGTCGGTCCCTTCGGGGCCGGGTTCCGCCGGGGTGAGTTCGGTCCGGAACACCGCGCGTTCCATCTTGAGCGGGGCCAGTTCCGCCATGACGGCAGCGTCCAGCCGCCCCGCAGCCGCTGCGCGGGCCGCGCTGAGGTCGGCGGCGGCGTTGTCATAAGCCTTTTGTGCCGCGTCCACGGCAGCACGTCTGTCCGCCAGGTCGGCGTCGCCTGCTTCCAACTGGTTGAGGCGGGTGCGCAGAGTGTCAGCAAACGCGCCCAGATCATCCGGGGCCACGTCATGTTTGCGGGCCAGTGCGCGGATGGCAAACAGGCGTTCCTCGGCCTGTTCCAGTTCCGAGGGGTTGAAGTCCAGCGCCTGAAGGCAGGCGTTCACGCCATCCTGCGCCTCGCCCAGTTCAATCATGGCGCGCCCCAGCGCGGCAATCGGTTCGTCCAGCTGACCACCTGCGTTGCCGGACACACCTTCCAGCCAGCGGATAGCGTCGGACATCGCCCCTTCGGCACCGTCCCCGGTCAGCATGGCATAGGCGCGGGCGACATCATCGCGGATACGCTCGGCCCCCTGCATCATGCGGCGACGGGCATCAAGTTCGGCATCCTCACCGGGCTGAGGATCAAGCTGATCCAGCTCGGCAACCGCGTGGCGCAGGAAATCTTCCTCACTTCGGACGGCAGCCAGAGCGGCCTCGGTCTCGGCCAGCACCTTGCGGGCGCGTGACATGTCGGTCCAGGCCGCACGAACGGATGTAAGCCGGTCCGAAACCCCGGCGAAATCGTCCAGCATGGCCCGGTGGCCACGCGGGTTCAGCAGCCCGCGGTCATCGTGCTGGCCGTGCAGTTCGATCAGGGTTTCCGACAGCGCCCGCAGCACATCGCCCGAGCAGCGGCGGTCATTGACCCAGGCGGTCTTGCGCCCCTCGGCGGTGTTGATCCGGCGCAGGATCAGCTCATCCCCGCCCGGCAAGCCCGCCTCGGCCAGTATCGCATGTGCGGGATGATCGGCGGAAAGCTCGAACTCGGCCACAACCTCGCCCTGCGCCGCACCCTGCCGCACCAGTTCGGCCCGCCCGCGCCAGCCCAGAACAAACCCCAGCGAATCCAGAAGGATCGACTTGCCCGCGCCGGTTTCGCCGGTCAACGCATTCAGGCCCGGCTGAAAACTGAGTTCCAGCCGGTCGATGATCAGCATGTCGCGGATATCAAGGGCGCGCAGCATCGGGTCTTCAGCGTCCCAAGCCTAATGCCATGGCGATTACAACCACTCACCCTTGATGGTCTGACGATAGATCGTGCTGAGCCAGTTGTTGCCACGGCTCTTGAGCTGGAGCCCGCGTGAGGTCAGCAGCTTGTAGGCATCGTCATACCATTCCGAGGATTGGTAGTTGTAGCCAAGGATGGCACCTGCGGTTTGCGCCTCATCCAGCAGGCCGAGGGACAGATAAGCCTCGACCAGACGATAAAGCGCTTCGGCGGTGTGGGATGTGGTCTGGAAATCCTCGACCACGACGCGGAAGCGGTTGATGGCGGCGACAAAGTGATCCTGACGCAGGTAGTATCGCCCGATCTCCATCTCTTTGCCGGCCAGATGGTCAAAGGCCAGATCGAATTTCAGCACTGCCGAGGTGGCATATTCGCTGTCGGGATAAACCTCGATCACGGTGCGCAGCGATTGCAGCGCCTGAAAGGTCAGCCCCTGATCGCGCCCGACCTCGTCAATCTGGTCATAATAGCTGAGCGCCAGCAAATACTGGGCATAGGCCGCATCTTCGTCCGTTGGATAGAAGTCGATATACCGCTGGGCCGCGGCCCGGCTTTCTTCGTAGTTCTTGTCGGAATGGAACGAGAACGCCTGCATGATCAGCGCACGCTTGGCCCAGTCGGAATAGGGATACAGACGCTCGACCTCGGAGAAATACCAGGCCGCGTCATCCGAGCGATTCTGCGACAGTTCGTATTCGCCACGGGTGTAGATCTGTTCTGGTGTGAACCCTTCCAGATTCTGATCCCGGTCCGCGCCCTTGTTGCCAAAAAGGCCGCCTGCGTTTCCACATGCCGTCAAAACTGCTGCCAGAAGAACCGCGCCTGCGAATCTGACTGCCGCTTTGCTGCCAACCATACCGCCCATCCTTGTCGTCTTACTTAAGAGGGTTCGCCCCGAATTGAGCCATGGTCTAGCACAGAAAATTCCGGTGCAAAACGCCTTATGCAACATCTGGCGCAAATGTCGTCAGAGTTGATCTGATCAGGCGACTTCGGGAATTTCGTTTACGATCAGGCCCTGCCCCGGCAGACGCGCGGCCTGTTCCGGTGTGCACAGAACCGGACGCACAGCACCGGGTGTTTCAAACAGATTGCGCAGCAATGTGTTGGTCAGCGAATGACCCGACTTGTCGCCCGTGAAATGGCCCAGAATCGGCCCGCCTGCCAGGTAGAGATCACCCAGAGCATCCAGCATCTTGTGGCGCACGGCTTCGTCGGCGCGGCGGAACCCGCCGGGTGTCAGCACCTCACTGCCCTGCACCACCACGGCGTTATCCAGGGTACCGCCAAGGGCTAAACCGTTTTCGCGCATGGCTTCGACATCAATGCGGCGGCAGAACGTGCGGCAATCGCTGAGTTCGCGCGCGAACGACCCGTTGCGCATATCCAGTGTCTTGGTCTGGCTGCCGATTGCGCTGTCTTCGAAATCGATGTGAAAGTCGATGATCAGCCCATCCGCGGGCGCGATGCTTGCGCTGGCCCCTTCACGCGATGCGGTGACGGTCTTCAGCACCTCATAGGCCAGCACCGGGCTGGCCTGACGACGCACGCCCCGGGCCATGATACCGCGGACGAAATCGATCGAAGACCCGTCCATGATCGGCACTTCAGGGCCGTCGATTTCAATCAGTGCGTTGTGAACGCCGCACCCGGCCAAAGCGGCCATGATATGTTCGATGGTGGATACCGACACCCCGGCGTCATTCACCAGACGGGTGCAAAGCGGGGTCCGTTCGACCACGTGATAAATCGCCGGGATCATCGCATCGCCCAGATGGATATCCGTCCGTTTGAACCAGATGCCATGACCAGCTGCAGCCGGTTTCAGGATCATGGTCGCAGGCTTGCCGCTGTGCAGCCCGACGCCTTTAAACGTGACCGGAGATTTGAGCGTATGTTGCAAAATGGGCCTCGGCGAGTGGTGTCCAGCCTTCTGGGGCTGTGTTGGACACTCAGTTAAGGAAGCCCGCGTCAAGGCTCAACTCACTCTTTGTAACCGAATGAAACATGTATGTAACAGATCGGCAAAACCCTGCTTACCTATTCGTAAGCCACTGTTTTAAAACGAATTAGGGCCGCCAAATGGCGACCCCATGAGTGGATTTTGTTACCGCGATCAGTTGGCCTGGCGGCGCAGGAAGGCCGGAATTTCGATACGATCCTGATCCGGGTCGGCCTCATCGTGAATCGGTGCCGTGGCCTCGGACTGGCGCAGAACGGGCTGCTGACGCGGCGGTTGGGCCGGTGTGTCAGAGGCGTGCCCGGTCATCCGGTCGATCAGCCGATTGAAGCCAAACCGCGAGCGTTCTTCGGGTTCGTGATGCGAAACCGCCGCTTGCGGGCGGGTCGCAGCGGCGCGCTGAGCTGCCGTGGGAACCTTCTGAACCGCTGCCTGCAAACGCTGGAGCGCTTCGGGCGACGGGGTACCTGCGACAGGCGCGCGCGGGGCAACAAAAGCCTCGGGCGCCGGTTCGACATGCTCGGGCTGCGGCTCGAATTCGGCGACGCGCGGCTGATAGGCCGGGGGCGGCAGATCGTCCTCATCCCGCTCGTCAAGCGGCTGGAACTGCGGCTGGGCGGGCTCTTCCGCGGCTTCAAACAGCGAAGGTTCGCGGTTTTCTTCCATCTGCGGCGCGGGCTCTGCCATTTCGGCGGCTGCGGGCGCTTCTTCGCGACCGTATTCTTCGGCCGAAACGGTGCGGGTCAGCGGCTCGGACATCGAGCGGCGCGCGACCGGAATGTCAGCCGTTTTTTCGGTGGCGTCGATGCCGGTTGCAACAACCGACACGCGCATACCGCCTTCCATGGCGGTATCCAGCGTCGAGCCGACGATGATGTTCGCTTCGGGGTCCACTTCCTCGCGGATGCGGTTGGCGGCTTCGTCCAGTTCGAACAGGGTCAGGTCGTGCGAACCGGTGATGTTGATCAGCACGCCTTTGGCGCCTTTGAGGCTGATTTCGTCCAGCAGCGGGTTCGCAATGGCTTTCTCCGCCGCCTGAATGGCGCGATCTTCGCCGGTTGCCTCGCCGGTGCCCATCATGGCTTTGCCCATCTCGTCCATTACGGCGCGCACATCCGCAAAGTCGAGGTTGATCAGTCCCGGACGCACCATCAGGTCGGTTACGCCTTTGACGCCCTGATACAGGACATCGTCAGCCATCGAGAACGCCTCGGTAAAGGTGGTTTTTTCGTTGGCGAGGCGGAACAGGTTCTGGTTCGGAATGATGATCAGCGTGTCAACGACCCGTTGCAGCGCCTCAACGCCGTCTTCGGCCTGACGCATCCGCTTGGCACCTTCGAACTGGAAGGGCTTGGTCACGACACCCACGGTCAGCACACCCAGTTCACGCGCGGCCTGTGCGATGATCGGAGCAGCGCCGGTGCCGGTGCCGCCGCCCATGCCTGCGGTGATAAAGCACATATGCGCGCCCGCCAGATGGTCGACGATCTGTTCGATGCTTTCTTCGGCAGCTGCGGCACCCACGGCCGGACGGGCCCCTGCCCCCAGACCTTCGGTGACCTTCACACCCAGTTGCACCCGCGCCGAGGACTGGCTTTGCTGCAGCGCCTGCGCGTCGGTGTTGGCGACGACAAAATCGACGCCGTCCAGCTGTTTTTCAATCATGTTGTTGACAGCGTTACCGCCCGCACCGCCAACGCCAAATACTGTAATCCGAGGCTTCAGTTCGTCTTGCCCGGGCATCGAAAGATTCAATGTCATGCTCTGTCCGCCTGTATTTATGTTCCGCCAAAGCGGTGTTTTTCTTACCTATCCTTGCTCGATTCTAGCGGGCTGATGCGAAAAGGTCACGTCAAAAATCGCGATTCACCACAAAATATGGAGGAAATAAGGCAGAAACCGGCGGCATTTCGCAGGTACTGCCAGATATAGCGGAAACGCCGGCGACCATCACAAGGCAGACGACCCCGGCGCGAGGACTCAGCCGTTCGTCACGCTTTGATCGACCATCATTTACACTGCGGAAAACTGCTCAGGTCCTGCCGCGAGGCCTCTGCCGGGCCTTGTGGATATCTTGAGGGATAAATCGATGCGCTGCAACCGAATTTTTCAACTGAGCGGTGCACTTGGACAGTTCAGGCTGGTTTCGGTGATGCTGCGCACCTCCTGGATTTCGCTTTCTGCAAACGAGGCCAGACGCACCATCAGACGGCCTTCGTGCAGGAAGGGCCACCAGCAGACGGGAATACCATCCGGATCGTTGTCATAGAGAAAGCAGATCTGACCGTTTGGCGTGGTGATCTGCCCATAGACACAGCCCTGCCCTTCTTGCCGCCAGACCGAGATGTGACGGTTCAGAAATTGCTCGGTCCCGACGAAATAGCCGCTGCGAATCTCATGGAAGGTGAGCGTTTTGCCGACGGCGGCATCCAGAAATGCCTCGGGCGTGATGATGGTCTGGGCCGAAACCCATCCCGGCAACAGGGCCGCACACAAAGCGGCCCTGCACAGGGGGCTACCAATTGTCACGGAACCACCGGACGGCCCGCTTGAACGGGCGCGCGGCGTAAGTGTCGACAGGGATTTCGAAATCCCACCATTCGTCCTGTGGGTGCGCCGCAAACAGGCTGAGCCCCACGGAGGACGAGAACGCCGGACCTGTCGCCGATTGCGGCAGGCCATGCACCCGCAGCGGGCGACCCAGACGCACGCGCTGACCAAGGATGCGGGTTGCCAGACCGTCCAGCCCCATGATCTGACTGCCGCCACCGGTCAGAACGATCTGCTGGCTTGGCATATGTTCAAAACCGGCCGCATCCAGACGCACGCGGACCTCTTCAAGAATTTCCTCGACGCGCGGACGCATGATGCCGATCAGTTCAGCCCGGCTGACGGTGCGGCGGTCGTGTTCCCAGTCACCGGTATCGCCGCCGATATCGATCATGTCGCGGTCATCAGCGCCGGTCGCATGAACGCCGCCATTGAATGTCTTGATCCGTTCTGCAACTGCCGCGGGCACGCCCAGCCCCATCGAGATATCGGCGGTCACGTGATCGCCGCCCATGCGCACGCAATCGGCATAGATCATGTGTTTCTTCATGAAGATCGAAACGCTGGTGGTACCGCCGCCCATGTCGATACAGGCCGCGCCCAGTTCCTGCTCATCCTCGACCAGCGCGGAAATTCCCGAGACATAGGCCGAGTTCGCAATCCCGGCGAGTTCCAGATCGCAGCGTTTGATACAGCGGACGATGTTCTGAATCGCCATCGCATCGACGGTCAGCATGTGCATATCGACCGCAAGGCTTTGGCCCATCTGCCCGCGCGGGTCGATCAGGCCCGAGCGGTTGTCGAGTGCAAAATTGACCGGCTGTGCGTGCAGCACTTCACGCCCGTCGCCGTAATCCGGCACATCGCAGGCGTTCAGAACACGACCCACTTCGGCCTCGGACACCAGTTGGCCATCCAGATCGACCTGCGCGTCCAGCCCGTAAGAGCGCGGGTTGGCCCCCGAGAAACAGGCGATGACGTGATCGACGCGAATATCGGCCATCTTCTGCGCCGCTTGCAGGGCGGTGCGGATGGCGCGTTCGGTTTCCTGCATGGCGGTGACTTCGCCAAACTGTACGCCGCGCGAACGTGTCGTTGCGGCCCCGATAACCCGAAACCCCGTCTGCCCCGCCATTGAGCCGATGGTGTTATCTTCACTCAGCCGGCCCGATCCGTCGAAACGCAGAACGAGGCAGGCAATCTTGGAACTGCCCACATCCAGAATCGCGATCACACCGCGTTGCAATGCCTGGCGCCGCATCTGACGCATGGCGCGTTGGGACTGATAAAGATCGGTCATCATGCTCGTTACTGCCCGTTACTCATTGTCACTTTTGTATTCCACCAGTCTTCGCTGGCGGCTTTGGTCATTCGAATGGTGGGACGCTGGCCAAGGCGCATGTCGACCACGGCCACGTCGCGTTCCAGAAGGTCCTGCACCTCGTTCACCGCAAGCACGCGTTCCAGCGCGCGCACCGGGCGTTCGGTCGGCAGCATGATGCGCTGGCCACGGTCCAGGACCAGATCCCAGCGTCGTTCACCTACGCGCACCAGCCCGCGCACACGGTTGCCCAGGCTGCGGGCGGTCTGAAAAATCTCGAGCGCCTGCGCCACATGGGCATCCGCGCCCGCGCCCGCGATCAGCGGCAGGTCGGCATGGTCCTTGCGAGAGGTGGTTTCCTTGACATGCGCGCCGGTCTCGTCGAGCAGTTCCAGCCCGTCATGCGTCCGCCAGACAATCACGGGCTGACGCTCGACCACGTTGACCTGAAGGATGCCGCCCGGACGGATGCGGACGGTTGCCGATTTCACCGGATCGAGCCCGGTGATCGTGTCGCGCATCTGTTCGACATCCAGATCCCAGGAACTGATCGGAAAATCCAGAGGCACGACCTCGCGGATATCATCGGACAGGCTGGTGCCTGCCCCGTCGATGGCCATCAGGTTGACCATGAACTCGGGGCGTTCCTGAATCGAGGTGCGAATATCAGCGATATACGTGCCAAGCGCTTCGCGCCGGTCCTGAGAGGCAAAATAGACACCAACTGCCGCGGCAATGGCGCAGATCGGCAGGCCAAGCTTGACGCCCAGACGGATACCCGGTGTCAGCATCCAGCGCTGAAGACGATAGCTGAGGCGCGACGGGGCCGGATCGCTGCGGCGTGCGGTGCGGGAAAACACCCGCGCCCCGCGCAGACGCAGAATGGGCTGGGTGTCATGCGGTTCCGTATCTGCCGAGGCAAAATCGGCATCCGGACCGGCAAGGGGTTTGGTGCGATGGATTTCCAGAGAGCGGCTGGCGATTAACGGTTGCATGAGGCGTCCTTAACCATCCAGGCGCAGAGCTGGCCAAATGTCATGCCCAGATGCGCGGCTTGTTCCGGGGCCAGCGAAGTGGGTGTCATGCCCGGCTGGGTGTTGGTCTCCAACAGAAACAAACCATCAGCACCCGCGCTGTCATCCCAGCGAAAATCGGTGCGGCTGACACCCTTGCAGCCCAAAGCATCATGCGCGCGCAGGGCATAATCCATGCAGCGATCAAAGATGTCCTGCGGGATATCGGCGGGGACCACGTGCCATGATCCGCCGGGTTTGTACTTGGCGTCATAATCGTACCAGCCGCCATCGGTCATGATCTCGGTCACGGTCAGGGCGCGGTCGCCCATCACGGTCACGGTCAGCTCGCGCCCGGCCACGTATTTCTCGACCATGATCTGGTCGGGCATGTCTTCGGACAGCTGCGGCGGGCCATTGGCGTTTTCGTGGACGATGTAGATGCCGACGCTGGAGCCTTCGTTATTGGGTTTGGCCACATAGGGCGGTTCCATCACGTGGGCGCGGGTCACCTCGGCACGCGGGACGATCACACTGGGGACAACGGGCAGACCTTCGGACCGGAACACCTCTTTGCTGCGTTGCTTGTCCATCGCAAGGGCCGAGGCCAGAACACCCGAATGGGTATAGGGAATCCGCATCCATTCCAGCATCCCCTGCACGCAGCCATCCTCGCCCCAGCGGCCATGCAAGGCGTTGAAAACCACATCCGGCTGAATATCCAACAGGCGCGCATAGAGGTCGGGACCTGCGTCCAGTTCGACCACTTCAATACCTTCTCCCACAAGGGCGGCCGCGCATTCGCGCCCAGAGCTGAGAGACACCTCGCGTTCCGCCGAGGGGCCGCCCATCAATACCGCCACTTTGGGGTTTGTCCTGCTCGACATACCCAATGTGCGCCTCAATGTCCCCGGACCTTATGTGGTGGTCCGTACTGCGTTTATGCCTTTGATCCGTCGCCTGAATTTGCCTGTTTTGGTCTGACGGTCGGGGCTTTATTCTTTTAGCGGATCACCGACCCGCATGATTTCCCACTCTAGCGTGATGCCGCTTGTTTCGTAAACCTTTTTTCGCACCTCTTCGCCCAGACCTTCGAGGTCGTCAGCGGTGGCGGCGCCGGTATTGATCAGGAAGTTCGAGTGTTTCGGGCTCATCTGTGCCCCGCCGCGTGTCGCGCCGCGCATTCCGGCATCGTCGATCACTTTCCACGCCTTGAGGTCATGCACGTCATCAGCCTGCCCGGTCGAGGAAAAACCGGCCGGGTTGCGGAAGGTCGATCCGGCGCTGCGGTCCTTGGTGGGCTGGGTTTCGTCACGCTTTTTCAGTTGCGCTTCCATTCGGGTGTGAAGGTCATCGGGATCGCCGGACGGGCCTTCGAACGTGGCCGAAATCAGAACGGCGCCTTCGGGCAGGTCGGACTGGCGATAGCGAAAGTTCAGATCCTCGGGCGTCAGGTCCCGCAGGTCGCCCTGCCGGGTGATAATGGTGGCCTTGCGCAGCACATCCGCCGTGTAGCTGCCATAACAGCCCGCATTCATCCGCACCGCGCCCCCGATCGAGCCGGGGATAGTGCGCAGGAAGGTCAGGTCCACGCCCGCATCCGCCGCCTTGCGCGCAACATGCGCGTCCAGCGCGGCAGCGCCCGCGGTGACGGCGTTGCCCTCAACTGAGATGGCGTTGAACCCGCGCCCCAACCGGATCACAACGGCCCGCAAGCCGCCATCGCGCACGATGAGGTTCGAGCCAACCCCCATCGGAAAAACCGGCACACCATCCGGCAGATCGCGCAGGAAGACCTGCAAATCTTCGACATCGGCAGGCTGGAACAGGTAATCCGCCGGCCCACCGACGCGGAGCCATGTGAGGTCAGACAGGTTGCGCGCTTTGGACAGGCGGCCCTGGACGTCAGGAAGGACAGGGGGAAGCAGAGTCATGTAGTCGCGCGCACCGCCAGGCTGCGCCCACCGACCCCGCCCATGATCGCGGCGAAAAGGAAGGGAAGAACACCGGCAGTCAACCAGACCAGCGGGCCGAACGCCTTGTCTTCTTCACCCGTTCCGACACCGGCCAGCACGACGATCAGCCCCAGACCAACCGCGGATGTCAGCCCGATCAGCCACAGAAGGCTGCGCAGGCCAAGCCAGCGGCCCGCCGTAAACCCGGCAGCGGCACCCAGAACGAAGGAAACGAGCGGCAGATAGGCAAATGTGGCGATTGTCGCCATGACAGACCTCCTGAAGTTGGCCGGTTATTCTTTGGCCGCCTTCATGCCCTGCATTTTCGACTTTGTCCAACGGGTCAGATAAATCACCGGCCAGCGCAGCACGGACATGCCCATTGCCAGCACCAGCAGCCCGATCCAGGGGCCGTTTTCATAGGTGACATAGCCGACGATGGGAATGCCCACGATGATCAGGATATAGGCGCGCGTCCAGTGGTTGTCGGTGCTGGGGATCAGCGCAAGGACGTTGGCAGCAAAGCCCCACAGGGCTGCCAGAGCGATAGACCATGTCATTCTGCGACCTCGCGCCCTGTCCATTTGCGCCAGTAATACCGGATGGGGTTGCGGAACATCGACACGAACCCTGCAAATGCCGCGACCGACCAGAACCAGCCGTGGACATACCCAAGCCACACGATAAGCATTGGTGCGCAGACCAACAGGACAAACCCCGGCGGGAATTGCAGCCGCATCGGCAACATTGCCACGATGGTGGCGCAGATCACCCAAAGCGCTGCAAAGATCATCGAATAGTCCATTCGCCCCTCCGAGGACACGCGACTGTTGCGGTCAGAGTATCACACTTTTAAGTTGTACGACAAACAAATGACGCGTCAAACAGCTTGTTTTCTTTGCAATCTCTCGGGCAGGCCATTGGCCCAGGCGCTGATCGTACCGGCCCCGAGGCAGACGACCATATCGCCCGGTCGGGCCTGTTCGCGCACGAGGCGTTCAAGGTCGTCTTCATCCAGCAGCGCGCGGGCGTGGCGGTGGCCGTGACGGATCAGGCCCTGCACCAGATCGTCGCGCGACGCGCCTTCGATCGGGTCTTCACCAGCGGCAAAAACCTCGGCAATGGCCACGACATCGGCGTCATTGAAACAGGTGCAGAAATCGTCAAACAGGTTGGACAGGCGCGAATAGCGGTGCGGCTGATGCACAGCAATCACGCGGCCTTCGGTCGCCTGACGGGCGGCCTTGAGAACGGCGGCTATTTCGACCGGGTGGTGGCCGTAATCGTCGATGATGGTGACACCGTCGATTTCTCCGACCTTTGTAAAGCGACGGTTGACGCCGCCGAAATTGGCCAGCGCATCGCGGATTTCCGCAGCTTTCATGCCCAGATGACGGGCGACGGCAGCGGCGGACAGCGCGTTTGAGACGTTGTGATCGCCGGGCATCGGCAGGGTACAGCCTTCGATCATCTTGTCTTCGTATTGCAGATGGATGTCGAAATGCGCCACGCCGCCCTTGTAGGTCAGGTTCACCGCCCGCACATCCGCCTGCGCGTTGAACCCATAGGTGCGGACACGGCGATCCGTGATGCGGCCGACAAGGGCCTGAACCTCGGCATGATCGGTGCAGCAGACGGCCAGACCGTAGAATGGCAGGTTCGAGACGAATTCGTAGAAACCGTCGCGCAGCCTGTCGAAATCACCCCAATGTTCCATATGCTCGGGGTCGATATTGGTGACAATGGCGATGGTTGCGGGCAGGCGGTTGAACGAGCCATCGCTCTCGTCGGCTTCGACCACCATCCATTCGCCCTGCCCCATCCGCGCGTTCGATCCATAGGCGTGGATGATGCCGCCATTGATCACGGTCGGATCGAAATCGCCTGCAACCATCAGTTCGGCCATCATGGTCGTCGTGGTGGTCTTGCCGTGCGTTCCGGCAATGGCAATGTTCGAGCGCAGGCGCATCAGTTCGGCCAGCATGTCGGCGCGGCGGACAACCGGCAGACCTTGGGCGCGGGCTTGGTCCAGCTCCGGGTTGCCCGGTTTTATCGCGGTCGAGACAACCACGACGGCGGCATTTTCAAGGTTTTCGGCGCGCTGGCCGACGAAAATCTCGGCCCCCAAACTGGCCAGACGGTCAGTGATCTTCGAGGCTTTCAGATCGGAGCCCTGCACCTGATACCCCAGGTTCAGCAGCACCTCGGCGATGCCCGACATACCAATCCCGCCGATGCCCACGAAGTGGATCGGCCCTACGTCCTGCGGCAGTTTGGTTGCTGGGTTCATGTGGTCTCCTTCTGCGCCAGCTGCTCGACCAGAGCGACCAGACGCTGGGTGGCATCGGGCGCCCCGACCGACAGGGCACCATGGGCCATTTTCTGTGCGGCTTCGGGGTTCGTGAGAACCGTGGTGATTTGCTGTGTCAGCGTGGGAACGTCAAGCGCATTTTCCGGGATCATGATGGCCCCGCCGGCCTGGACCAGCCCGCGCGCGTTGGCGGTCTGATGATCCCCGGCGGCAGCAGCAAACGGGATCAGGATCGAAGGGCGACCAATGACCGAGATATCGGCCACGCTGGACGCGCCCGAGCGCGAGATCACCAGCTGCGCATCCGACATGCGGCGGGGAATGTCATCGAAGAAGGGCTGAACGTCGGCGCGGATACCATGGTCTTGGTAGAATGCGCTGACCCGTTCGCCATCTTCATCCCGCGCCTGATGCGAGACACGGATATGCGCGCGAAGGTCTTCGGGCAGCGCGGCAATCGCACCGGGCACTATATCGCTGAGGATGCGCGCGCCCTGCGAGCCACCCATCACCAGAACCGACATCGGATAGTCACCCGGCGGGATATACCCGGCGGCGGCACGGTCCAGAACCGCGGCACGCACCGGGTTGCCGGTGTGGATGCCATGCGCGCCTTCGGGCAGATCCGTCGGCCAGACGCCGCAGGCCACCTGCGCAACGCGGGTCGCAAACAGCTGGTTCACGCGGCCCAGTACCCCGTTCTGTTCATGGATCATCCGCGGAATTTTCAGCAGGGTCGCTGCGCCCAGCGCCGGGATCGACGGATAACCGCCAAAGCCCACGACAACATCGGGTTTGTCGCGCATCATCTGGAAGATCATGCTGGTGACACCACCAGCGATAATCGGGCCAACCATCGCCTTTGCCGCCAGGCCGCCACGGGCGAAGGTGGCCGAGGACGCCTCGACAATTTCAGTCGAATGGGGAAAGCCACCGGTATAGCGCGCACCGCGCGGGTCGGTGGACAGGCGCACGCGCCAGCCCTTGTGCAGCATCGCCTCGGCCAGCGCCTGAGCGGGGAACATATGGCCCCCGGTGCCGCCAGCCGCAATCAACAGGTAAGGGTTCCCCATTATCCTCGTCCGCGCAGAATATCGCCAAGTTCGCCCTGTGGGCGGGTTCGGGTGAAGGCCAGCAGCATGCCAACGGCAATACCGCCTGCAATCAGGGATGAGCCGCCGTAGCTGACGAACGGCAAAGTCATGCCCTTGGCCGGCAGCAGACGTACCGCAACACCCATGTTGATCATCGCCTGAACGCCAAACATGCAGGCCAGACCGGTACCGGCCAGACGAATGAACATGTCGCGTTCGCGCATCAGCCGCAGCAGCGAGCGCACGACGATCAGCGCGTATAGCGCAATGATGATCATGACAAGGATCAGGCCGTATTCCTCGGCCGCGACGGCGATGATGAAATCGGTATGGGCATCGGGCAGCGACCATTTCACCTGCCCCTCCCCCACGCCGACGCCGAACAAGCCGCCCTCGCGGATGGCATTGGTGGCATAGCCCAGCTGGGTTGTGGGATCGACCTCTTGATTTAGAAAGCCGTCGATGCGGCGGGCAAAGTGTTCAGAATTCGAATAGGCCAACATCCCGCCCAGAACGACAACACCGGCCATGCCCAGCAAAAGCAGCATAGGTGCCCCGGCCACGAAATACATGACGCCCCAGCCGAACAGGATCAGGCAGGCCTGGCCGAAATCGGGTTGCATCACCAGCATGGCCACGATGGCCATGCAGAGCGCAAAGGACCACAACCGCCCCGGAGGGCCGTTGATTTCCTGTGAGGCGGCCAGCAGCCACGCGGCCACGACGACAAAGCCGGGTTTCAGAAACTCGGACGGTTGCAGCGAGGCAAATCCCAGCGAGTACCAGCGCACTGCGCCCTTGCCGAAATCCGTACCGAACACCGGCAGGAAGACCAGAGCGACGAAGGCCCCCAGAAAACCAAGAACGGCCAGACGCCGAACCAAGGTTGGAGACATCATCGAGGTCAGCAACATCGCGATCAGCGCCAATCCGCCGAACAAGGCCTGACGCTCGACATAATGGAAGGGATCGAACCCGTTGCGACCGGCCAGTGGCGGTGAAGAGGCCAGCCCCAGCAACAACCCGATGGTAAACAAGATCAGAACGCAGGACATCGTCCAGCGATCGATAGTACGCCACCATTTCGGTAGAATCGGTTCTCCGCGCTGGTCCTGGACCGCGCCATACACCATCTCAGTCATGAGATACCGCCACTCTCTGCCTCGTTAACGCCCCGTTTTCGGGATCTGGCTGAGAGTCTACATGCAATTTGGCGATCAGGCCAGCCTGTTCAGGGGCAAATCGGGATTTCCCGCCCAAGACCCGCGCCGCACGCCCGGATCGCCGGTCAGCCGTTTTACAACGGCCACCGGACGGGAGGAGGTGGGCATCAGACCTTGCTTAGCAGCAGCGGCACATCCAGCAGCCCCGCCACACCGAACAGTTCGGCCCTGGGGGGCGGCGTGTAACCGTTGATCGCGTCAGCTTGCAGGGTTCCTGCGGCAGAGGACCAATACCAGTGGGTGTTGTCGAAACGCGTTGCAGATGTTTCGAGGTTCTTGAAGATGGCTTTGATCTGCACCCCGTTGAGAACATTGGGCGACTTTCGCTGCATCATCGCTATTGCCCCGGCAACAAGGGCCGAAGCCCCCGAAGTGCCGCCGAATTCAGTATACAGCCCGGCAGGATCGTCCACCGCCTTTTTTCGGGTTTTGACCGCCGCGGCAAGGCTGCCTTCGACATAGCCCCGCGGGCCCGGCACATCCAAGGTCACCAACCGTTGAGGCGCGAATTCGACAATCGGGATCGCGTCACCACTGCCGTCGCGTTTCAGGTGATGTTTCGGGTTTTCCAGATGGAAGTCAGTGGCCGAGGCTGCATCACGGTCCAGACGAATTTGATAGCGGTTGTAGATCTCACCGTCATCCGAAGGGGCGGACACGGTCAGATCAGCAGAGTGGTTTGAATACCCGGACCGGGTGCCATTATAGTTGACGGCCCCCACCGAGATGATCCCGTTGGTTGGATCACCGGACAGGCTGGCAGGGTAAATCAGTTCACTTCGACCGTCATTGCCAGCGGCGCAGACCACCGGAATTCTCGTGCTGACCCATTTGATGATCTTGTCCAGCGCCGACCATGCCACCGAGATGTCGCGCGCGTCGCCGTCGGGTTCGTCGCGCCTCGTCTCGTGCAGGCGCGTCTTTTCGTGCGAGTCCAGACCCGGATAGAACGGCTCGGTGCCAGTGGCAGGGCGAAATCGATATCCCGGCCAGTGGTCCGGGTTCGCGGCATCGCGCGGAAACAGGATGACATGCGCGCCTTTGTGGAGAGCATAAAGAAACGCCGCAATCAATTCTTCCGGGCTGGGCGAGATCGACGTCGTGATCGGAATAATCCTGCTTTTGGGATCAACCCCATAATACGCCGCGATATTGCCGGTATTGCCGAATTGATCCGCCGCAAAGCTGGTTCCGCAAGCCAGCCCGGCACAGCTGGTGCCGTGCCCGGCATAGCGATCATCATAAGCATCGATGTAACGTTTGACACCAAACCCCGATCTCAATCCGGCAATCACCCGCTGTTCCTGCGACGTCAGGCCCGGAATGCCCAAGGGGTTCTGAATGCCCGACAGATGTTGCACATGTTCTTCGATATGTTCTGCCCCTGCCCCAACGGCCGACCGATCAACATATTTGACGCCGAACGGGTGGCTGGCCAGATCAAGGGCTTCGTCCCGAATGACCCTGTCCGCCGGAACCGGTCCGGTGTCCGGCGCTTTCAGGTTTGGGTGATGCGGGGCCACGCCCATGTCGATCAGGGCGATCTTCGCCTCGGCCAGAGCAGGGCCTGTGAAATCCCAGATCGCGCTGTCGATTTCCGGGCAGGTCTCTCCGTCAGCGGGCGGGGGCGCCTTGACGGTCAAGGCTTTGATCGCGACCAGATGCCAGAGATAGTAATATCGTGCGTAGTCTTCGTTTCCTGCGGTCATTTCGTCACCTCGCGTTGATCCTTAGCCCAGCCATTCGTCTTGTGCTTCGTCCATCAGTTCGTCCAGAACCTCGGTCAGGTAAGCCACGGTTTTTCTGGCCAGACTTCGCCCGGCGGCTGTGTCGCTTGGGTAGTGCAGACCAGCCCATTCGCGGTTTTCAGCAATCCGCTGGGCGCGGTGGAACAAAGCGACAGTGCCCGGATGTTCGGGGATCAGCCGCGAGAACAGTTCGGCAATCGCGAAAGATTGGTAGGAGTGGTTCGAGGGGTAAGCCGCATGAAAAGGCACCGGAAGGAAGGGCCGGATCAGCGGCTGGATGATATTGGGTCTGGGCCGGCTGAAGCGGTTCTTGTAGGTCAGGCCGATTTCATTCGTCAATTCCAGCAGGATCGTCATCAGCGCGCGGGTCGCATCAAAGCCGCCCTTTTCGTCAATGCCCAGCGGACTGAGATATTCATCGATGCCAAAGCCTGCCTGCGTCACGATTTCCTCACGCCGCGTCGCCTGATTTGACCACTTGAGCCGCCCTTGCAGGATCAGCAGGTATTCGGTTTCCTTCATGCTTTCGTCAGGGCCCGGCGGCGGCAGAAGATCGATGTTTTCCCAGATTTTGCCCAGCAGTCCGGATGCGGGCAGCATACCGACCCGGCACAGATCGCGCATCTCGCGCCAGCCGAAGGAAGCATCGCTGCCGCCGACGTCAAAATCGCTGCGGTTCCGGTTACGATTGCGATTTCTGTTTCGGTTCCGGTTTCTGTTCCGATTGCGGTTTCTGTTGCGGTTCCGGTTCAGTGCGAATGCCGAAGATGCGCTCATCGCGACGGACGCCGCGCCGAGGGCAGAGCGTTTCCCGATCTCTTCGTCTTTCGCACCTTTTACACGGCTGTCAGACCTGAAGGGGTCGATGAATTCTTCGTTCTGCATGAACGCGGTAAGCTCGCGCAGTTTTCCATCATCCAGCAACTCGGGATCCAGATCATGAATGGCATTGAGATAATTGATGAAGCTTTCCCTCTGCGCGTCGTAAATGAAATTGTCCAACGCCTTTCGATTGTCCCCCGGTGAGGCACCGAGACCACCGGTTCCGGCAAGGTTCATCAATTTCACCACTTTGCAGGAAATCAGCTCTCCACGTCGGGCCATCATGCCAAAACCATTGAGCGTGGACACGTAAGACATAAGTAAACCCCCTACTTTTACCCCTACTTCAAGCGTGTTGCGGCAACCCGATCCGGGACAGGCCGCTTTCCATCAGTTGCGCGCTGAACCGCGTTGGCACCGGGAACCGGTCCTGCTGGATGCAGGCCAGCGACATGTCCGGTTCCAGATTGGTCAGCCGCTGCAAGGCGAACTCGCCTCGCTGCCGGTCACCTGCGTGCCCGTAAGCCGCAGCCAGATAGCGCATGACGGTTTTGAACTGCGGTTGAACCTCCATCACGGATTCGCCGAACCTGATGGATTTCTCGAACTCGCCATTGACCAGCGCGGCGACACATCCTGCCCCGTCAAACAGATGCCGGTACGGGCTGTGCCGTCCGATAAGCCGTGCCTTCTGCGCAGCTTCCACTGCCAGCGCGGGGCGATCCGTGTAGCAATAGAGCATGGCGGCAGAATCCCAGCTCATCGCCCGATAAGGGCTGAGCTCGAGCGCGCGGTCGACCAGATCCTGCGCCACCGAAAACTCTCGGAACACGTAGGAATGCACGTGGGCGACAAGGCCCAGAACAGTGCCGTTATCCGGGTCAGCCTCGACAGCGCGGCAGGCCAGATCACGCGCCTGCGCTTCCAGTGTGGCATCCCAGGTTCCGTACCGTTCGCCGACCTTGAAGGTCGTGACGTAAGCCAGCCACGCAAGGTAGACCGGCTTGGGATCAAGCTCGTAAGCCGCCAGAATATCCGCCTCGAGCTGGTCCAGCCCCGGCCCGGTCATGGTCAACAGGTGATGCACGGCGGCAACGGCGGTTTTCGCCGCGTGATGGGAGGCCGGGTCGCGCATGTGACGCCCGTTCAGCAAGGCCGTCAGCAAGGCGTCAGTGGCATAGCTGATGAACGATGTCAGGCCCGAGCAGTTCTGCCCCAGAAAGTCACCCTGATCGGCCACCACATTCTGGCTCCAGATCACTTTTCTGTCTTCCGACCGCATTGCGGTGGCGGACACTTGCAACATGCTGCCACAGGTCGAAGCGCGACACTGAAGGAAAAGATCAGGCCCAGCCGACAGTGGTTCCTTTGGAAGCGCAACCTGCGGCACCCGGTAATCCTGAACCTCGAGCGCTTCGGTTTCGGTAAGGGATTTGGACAGCTGTTCCGCAACGATGTTGGACACGAATGCCGCGGTTTCGGAACCACCCCCTACATCCGGAGACAACAGACCGATCACGAAATTCGGGCGCGGTAAGGTAAACGACAGCCGTTCGGACCGGAAGGCCGTTGGGTTGGCGGGAACAGGAACCGGCTGTTCTTTTCCGTCCTTCTCATATGGAACGTCGATTGTTGCGCGGGCCACTTTGAACAGCTCGAGCGAGGCACCGATATTCTTGAGATTGGGCCGCCCGATCGAGTTGAACAGGAAATCCTGCCGCCCGCGCAGCGCATTGCGCACAACGCTTGAGACCAGAACCTCGCCGGATGAGCCGACGCTTTCGATCCGGGCCGCCGTATTCACAGCGTCACCGATGATCTGCTGGTCAACCTCGAACGTGTCGCCCAGATGTATCCCAATTCGATACCCCTTGGCGTAGCGGTCGGGGGCATGGGTCAGGACATCCTGCACCCCCAGCGCAGTTTCGACAGCGGCACGCGCGCTTGGAAAAACAGCGCACAGCCCGTCACCGGTCAGGCCGGTCACCCGGCCCCGAAAGCTGTTAACCAGATCGCTGACGCAATTCAGATCGCGGCGGATTCTGGCCAGTGTTTCAAGCTCGGCCTCGCGGACGGCGGCAGAGTAATCACATGCATCAAGGAACAGGATCGCCCTGAGCCGCGCCTTGGGAAGGTCGCTTGGATTGTTCAAATTCAGAGTAATACCCATGATCGTGTCTCGGAACTCTTTAACTTGTTGAAATGTGCCACCCCGAAAACAGGCGGGCTGGCACGCATCAGAGGCGTGTTGTGATTGCAGATGCAGCCGACGGGTGTGAATGGCGCTGCATTGCGCGGGACGGGCCACGGGCCTGAATGGAAATCACGAGGCATTAATCGGCCCGCTGATGAGATTTGGTTTCTAAAATGCGTTAAGTTCAAAATAATAAGGGTTATTGTATTGTTTTAGTGAACTTCCGTCGACATATTTTTATTTTTGCACATATTTTTCGGTGCAATTTGGCCAAATTACCCGGCATCTGTGGCGCTTTGTGCTTGGCGGGCAAGACGGGCTGATGCGGCAAGACTTCCCGTTAGGAGTGCGCGAGGGCTGACCCCGGTCAAGCCCTTGGCATTGGAGCTTCCTGTTGCCGCTAAACCGGGCGGGCGACATGACACGACAGCGGCTGACTGGTACCGGAAATCGATTCTCCAAAAAGTATCTGAACGTTGCCCGGCCCTCGCCGTTTCAGCCGGTCAAGCCAGTCGCCACCCTGTTCGGTGGCCCAACATGTGGCGGGACCAGGTGCCCTGCACAACCTGAACGGTGCCGCAATTTGACCGGACCCGGGAGTGGTTTTCTGTGATCTGCGCTCTTCCAATCCCGCCCCGCGACGCGCGCGCAAAATCCCGACAACCAGCCCAAACCGGCCCCCGTGCAAGGGTGTCACCGCCCGCAGGCCCCGATTTTCCGGGAATCATTCACCTGACAACTAAATCCTTTGCCTCAGGCCCGGTGCGCCGGGTTTCACCCTTGTCATCGCCGAAAATCCACGCCAAGGGCGGTGCATGAGGTTCGATACGATCATATTGGGTGCCGGAGCAGCAGGCATGATGTGCGCGGCCCGTTGCGGTGGGCGGGTGCTGGTGATCGACCACGCCAAGGCGCCGGGCGAGAAAATCCGCATCTCGGGCGGAGGGCGGTGCAATTTCACCAACATGTATGCGGGGCCGGGCAACTTCCTGTCGCAAAACCCGCATTTCTGCAAATCCGCGCTGGCGCGGTTTACGCAGTGGGATTTTGTCGATCTGGTGAACCGGCACGGCATCAAATGGCATGAGAAAACGCTGGGGCAGTTGTTCTGCGATGGCTCTTCAAAACAGATCATCCAGATGTTGCTGGACGAGATGAGCCGCGCCGGTGCCGAGCTTTGGGTGCAGACCGCGCTGCGTGATCTGCGCAAGGATGGCACCGGATTCGCGCTGGAGGTCGAGCGTGAGGGGCAGCGCCTGCATCTGACCTGCGCCAATCTGGTGCTGGCCACGGGGGGCAAATCCATCCCCAAGATGGGCGCGACCGGGCTGGCCTATGACATTGCCCGGCAGTTTGGCCTGCGGGTGACCGACACCCGCGCGGCGCTGGTGCCGTTCACCTTTTCGGATGGCCGGTTCAAGGACCTGTCCGGTGTTTCCCTGCCCGTGCGGCTGTCGAATGACCGCACAAGTTTTGACGAAGCGCTGCTGTTCACGCATCGCGGCCTCAGCGGACCGTCCGTTTTACAGCTGTCCTCCTATTGGCGCGAAGGCGAGGAGATCGGCGTGAACCTGATCCCCGAACTGCCCCTGTTCGATCTGCTGCGCGCACAACGGCAAAACGCAGGGCGCAAGGCGCTGACAACGGAACTGGCGCGGCATCTGCCGTCCCGGCTGGTCGAGTATTTAAACCAAATCATCCCGATGTCCGGCAATCTGGCCGATCAGTCGGACGCGAAACTGTCTGATCTGGTCGCGGCCCTGTCTGACTGGCGGCTGGGACCATCGGGAACCGAAGGGTATCGCACCGCCGAGGTCACGCTGGGCGGGATAGATACCGATGATCTGTCGTCGAAAACGATGGAGGCCAAGGTTGTCCCTGGCCTCTATGCGATTGGTGAAGCGGTGGATGTCACCGGGTGGCTTGGCGGCTACAACTTTCAATGGGCATGGTCATCGGGCCATGCCGCAGGTGCCGCCATTGCCGCCAAGAATTAACCTACGACGTTATACCCGCGACCGCGCATGCAGTTGCGCACGATCACTTCCTGGTTCTGGGTGTTGCTGATCGCGCTGGCACCCACACCGACCAGAGCACCGGCGGCCGCCGCACGGCCCAGATCGCTGGCGCTGTTGTCGATGATCGCTGTGGTTGCCGCCGCACCAGCCGCGCCGATGGCGGCAGCGCCCGCGGTGTTGCTGTCCAGCGTCGGGCGAGACCGGGCCAGCGCCTGACAATTGGCCAGATCGGACTGGTAGTTCGGACCCACAGGCCCGTCGATGATAGGAACATAATTCGCCCCGCTATTGGCGCAGGCCCCGGCCAGCGCAACGACGGGAAGGATGGAGAGAATTTTGCGTGCAGACATTTCCGCTTCCTCTTTCTTGAACTGGAGGTGACGCAACCTCAATTCCAACAAAGTGTCAATCTGATTGAAAAATGTCCACATCTACCGGCGGGCTGTTGCAGGTGCGGCCTTAGCACAGCCGTTTTTGCACCTGCGCCGTGAAGTCGTCGCCACGCTGTTCGAAATTGTCATATTGATCGAAACTTGCCGCCGCCGGCGCGAGCAGAACGGTCTCGCCCGCTTGGGCATCCGCCATGGCCTGCGCCACTGCTGCCTCCATCGTGGTACAGACCTGCGCGTCGACCGTCAGTTGCATCGCAAAGCCCGCCGCCTCACGACCGATGACATAGGCTTTTATCACTTGATCCGCTGCTGCGTTCAGGGCTGCGACGCCGCCTTCTTTCTCAAGCCCGCCACAGATCCAGCGGATCTGTTTGAACGCAGTCAGCGCCTTCAGGGCGCTATCGACATTGGTCGCCTTGGAGTCGTTGACATAAGTTACCCCGTCCGCCTCGGCGATGATCTGGCTGCGGTGCGGCAGGCCCGGGAACGCGTGCAGCGCATCCTCGATCACGCGCGGGGCAAGGCCCAGCGACCGGCAGGCCGCATAAGCCGCACAGGCGTTCTGGTGGTTATGGGCACCGGGAAGGCCTTTGATCGCGCGCAGGTCGATAGACCCGGCCTGCCGCCCCTTGCGGTATTCCGACAAAAACCCCTTGCGCGCGAAGACCTGCCATCCCGGCCCGGTCAGCTTTCGCGTTACCGAGATACGGATCACCCTGTCATCCGCCGGCCCTTCGGCCAGTTGGCCAGCAAGAAAGGCGCCTTCGGTTTCATCGATGCCGACAATCGCGCGGTCCGGGCCGCCTTCGGCAAAGAGGCGCCGTTTGGCCGCGAAATATCCCCCCATGCCGCCGTGGCGGTCCAGATGGTCGGGCGACAGATTGGTAAACACCGCCACATCCGGGGTCAGCGCACGGGCCAGTTCCGTCTGGTAGCTGGAAAGTTCCAGCACCACGACCGAGCCATCGCCACCCGGATCGATATCCAAAACACCGCGCCCGATATTTCCGGCCAACTGCGCCTCGCGCCCGGCCTCGGTCAGGATGTGGTGGATCAGAGCAGCAGTGGTTGATTTCCCGTTCGAGCCGGTGACCGCGATGACCCGTGGCGGAGTGTCATAGTTGTTCCACTCCGGCCCCGCGAAAGAGCGGAAGAACAGGCCGATATCGTTGTCGACCGGCACGCCTGCATCCAAGGCTGCGGCAACCACGGGGTTGGGTTCGGGATAAAGATGCGGAATGCCCGGTGAAACGATGAGCGTGGCAATGGTGTCAAACGCCCCCTGTTTGCGCAGGTCGGCACAGGAGAATCCTTCGCCTTCGGCTATGGCGCGGGTTGTCGGGTTGTCATCCCAGCAGACCGGCTCCGCCCCGCCTGCGCGCAAGGCGCGTGCGGTTGCCAGACCGGACCGGCCCAATCCCAGAACCGCAACTTTCTGCCCTGAAAAGCCTTTGACCGGGATCATTCTACACACCTTCTTTGATTTGGATTTGGAGGCCACACTGCACTGAAGAAAATCACAATGACAAGGGGCGTGTCAGGCTCGCGCTGCGGCGCGAGCCGGGCCCAACAGGTGGCAGGAGGGCCGCAGGCCCTTCGAACCTGGCGGGAGCCTTACCGCACCTTCAGCGTTGCCAGACCGATCATCGCCAGAATCAGCGAGATGATCCAGAAGCGGATGACGATGGTCGGCTCGGCCCAGCCTTTTTTCTCATAATGGTGATGGATCGGGGCCATCAGGAAGACCCGCTTGCCAGTGCGTTTGAAGTAGAGGACCTGAATGATCACGCTCAGCGCCTCGACCACGAACAGGCCGCCGACGACGGCCAGAACCAGCTCGTGCTTGGTGGCCACGGCAATGGCGCCCAGCGCGCCGCCCAGCGCCAGCGACCCGGTATCGCCCATGAAGACCGCCGCCGGGGGGGCGTTGTACCAAAGGAACCCCAGACCCGCACCAAAGAGCGCTGAGGTAAAGATAAAGATCTCACCGGTGCCCGGCACGTAATGCACGTCGAGATATTCGGTAAAGTCGACGCGGCCCACCGCATAGGCAATCACGCCCAGCGTCGAGGCGGCGATCATCGCTGGCATGATGGCCAGCCCGTCCAGACCGTCGGTCAGGTTCACCGCGTTGGCGGCCCCTACGATCACGACAATCGCAAACGGGATATAGAAGATGCCCAGATTGACCAGCGTGTCCTTGAATACGGGTACAGCCAGCTGGTTCTGCAACGCTTCGGGGTGGTGCAAAGTCGCCCAAAGCGAAGCCAGCACGGCAATAATCACGCCCAATGCGAGGCGCATCCTGCCTGAAACCCCCTGCGTGTTCTGTTTTGAGACTTTCGCGTAGTCATCCGCGAATCCGATGGCCGCATAAGACAGGGTCACGAAAAGCACCATCCAGACATAAGGGTTATCCAGTCGCGCCCAGACAAGGGTCGAGGTCACAAGAGCCCCGACAATCAGCAAACCGCCCATTGTTGGCGTGCCTGCCTTGGAAAAATGCCCCTCGGGGCCATCATTGCGGATCGGCTGGCCCTTGCCCTGCTTTCTGCGTAGCACGTTGATCAGGGGTTTTCCGAAGATGAACCCAAAGATCAGTGCCGTCATGAAGGCACCGCCTGCGCGGAAGGTGATATACCGGAAGAGGTTCCAGAAATCCCCGCCATCCGACAGAGCGGTCAACCAGTACAGCATGACAATACCTTTCTCACACGAGGCGCACGGGTGTGATCACCCATCAAGCGCGCCCCCTTGCCCCATTTTGCGCAGACCGTCAACAATCGAGGCCAATCCCATGCTGAGGGAGCCCTTGGCCAGCACAGTATCGCCGTCCCTGACCAGCGAAGGCAACTGTTCGGCCATCTCGGCGCTGGTTTCGGACCAGAGACCGCGTTTCGCCGGGGGCAGCGCGTGGTGCAGTGCCCGCATCAACGGGCCAATACAATGCACCTGATCAACATGTGCCATCGCTTTGGCATCGGCCATGGCGGCGTGCATCGCCTCTTCCTGCGCGCCCAGTTCTTTCATGTCGCCCAGAAAGGCGATGCGGCGTTTGCCTTGTGAGGCGGCGAGCACATCCAGCGCGGCCGCCATCGAGGTCGGGTTGGCGTTATAGCTGTCATCCAGCAGTTCGATCTGCCCGCCGCCGGGCAGAGGAATGCTTTCCCGAACGCCACGCCCCTTGACCGGGGACCATGCGCGCAGACCTGCAATGGCCTGATCCAGATCGACACCCAGTTCAACGCAGGCAGCCAAAGCCCCGAGCGCGTTCATGGCGAAATGCGTACCGGCAGAGTTCACCTCAAAACGGAATACCTGATCACCAACGGCAGCTTCGGCATTCACGGTGTTCGCCTCCTGCTGAACGTCGGTCAGCCGGTAATCCGTTGCGCCTTGGCCGAAATCAACAATCCCGGCCCCCTGCTCAAGCGCCGTTTGGCGCAGGATGTCCGCGTAGTTGATATCTGCGTTGACGATTGCCGCGCCACCGGGTTCGAGCCCTTCAAAGATCGCAGCTTTTTCATGGGCGATGCCAGCCACATTCTCGAAGGCTTCCAGATGCACCGCCGCCACGGTCGTGACCAGCGCCACATGCGGGCGGGCCTGCCGGGCCAGCGGGGCAATCTCGCCCGGATGGTTCATGCCAATCTCGATTACCGCGAATTCAGTGTCGCGCGGCATCCGTGCAAGGGTCAGCGGAACGCCCCAGTGGTTGTTATAGCTGGCCACGCTGGCATGGGTTTTGCCTTGTGTTTCAAGGATCACGGCCAGCATTTCCTTGGTCGACGTCTTGCCGACACTGCCGGTCACCCCCACCACACGCGCATTCGTTCTGGCGCGAGCCGCCTGCCCCAAAGCCTCGAGCGCCGCCTGCACATCATCAACGATCAGCAGTGGCGCATCAGGCGATACGTTGTCGGGAATATGCGAAACCAAAGCCGCGCCTGCGCCTTTCTCAAGCGCCTGAGCCACGAATTCATGCCCGTCCCGCGCCGCTTTCAGCGCCACAAACAGATCACCGGGTTGAAGGGTGCGCGTGTCGATGGAGATACCATCAGCGGTCCAATCGGCCGTGACCCGCCCACCCGTTGCCTGAGCGGCCTCGGATGCTGTCCAGAGCGTCATGCGACCCTCCCGTCCAGCGCGGCGACGGAAATGCTGGCCTGTTCGACATCATCGAAGGGCAGCACCTGATCGCCGACGACCTGCCCGGTTTCGTGGCCCTTGCCCGCAATCAGCAGCGCATCGCCGGGTTGCAGGGCATCGATGCCGCGCAGAATGGCTTCGGCGCGGTCGCCGACCTCGGTCACGCTGACGTCGCCCGCTGCCTCGAGCGCACCTGCCATGACGGCGGCGCGGATGGCGGCGGGGTCTTCGCTGCGTGGGTTGTCGTCGGTGACGAAAACCATATCTGCGTGGTTGGCGGCTGCCTTTCCCATCAGCGGGCGTTTCGTGGCATCGCGGTCGCCGCCCGCGCCGACAATGGCGATCAAACGACCCATTACATGCGGACGCAGCGCCTTGAGGGCGGTGGCCACGGCGTCGGGGGTGTGCGCGTAATCCACAAAAACCGTCGCGCCGTTGTCGCGGGTAGCGGCCAGTTGCATACGCCCGCGCACGGTGGTCAGGTGCGGCAGCGTTTCAAAGACCCGTTCGGGGCTGTCGCCCGCAGCAATCACCAGCCCGCAGGCCAGCAGGATGTTTTCGGCCTGGAACCCTCCGATCAGGTTCAGGCGGGTCTGGAAGGTCCGGCCCTGCCACGCAAATCGCAGATCCTGCCCGGTAGCATCGAACCGCTGGTTGATCAGGCACAGATCGGCGTCGCCCAACCCGACGGTCAGCACCGATTGACTGCGTGCCTCGGCGATCCGGCGGACCCGAGACCCCTTGGGATCGCTCAGGTTGATAACAGCCGTGCCATCCTGCGGCAGAACCCGGTCGAACAACCCGGCCTTGGCTGCGAAATACGCTTCAAAAGTCTCGTGGTAATCCAGATGATCCTGCGTGAAGTTCGAAAACCCGGCAGCGGTCAGGTGCACGCCATCCAGGCGGCGCTGTTCGAGGCCGTGGGACGAGGCCTCCATCGCGGCGTGGGTCACGCCGTTTTCAGCGGCTTCCGCCAGACAGCGATGCAGGGTGATTGGCTCGGGCGTGGTATGGGCCAGCGGTGCGGTCCATGCCCCTTCGACACCAGTTGTCCCAAGGTTGACGGCGGCATGGCCCAGTTCGGTCCAGATCTGGCGCACAAAGGTGGCAACCGAGGTTTTACCGTTGGTTCCCGTGACCGCGACAATCGTCTGCGGCATCGCACCGAACCATAGGGCGGCGGCCCCGGCCAGTGCCTGACGCGGGTCTTCGACAACCACCAGCGCCGCATCCGACGCCGCAAGTTCAGTTGTTGCGATTTTCGCCCCTTCGGCATCGGTCAGGATGGCGGCGGCCCCCATGCGCAGGGCGTATTGAATGAACGTGCCGCCATGAACCCGCGTGCCGGGAAGAGCTGCAAACAGGAAACCGTCTTTCACCTCGCGGCTGTCAACGGCCAGACCGGTGATCTCGGGGTTAACCCCGCCTCGCGCGGTCAGGGCCATTTGGCTGAGTTTCTTTGTCCTTGTGCCCATGACCCACCTCTTGCCGGACAGCCTAGTTTGAGGTCAGCGTTATAGCAGCGCCCGCCTCAGGCTCAAGCCGGGGACGCAAGCCCAGCAGAGGTGCCACGCGACCAATAAGTTCGGCAGCTACAGGCACTGCTGTCCAGCCTGCGGTGCGGCGTTTTTCACCGTAAGCCACGATAGAGGGTTCATCCAGCGTGACGATCAGAACATATTTCGGATCGTAGGCCGGGAAGAGCGTTGCGAAAGTGGCGATGACCTTGTCTTCGTAATACCCGCCGCGTGGCTTGGGCTTGTCTGCCGTGCCGGTCTTGCCAGCCACGTCATACCCTTTCACCTCGCCAAAGCTGGCAGTGCCATCCGTCACCACTTTGCGCAGCATTTTCTGCGCCTGACGCGCGGTTCCCTGCGACATCACGCGAGGGCCGTATTGCGGGCCGTTCTGGCGCAGGATGGTCGGGCTGACATAATGCCCGCCATTGGCAATCGCCGCATATCCCGCTGCAAGGTGCATCGGGCTGGTTGACAGGCCGTGGCCGTAGGAGATGGTCACAGTGCTCAGCTCGCCCCATTTCTTTGGCTTCAGCGGCACACCGCCCGTGGCCTCGACAATCTCGAACGGGGTCGGGTCGAACATGCCGAGCGCATTCAGAAAATCCTGCTGCCGCTGCGCGCCGATCTGCAACGCCAGACGCCCGGTGCCACGGTTCGAACTGTGGACGATCACATCCGCCACGCTGATCTTGCCGTAATTCTTGCCGTTGAACTCTCCGATCGGGAAGCGCCCGATCTTCATTGGGCCGGATGTATCGATGATGGTGTTCGAGTTTACCAGCCCAAGTTCAACCGCCTGCGCGGCGGTGAAAATCTTGAAGACCGATCCCAGCTCGTACACACCCTGCACATAGCGGTTGAACAGCGGGCTGTCCGAGGGATCAAACCCCGAGGTCGGCGGGCGTGGGCGATCATTGGGATCGAATGAGGGCAGCGAGGCGGCGGATAAAACCTCGCCCGTATGCGCATTCATCAGAACTGCCGATGCGCCCTTGGCGTTCATGATCTTCATACCGCCATAGAGCACCTGTTCGACCGCGGCCTGAATGGTCAGGTCCAGCGACAGTTGCAGCGGCTTGTTGCCATTGGCCGGGTCGCGCAGATAGTCGTCAAACTGCTTTTCCACCCCGGCCACACCGATCACCTCGGCGGCGCTGACGCCCTCGCGGCCAAAACCGGAGCCACCCAGGATATGCGCAGCCAACTTGCCATTGGGGTAGAGGCGCATTTCGCGCGGGCCAAACAGGATGCCGGGATCTCCGATGTCGTGAACGGCCTGTTTCTGTTCGGGCGAAATGCGTTTCTTGATCCACAGGAACTTGCGCTTGCCAGTGAAATCCTTGACCAGACGCTCTTTATCCAGATCGGGGAAGATCGCGACCAGCTGATCTGCTGCCGCAATCGGATCGATCATCAGGGGCGGCTGCGCGTAGACGGAATAGGTATCCAGATTGGTGGCCAGAATGCGCCCTTCGCGGTCGACGATATTGGCGCGCTGCATGGCAATCGCGGCCCCCGGCGCATTGGCCAGTGGTTCCTGCACCTCGGACGTTGCCAACATGCCCATGCGGACGCCGACAACCGAGAATGCGCAGAAGAAGAACAGCCCCAGCACCAGCAGACGCCCTTCGGCGCGGGCGCGGGCGCGGTCTTTCATGTCTTCGTGGCGCTTGCGGATGTTTTCACGCTCGATCGCCTTTGGGTTTTCACCCCGGGCACGGGCGTCAAGGATACGGGCCAGTGGGCGAAGGGGCGTGCGTGTCATGGGATCTGCACCTCGCCCAATGCCTGAATGTCGGTGATGGCCTGCAATTCAATCGGGTCAACGATGGGCAGGTCCGGGTCTTCGGCAAAGGCGATCTGATCGGCGCGCCCGAACTGTTCGGCCCGCAGAGGCAGCAGACCAAGGCGTTCAAAATTCAGGTCCGCCAACTCTCGCAGCCGGTCGGGACGGTTCAAATAAGCCCATTCTGCGTTCAGGACCGCCAGCCGCACCTGCGCCATGCCGATCTCGCGTTGCAGGGATTGCGTTTCCTTCACCACCTGTTGGGTGCGATAATTCTCCTGATAGGCCCAAAGCGCCAATCCGAACACGGACAGAGCAGTCAACACATACAAAACACTCTTCATCTTGCCCTTCCCCCAAGTTGAGGCATTCCAATGGCGCGGGCCTCAATTTCCCCCGCCGGAGCATCGGTGCGGATCGCAACACGCAGCTTGGCCGAGCGCGCGCGCGGGTTTTCCTGCAATTCCTGTTCGTCGGGCCCCACGGCCTTGCGGGTCTTCAGCGTGAATTGCGGCTGGTCCTGTTCCATCTCGGGCGCATAGCGGTTCGCACGCCCTGTTTTGCCCGCGCGCGACTGAAAGAACCGTTTGACCATCCGGTCCTCGATGGAATGGAAGGTGACAACGGCCAGCTGCCCACCGGGTTTCAGCGCACGTTCGGCGGCCATTAGGCCCTGAAACAGCTCTTCATACTCGGCATTCACCGCGATCCGCAGACCCTGAAAACTGCGTGTTGCGGGATGCGATTGCCCCGGTTTCGGGCGCGGCAGACAGGATTCGACAATCTCGGCCAGACGCAGGGTGGTTGTGATCGGCGCCTCGGTTCGCGCCCGGACAATCGTCTTGGCAATCCGGCGGCTGGCGCGTTCTTCACCATAGTGGAACAGGATATCGGCCAGTTGCGCCTCGGTCGCCGTGTTTACCAGATCGGCGGCGCTTTCGCCTTGCTGGCTCATCCGCATATCCAGCGGACCGTCCTTCATGAAGGAAAACCCGCGCTCGGCCTGATCCAACTGCATCGAGGACACGCCAAGATCCAGTACAACGCCATCCAGATCCTGCGCGTATTCGTCCATTCGCGAGAATACGCCGGGCTGCATCACCAGCCGGTCGCCGTAATCCTGCGCCCAATCTGCCGCCATTTCAAAGGCCAGCGGGTCACGGTCTACACCGATGACCTTGTCTGCCCCGGCCTCCAACAACCCGCGCGTATAGCCGCCCGCGCCAAACGTGCCGTCCAGCCAGATGCCCGTGACCGGCGCAACCGCAGCCAGCAAGGGGCGCAGCAGAACGGGGATATGTGGTTTTTCAGATGAGGACGCAGCGCCGGCCATGCCGTTACGCATCCCCGGTGCCGTCTAGGAACTGCATCGGATCAAAATCGTCCGGCAGATCATCCATCCATTCTTCGGTCTTGGCCAGTTCCTCGACCTCGTAGGTCTCGGGCTTCCAGATCTGAAAGGTGTCGCCTGCGGCGATAAAGAACGCTTCGCCTTCGAGACCGATCTTGCTGCGCAGCTTGGCGGGCAGCACAAGACGCCCGGTTTCGTCCACGTTGGTCGGGAAGGACTGACCATGGAACATGCGCTGCAACATCCGCCGCTGCATCGAGCCGCGCGGCAGGGCATCGATCTTGGCATCCACCTCGTCAATCGCCTGCATGGTATAACATTCAAGGTATTTGCGGCGGTGGTCACCATAGACAATCACCAGTTCAGGGTTGTCACCGGGCTGCCAGTTGGGATCGGATGATTCAAGCACACGGCGAAACGAGGCCGGGATCGACACCCTGCCCTTCGTATCCACCTTATGGTGGCTTTCACCTCTAAACCTGCGCGCCAAGACGACTGTCCCTTTCGCTTGCGCCCCACCTTGAATTCACGTTCCCCCCCGGATGAAAAACGGCGGGTTGATCTGCTGCCACTGATCAACCCGCCGCATTGACCCGCTTTGCGGGATGTCCAGCTGCGCGCGCCACCTGGGGGGATGTCTGCTCGCCCGCGCGCCGGATCTCTTGATTGATGAAAGCGAGATGCCTGTATGAAACCTGAATATTTTTGGTCGGGGTCGTTTGGTGCCCCTGCTGCCTCGTCCTCATCGGATGTATAAGGGATGACATGGGAATTCATGGAAATCAATAGGAATTTTGCGCAGCGTGTCATGAGGAATACGGCCAAAGCGGATTACCATTGAAGGATTCAAGCTTCGTGACACCAGTTTTAGCGGGTAATGAATAACACACCCCTATATATGGGGAAATTTTCGGTCAGTTTTTTTCCCGCGATTTCCCAAGAATTTTGACTTCTTTTCATTTGGACTGGAAATATCGGCCTCAAATGCACAATCAGCCCTTCGAATCGTTCAGAATTTCGAGTCGATTTCCAGCAATCTCCCCCACGCGACCACATCGCCCCATGATTTCCCACGAGCGATTTACCCAAGCCTTGTCAACATCAGAACGGATATGTTTTGCCCATTTTCCCGCCGAGTGCGCTCAATTCAAAGGCAGGCCACCGGGAAGGGCCAGATGCCCCTGCCAAAGCTGACCTAGGGTCGACCCCATATTTTCAAGGCGCATCGCTGCGAAATGAAAAAACTGAGCCAATCTATGCATTTGCTGCATAGCAGCATTGATGTCGCGACCTATTGTGCAATTGCAGCATTTGCCTATCTTCAGTCTCAAGCAAGGGCCGGACGATACCGGCAAGACAAAAAGATACGGATGATGAGCATGGCAGTCGCAAGCACGCATACAGCAGTAAAGAACGCACCGGCGTTCGGTTTTGGCGCAGTTCTGGAAAACGCAAAGAACCGGTTCGTGCGCTATCGCATGTATCGCCAGACGGTCAATGAACTGTCCGCCCTGTCGAACCACGAGCTGGCCGATCTTGGCCTGCACCGCTCGATGATCCGCCGCGTTGCCCTGCAGGCGGCAAACGAACAAACCGCGCGGTAAGCGCGACACGCATACTGAGATCAGGCCCTTCCTCCTCCCTTAGGGTCTGTAATCAGCGGCAGCGTCTTCCTCCTCCCTGACGTTGCCGCACCTAATACCGGCCTCAACCCGCCGGACACGAATACATCGGGGCGTCCTCCTCCCTGCCTTGATGTTGAAAGCGCGCGGCGATGTCTTCCTCCTCCCTGACATCGCCGCGTCTTCCTCATACCGGGTTCAAACCCGGGTTCGCATACATCAGGGCTCTCCTCCTCCCTGCTCTGATGTTGACAAGACGGCGGTTCCCTCTCCTCCTCCCTGGGAACCGCCGTTTTCTGTTTTTCGGACACTGGTGTAGGATGGTGTCCTGACATCTGATGCGGAGGACGCCATGGCCGCCTATTTCATTGCGCAGATCAACATTCACGACCCGGACGGATATCAGGGCTATCTGGCAGGTTTCATGCCGATCTTCGACCGCCACGGCGGTCGCCTGCTGACGGTCTCATCCAAACCGGTCGAACGGATTGAAGGCAATTGGCCCGAAGGCGGGATTGTGTTGATGGAGTTTCCGGATCTTGCAGCAGCGAAATCCTGGAAGGATGACCCGGATTACATCGAACTGGCGAAGATCCGAAAGGCCACCGCAACCACCAATCTGGTTCTGGTCGACGGGATATGACGCCTCAGAACGGGACGTCATCCTTGTTGGTCAGAAAACGCGAGACCACTTTCTTGATGCCCGCCTTGTCGAAATCGACCTCGACCTTGTCACCTTCGATCCCGATCACAGCGCCGTAGCCGAATTTCTGGTGAAACACCCGTTCGCCCAGCGTGAAACTGGCCAGTGCGGTGGCGTCGATCACTGTGTTGCGGCTTTCGCGGGGTTGCGACATGCCATATTGGCCCTGCCGCGCCTGCAACCGTCTCCAACCCGGCGAGTTATAGACATTGGCTTCGGCCGCGCGGGTTTCTATGCCCGCCGTCTGATGCCCACCGCCATAAAGGCCCGGAGGTGTCAGCACCTCGACATGGTCTTCGGGCAACTCGTCAATGAACCGTGACGGCATCGAGTTCTGCCATTGCCCGAATACCCGCCGGTTGGCGGCGAAGGAAATCGTACAAACCTCTTCGGCACGGGTGATACCGACATAGGCCAGACGGCGTTCTTCCTCGAGCCCCTTGAGGCCGGTTTCGTCCATCGACCGTTGCGAGGGGAAAAGCCCGTCTTCCCACCCCGGCAGGAAGACGACGGGAAACTCCAGCCCCTTGGCCGCGTGCAGGGTCATGATCGAGACCTTGGCCCCGTCACCGTCCTGTTCATTGTCCATGACCAGGCTGACATGTTCCAGAAACCCTTGCAGGTTTTCGAAATTGTCCAGTTGGTTGACCAGTTCCTTGAGGTTTTCCAGACGCCCCGGCGCTTCGGGGGTCTTGTCGTTCTGCCAATGGGCCGTGTAGCCGGATTCGTCGAGGATGATCTGGGCCAGCTCGATATGCGTATGCTCGGGCGCGCCATAGCGGATCGGCGAAACCCCATCATCGATAACCGTGTCATCATCGACCTCAATCCGAGGCCCGCGTGTCATCGCATTCCACCGGGCCAACCCGTCGATCAACTCGCGCAGCGCTTTGCCGCCTTTTCCCTTGATCAGCCCGTTGTCGACTGCGATCCGCGCACCTTCGACCAGAGACACGCCGTTCTCGCGCGCCACAATCTGAATGGTCTGCTGCGCCTTATCGCCCAATCCGCGTTTTGGCGTATTCACGATCCGCTCGAACGCCAGATCATCCTCGGGGCTGATCACCAGCCGGAAATAGGCCATGGCATCGCGGATCTCCATCCGCTCGTAGAAACGCGGGCCGCCGATCACCTTGTAGGGCAGACCGATGGTCAGGAACCGGTCCTCGAACGCGCGCATCTGGTGTGAGGCGCGGACGAGAATCGCCATCTCATCAAGATTCATCGGTCGGATACCGCGCGTCCCGCCCTGCATCGCGTCGATTTCCTCGCCGATCCAGCGGGCCTCTTCCTCGCCATCCCAATGGCCGATCAGGTTGACCTTGTGGCCGTCTTTGGCATCGGTCCATAGCTCTTTACCCAAACGGCTTTCGTTCCCCCGAATGACGTTGGAGGCTGCCGCCAGAATATGCGGGGTTGATCGGTAGTTCTGTTCCAACCGCACCACATAGGCACCGGGAAAGTCCTTTTCGAACCGCAGGATGTTGCCGACCTCGGCCCCGCGCCAGCCATAGATCGACTGGTCGTCATCACCCACGCAGCAGATGTTCTTGTGCCCCCCGGCCAGCAGGCGCAGCCACAGGTACTGGGCGACGTTGGTGTCCTGATACTCGTCCACAAGGATGTAGCGGAACCAGCGCTGGTATTGTTCCAGAACATCCGGGTGGGTCTGGAAAATCGTGACCATGTGCAGCAGCAGGTCGCCAAAATCCACCGCGTTCAGCTCGCGCAGGCGGGTCTGGTACTGGGCATAAAGTTCGATGCCCTTGTTGTTATAGGCCCCGGCATCCGCCGCAGGCACCTTGTCGGGCGTCAGCGCACGGTTTTTCCAATCATCGATGATCCCCGCCAGCATACGCGCGGGCCAGCGTTTGTCATCGATATTGGCGGCGCGAACCAATTGCTTGAGCAGGCGCAGCTGGTCGTCGCTGTCCAGAATGGTGAAGTTCGATTTCAGATCGACCAGTTCCGCGTGGCGGCGCAGCAGTTTGACGCAAATGGAATGGAAGGTGCCCAGCCATGGCATCCCCTCGGCGGGCTCGCCAAGCAGGCGGCCTACTCGTTCCTTCATCTCGCGCGCGGCCTTGTTGGTGAAGGTCACCGACAGTATCTCGTTCGGGCGCGCGCGCGCCGTGTTGAGCAGATGCGCAATCCGGGCCGTCAGCGCCTTGGTCTTGCCCGTCCCCGCCCCGGCCAGCATCAGAACCGGGCCGTCCAGGCGTTCGACCGCGTCACGTTGCGCCGGGTTCAGCTCATCCAGATAGGGCGAAGGGCGCACGGCCATAGCCCGCGCCGACAGGGATGCGCCTTCGAAGGCGTCCATTTCGTCAAAACTGCTCATGACCCCAAACTACGCCGGATGGAGGCCGAGGGAAAGAGTTTGTTCACGGCTTGTTCGCAAGGATTTTTCACGTCTTTTTGCATTCAATTCTAAACAAAGATGCCGCTGCCCTGTGGGGCTGTTAACCCTCTGTCAAGTCCTGGCCCGGATGCTGGTTCCATTGCTGTGGGAGTGGAACAGATGGAAGCGAAGGAACTGACTGGCGGGTCGTCACGGCTGAAACTTGTGGGCGTTACCCTGATTCTGATCGCGCTGACAGCGGCAGCAGGATGGGGCATCTACGCGGCCCCTGCCCCGGTTGTGGACCGCATGTTGGAATCGGATTTGCGAAAAGACGCCATGCAGCTAAGCCGTCAGGTCGAAAGCCATCTGAACGATCTGGATGCAACGTTTCGGTACCATGAACTGCACGAGCATGACGCGGAATTCCTGATGCTGCTGCCCGAAACCTCGGACATCTACCGGTTCAAGCTGTTTGATGCGTCCGGTCAGGTGTTCTGGTCGACCCGGGCCAGTGATGTCGGGGCCGTGAACACAAAACATTACTTCCATTCGGTCGTCGCCGCCGGAAGGGTTTTTTACAACCACGAGGAAAAACCCGCGGCAGAGGTTG
The DNA here is from genome assembly GCF_059613825.1 of Ruegeria sp. SATB027. Classification (NCBI taxonomy): domain Bacteria; kingdom Pseudomonadati; phylum Pseudomonadota; class Alphaproteobacteria; order Rhodobacterales; family Roseobacteraceae; genus Ruegeria; species Ruegeria sp. SATB027. The sequence goes on from NZ_JBXWTH010000040.1 coordinate 141,285, forward strand.
AGTCGATTGACAGTGACCCCGCCGGACATGCGGGCCCAATCACCCGACATGTGGCCGAGGTTTATACACCGATCATCAAAGACGGCGTTTTCCTTGGCGCTATCGAGTTTTATTCGGACATCACCAATCTCAGAACCCTGTTCATCACGCGCGTGCGTCTGTCGCTGGCGTTGCTGAGCAGCGTCGCGTTGCTGGCGCTGGCCACGGTCATCCTGATTGTCCACCGCACCAACCGCCGTCAGATGCGTGATCTACACAAGCGCGCCGTGAAAGAACGCGAACTGATGGGAGAGCAGCTTCGCCTGGCTCGTGAGGTGCGCCTGCTGGGCGAGTTGAACGAGTGGCTGCAATCAAGCCGCTCACTGGATGAGCTTTTCGACATGGTCGCGCGCTTCATGACCCATATCCTGCCCGAGGCCGAGGGGAGTGTGTACGTCTATTCCAACTCGCGCGATGTGCTGGACGGGTGTGCCAGTTGGAACGGGGGAACGCATAAATCTCATATCCATCCGGAAGGATGCTGGGGTTTGAGGCGCGGCCGGACTTATGAGTTCGGTGCTTCTGAGATCGATTTTGTCTGCGAACATGCCGAACCGCATGACGGGCGGCCCTATTTCTGTTTTCCCATTCTGGCCCACGGAGAAACCGTTGGTCTGTTGCATCTGCGCGCGGCTGAGGGGCGAGAGGCCTGTTTCCATAAAAGCCGCAAGCTGGCGCAGCTGTGCGCCGAACAGATCAGCATGGCAATCGCCAATGTCCGTATGCGCGATCAGCTGCATGACCAATCGGTGCGCGACCCGCTGACCGGGCTGTTCAACCGCCGCCACATGACCGAGACATTGCGCAAGGCCATCAGCCGCAGCCAGCAGACCGGCGCCGCGCTGAGCCTGATTGCCGTGGACGTCGATCACTTCAAGAAATTCAACGACACGCATGGTCATGACGCCGGAGACATGGTGTTGCGCGCGGTCGGCGCGGCGCTGGAACAGGGCTGCGACCGGGACGAGATCGCCTGCCGCATCGGCGGTGAGGAATTCATGCTGATTCTGCCCGACAACAGCCCCGAAGATGCCATGACCCGGGCCGAGCAGTTGCGCCAGTCGGTCGAGGCGGTCATTGTCCGCTATGGCGAAAAGGCCCTGCCCCGTATCACAATCTCGGTCGGGGTCGCGCATTACCCCGCCCACGGCACCATGCCGCAGGATCTGATGCGAGCCGCGGATGATGCGCTGTATGTCGCCAAGGACAAGGGGCGCAATCAGGTTCACGTCGCCGCCGGGGCGCTGGAGCAGGCCAGGCGCGTTCCCGCAACGGGTAAACGCCCATCGCCGGAAGCCGCTTGAAAACCTTGCCGAATCGCCCCGCAGGCCGGATCAATCCTTATGGACCTGCACAGTACCTATCCCGGTATTCCCGATCTGAAACGCCGCGCACGCCGTCGGCTGCCGCACTTCGTGTGGGAATATATCGACAGTGGCACCGGGATTGAAACGACGCGGCATCGCAATCGCAAGGCGCTGGATGATGTCCGTCTGATCCCCTCGATCCTGCATGGGGACCTTGAATTCGATACGTCGGTGAAAATCCTGGGCGGCACCTGTCCTTTGCCCTTCGGCATTGCGCCGATCGGGATGTCCGGGCTTGTCTGGCCTGATGCAGAGCGGCTACTGGCACAGGCCGCCGCCAAGGCAGGCATTCCCTATTCGCTATCGACTGTGGCCAGTCAGAGCCCCGAAGACCTGGCCCCCTATCTGGGCGAGACCGCGTGGTTCCAGCTGTATCCGCCAAGGGACCCAGAAATTCGCTTGGACATGCTGAACCGGGCGCGCGGGGCGGGATTTCGAACTCTGGTTCTGACCGCTGACGTCCCTGTCGCCTCGCGCAGGGAACGGCAGACGCGCTCGGGCCTGCGGCAGCCGCCGAAACTGACACCGCGCCTGCTGGTACAGATCGCTCAAAGACCCGCCTGGGCTTTGGGTATGCTGCGCAGCGGTGTTCCGCATATGCGCACGCTGGACAAGTATATTGATGACCCTGGTGATCTGCCGCCGACGGCCCATGTCGGATACCTGCTGCGGACCTCACCGGATCTGGATTACGTCAAATGGCTGCGCGATCATTGGGAAGGGCCGTTTGTCGTGAAAGGCATCCTGCGCCCCGAGGATGCAGACAGGCTGGAACAGGTGGGTGTGGACGCCCTGTGGGTGTCGAATCACGGGGGTCGACAGTTTGATGCGGCCCCGGCCAGCATTGAGGTTCTTCCCGCGATCCGGAACGCGACCCGCCTGCCGCTGATTTTCGACAGCGGTGTCGAAGGCGGGCTGGATATCCTGCGTGCGCTGTCGCTGGGCGCGGATTTTGTCATGCTGGGGCGTGCTTTTTTGTACGGTCTTGCGGCACTTGGCGCTAAAGGCCCTGCGCATGTGATCGATATCCTGAGGCAGGATCTGCACGCGAATATGGGTCAGATGGGACTGGCCGATCTATGTCAGTTTGAGACGAAACGCTAAATTATTGATGCTGCAACGCGGCATCCCTATAAGTGTGCCGAGGCCAAAGGGCGTTTGCGAGCGATAACATGCCGGTTCTACCCAGAAGAACGGATGTACCTGTGCGTATTCTCCGCCCAATAAGACGCCCAAACACCAAAGACCGGGACCTGATATGACAGACTTCAACAAGATCCTGATCGCCAATCGCGGCGAGATTGCCATCCGCGTCATGCGCGCAGCAAACGAGATGGGCAAACGCACCGTCGCTGTTTACGCTGAAGAAGACAAACTGGGCCTGCACAGGTTCAAGGCGGATGAGGCCTATCAGATAGGCGAGGGCATGGGTCCGGTCGCGGCGTATCTGTCGATTGACGAGATCATCCGCGTGGCCAAGCATTGCGGTGCGGATGCGATCCATCCGGGCTATGGCCTGCTGTCTGAAAACCCCGATTTCGTGGATGCCTGTGTCAAGAACGGCATCACCTTCATCGGCCCCCGGGCCGAGACCATGCGCGCATTGGGCGACAAGGCCAGCGCGCGGCGCGTGGCCATTGCGGCCGGTGTGCCTGTCATTCCGGCCACCGAAGTTCTGGGTGATGACATGGACGCGATCCGCAAGGAGGCCGCCGAGATCGGATACCCGCTGATGCTCAAGGCGTCCTGGGGTGGCGGCGGACGCGGGATGCGCCCGATCCAGTCGGAGGATGAGCTGGAAGAAAAGGTTCTGGAAGGCCGCCGCGAGGCTGAGGCCGCCTTTGGCAATGGCGAAGGCTATCTGGAAAAGATGATCACCCGTGCCCGCCATGTCGAGGTGCAGATTCTGGGCGACAAGCATGGTGAGATCTATCACCTTTATGAACGCGACTGTTCGGTCCAGCGCCGGAACCAGAAGGTCGTCGAACGTGCCCCTGCCCCTTACCTGAGCGAAGAACAGCGCGCTGAGATTTGCGAATTGGGCCGCAAGATCTGCGCCCATGTGAATTACGAATGCGCGGGCACTGTCGAGTTCCTGATGGATATGGAGACGGGCAAGTTCTACTTCATCGAGGTGAACCCTCGCGTGCAGGTCGAACACACGGTCACCGAAGAGGTCACCGGCATCGACATCGTTCAGGCGCAGATCCTGATCGCCGAGGGCAAGACTCTGGCCGAAGCCACCGGCGCCGCCAGCCAGGCCGATGTGCATCTGAACGGTCACGCGCTGCAAACACGGATCACCACAGAAGACCCGCAGAACAATTTCATCCCTGATTATGGCCGGATCACCGCTTATCGCTCGGCCACGGGCATGGGCATTCGTCTGGATGGCGGCACGGCCTATGCGGGCGGTGTCATTACGCGGTACTACGACTCGCTGCTGACAAAGGTCACCGCCTGGGCGCCAACGCCCGAGAAGGCGATCAGCCGGATGGACCGCGCCCTGCGCGAGTTCCGTATTCGCGGCGTCAGCACCAATATCGACTTCGTCATCAACCTGCTGAAGCACCCGACCTTCCTGTCGAATGAATACACCACCAAATTCATCGACACGACGCCGGATCTGTTTGCCTTTAAGCGCCGCCGCGACCGGGGCACCAAGGTTCTGACCTATATCGCCGATATCACGGTGAATGGTCATCCCGAAACCAAGGACCGCCCCGAGCCGCGCGCCGACCTGAAAGTCGCCAAGCCCCCCGCGCAGAAGGCTGAGCCGCGGATGGGCACGCGCAACCTGCTGGAGCAGAAAGGCCCGCAGGCCGTGGCGGACTGGATGAAAGCGCAGCGGCAGCTGCTGATCACCGACACCACCATGCGCGACGGGCACCAGTCGCTGTTAGCGACCCGGATGCGGTCGATCGACATGATCAAGGTGGCACCAACCTATGCCGCGAACCTGCCGCAGCTGTTCTCGGTCGAGTGCTGGGGCGGTGCGACGTTCGACGTGGCCTACCGGTTCCTGCAGGAATGCCCATGGCAGCGTCTGCGCGACCTGCGCGAGGCAATGCCGAACCTGATGACTCAGATGCTGCTGCGGGGCGCGAACGGGGTTGGGTACACCAATTATCCCGACAACGTGGTGCAGGAGTTCGTGCGCCAGGCATCGAAGAACATCGACGTCTTCCGCGTCTTCGACTCGCTGAACTGGGTCGAGAACATGCGCGTTGCGATGGATGCTGTTATCGACAGCGGCAAGATCTGTGAGGGTACAGTTTGTTACACTGGCGATATTCTAGACCCTGACCGCGCCAAATATAACCTGAAATACTATGTCGGAATGGCCAAGGAGTTGCGCGACGCAGGCGCGCATGTTCTGGGTCTGAAGGATATGGCGGGCCTGTTGAAACCTGCCTCGGCCAAGATTCTGATCCGGGCGCTGAAGGAAGAGGTTGGACTGCCGATCCACTTCCACACCCATGACACGGCCGGTATCGCCAGCGCGACCATCCTTGCCGCCTCTGAGGCGGGCGTGGACGCGGTGGATTGCGCGATGGACAGCTTCAGCGGCAACACGTCCCAGGCAACACTGGGCACCGTGGTCGAGGCGCTGCGCCATACTGACCGTGACACCGGGCTGGACATCAAGGCGATCCGCGAGATCAGCGATTACTTCGAGGCCGTGCGCGGACAGTATGCGGCCTTCGAATCAAGCCTCCAGGCCCCGGCGTCCGAGGTGTATCTGCACGAGATGCCGGGTGGTCAGTTCACCAACCTCAAGGCGCAGGCGCGCAGTCTGGGTCTGGAAGAGCGCTGGCACGAGGTCGCGCAGATGTACGCCGATGTGAACCAGATGTTCGGTGATATCGTAAAGGTAACGCCCTCGTCGAAGGTTGTTGGCGACATGGCGCTGATGATGGTCAGTCAGGGCCTGACCCGCGAGCAGGTCGAGGATCCGGCGACAGATGTGGCCTTCCCCGACTCGGTCGTCGACATGATGCGCGGCAATCTGGGTCAGCCTCCGGGCGGCTTCCCGAACACCATCATCAAGAAGGTGCTGAAAGACGAGGCCCCCAACACGCAGAGACCCGGCAAGGATGTGCCCCCGGTCGACCTTGAAGCCACCCGCGCCGAGCTGTCCAAGCAGCTTGAGGGCAAAGAGGTCGATGACGAGGATCTGAACGGGTACCTGATGTATCCCAAGGTGTTTCTGGATTACATGGGCCGTCACCGGATTTACGGCCCGGTCCGCACCCTGCCCACGCGCACCTTCTTCTACGGCATGGAGCCCGGCGAAGAGATCACGGCCGAGATCGACCCCGGCAAGACGCTGGAAATCCGGTGTCAGGCCATCGGCGAGACGGACGAAAAAGGCGAGGTCAAAGTGTTCTTCGAACTCAACGGCCAGCCGCGTGTGATCCGGGTGCCGAACCGGATGGTCACATCAACCACTCAGGCGCGCCCCAAGGCCGAGGTCGGCAACCCCGATCATGTTGGTGCGCCGATGCCCGGTGTTGTGGCCACAGTCACTGTGACCGCGGGCCAGCAGGTCAAGGAAGGCGATATGCTGCTGACCATCGAGGCGATGAAGATGGAAACCGGCATCCACGCCGAACGCGAAGCGACCGTCAAAGCGGTGCATATCCAGCCCGGCGGCCAGATTGACGCAAAGGACCTTCTGATCGAACTGGAATAAGTCGGAAAACAACCTAATGTTCATCAGGCCGTGTGGGAGACCGCACGGCCTTTTTCTATGATTGAGCGGAGACCCATTATGCCTGCAATCACCCCGATCTATGCGGCCCTGATCGCAATTCTCTACGTCGCACTCAGCGTCAAAGTGATCCTGCAACGACGCAGCGACAAAATCTCAGTCGGGGACGGCGGCAGCAAGCTGATGATCAAGGCGATACGGACACACTCGAACTGCGCCGAATACGCCCCGATTTCCCTGCTGCTGATTGCCATGGTCGAGTTGCAAGGCGCGGCCGGAATATTGGTCCATCTGCTGGGGCTGATGTTGCTGGCGGGGCGTCTTTTGCACGCGTACGGATTTGGACGGACGCCACAGATCGTCATCCTGCGGCAGGCCGGCATGAGCCTGACCTTCCTCGCCATTCTGGGCGCGGCCTTGGCAAACCTGATTCTGGCGCTTTAGGCCGTCTGGCGGGTGTTACCCTGCCAGAACGGTTGTTTCGATCTGCGGTGCACCCAGCAGAACCGGTGTGAACCGGTCATGTTCATGCCGATCCGGTTTCAGGATGGCAGCGCCGATCAGAATCATCGCGGCAAGCATCACGATCTTCAGGTCTGCTACGGATATCATGACGGCACCTCCTGCCTGTGTTTTGTTGATTTGAGTTACGGGTTGAACGGGTCACGGGCCGGATTCCGTCGAAAAGATTTTTCCCGCTTTTTGTGTTTTTCCGCTTGCAGCCCCGCGTGGGAATTTATACATCCCTCCTCACTCAACGGCGCGGGCGTAGCTCAGGGGTAGAGCATAACCTTGCCAAGGTTAGGGTCGGGCGTTCGAATCGCCTCGCCCGCTCCATTGAGAGGTCTTCGGACCACATATGTATCTGATGCGGGCGTAGCTCAGGGGTAGAGCATAACCTTGCCAAGGTTAGGGTCGGGCGTTCGAATCGCCTCGCCCGCTCCAGATACCAAACTTTCCGAACATGCTGGTTCTTCTGCCCCCGTTGCGGCATTCTGAATGCAATTTGCAACACGGGATGTTCGCATGTCTGATTATGTTATCCGACCCTTGACCGCTGATGAGTTGCAGGAGGCTGTGGATTGGGCCGGGCGTGAGGGGTGGAATCCGGGTCACCACGATGCCGCGTGCTTTCGTGCAACCGATCCCGATGGGTTCCTGGGCGGCTTTCTGGATGGCGAAATGATCGCGTCCGTCTCGGCGGTGAATTATGACGATTATTTTGCCTTTTTTGGGCTTCTACATCGTCAAGCCAGAATACAGACACCATGGCCACGGGCTTGAGATTGCGCAGCATGCGCTGGCCCATTGCACCGGGCGCAACATGGGTCTGGATGGCGTGGTCGAGCAGCAGGACAACTACCGAAAATCCGGGTTCACCTTTGCCTACAACAACTACCGCTTTTCAGGGCGGGTTGCAGATATCCTGCGCGCGCTGGCACCGACCGCTAGTGTAGACGTGCTGAGCACGGTTTCTGATGCGTTAAGGGACTATGACCGTCAGCTTTTCCCAGCCCGGCGCGATGCGTTCCTGCATGGTTGGCTGAGCGCAAGCGGCCATGTGTCCCGCGTGTTTTCCGAAGACGGGCAGATCAAAGGCTATGCCACGCTGCGCCCCTGTCAGACCGGATACAAGGTCGGGCCGCTGTTTGCGGACCGCACCGACATTGCCGAAGCGCTGCTTGCAAGCGTGTTAAAAGCTCTGCCCGAAGATCAAAATGGGCAAGAGGTGTTCATCGACATGCCACAACCCAACAATGCCGCCTTTGCACTGGCCGACAAGTTGGGTCTTACGAAAGTGTTCGAAACCGCCCGGATGTATTCCGGCGATCAACCGGATATCGACCTGACCCGCATCTATGGCGTGACAACGTTTGAGTTGGGTTAAAACGCCTTGAACGTCATCGTCGTCAGCGAGCGTTCGATATTGGGAATCACCAGCAGGTGTTCGTTGATGAAATGGCCCACATCCTCGGTTTCGGGGATGTAGAGCTTGAGCATCAGATCAAACTCACCGCTGGTGGAATAAAGCTCTGAGTGAATTTCGCGCAGGGCGATTTCCTCGGCCACCTTGTAGGTGGTGCCGGGTTTGCAGCGGATCTGGATGAATACGCAGGTGGACATGGCTTGGCCCTGTTGGTTCGTGTTGTCTGCAAGCTGACATGGTGCTGGGCCGGGTGCAATCCCTTGCAACAGTTTGCAGCGATTGCAACGCATGGTCTGGATCAACCCACCCCACCCCGTCTATAAGCGCGCCTGTAGCAAAAGGAATTCGCCCATGCGCACCGCTTCGATCAGCCGCAAGACCGCCGAAACCGAAATTTCGGTCTCGGTCAATCTGGATGGCACCGGTACATATGACAATCAGACCGGCGTCGGGTTCTTTGACCATATGCTGGACCAGCTGGCGCGCCACTCGTTGATCGATATGACAATCCGCGCCAAGGGTGACTATCACATCGACGATCACCACACGGTCGAGGATACCGGCATCGCGCTGGGTCAGGCTTTGACACAGGCATTGGGCGACAAGAAGGGTATCCGGCGCTATGGCGGATGCCATCTGCCGATGGATGACGCGCAGGTACGCTGTGCGCTGGACCTTTCGGGCCGCCCGTTCCTGATCTGGAATGTCGATTTGCCGACGCAAAAGATCGGTACGTTCGACACAGAACTGGTGCGCGAGTTTTTTCAGGCGCTCAGCACCCATGGCGGCATCACCCTGCATATCGACCAGTTGCACGGCTTCAACAGTCACCACATCGCCGAGGCCGCGTTCAAGGCTGTTGCGCGTGCGTTGCGCGACGCCGTCGAAACCGATCAGCGCAAGGCGGATGCGATTCCGTCGACCAAGGGCGCGTTGTAAATGCTCACCGCCATAATTGATTACGAAAGCGGCAATCTGCATTCAGCGGAAAAGGCGTTTCAACGCATGGCGCAGGAAGTCGGCGCAGGTGACGTTGTTGTCACCTCGGACGCGGATGTGGTTGCGCGTGCGGACCGACTGGTTCTGCCCGGAGATGGTGCCTTCCCGGCCTGTGCTGCCGAGCTGCGCGGCCACAAGGGTATTTATGACGCGATGGTCGAAGCGGTCGAACAGAAGGGCCGCCCGTTTCTGGGCATCTGCGTTGGCATGCAACTGATGGCAACCAAAGGCCATGAATACACCGAGACCGATGGTCTGGGCTGGGTGGCAGGCGATGTTGTTCGGATCGAACCGTCAGATGCCGCTTTGAAAGTGCCGCATATGGGCTGGAACGATCTGGTTCTGGAAAGCGATCACCCGATCTTTGCCGGGGTGAAATCAGGCGATCACACCTATTTCGTCCATTCCTACCATTTTCGCGTGTCCGACCCGGCGCAGCGATTGGCTTATGTGGAATACGGGCAGGACGTCACGGCCGTGATTGGCCGCGACACTATGGTTGGGATGCAGTTTCACCCCGAGAAAAGCCAGGATGTTGGCCTGCGTATGCTGGGCAACTTCCTGACCTGGAAGCCCTGAGGCTTACTGAACCCGCGTCCAGGTTTGCCCGCGGCAGATCAGGCCGCCCGCCACGCAGCCCTTGACGGTCAGCGCATTCTGGCCGTCCAGAGACATTTTCGAGTTGTAGGTTTTGTCCCGGTCGGGGGCCCAGATCTTACCGCTGTCATAGCTGCCGCCCCCTTTGGGGACCATGTCCCAGATGATCTTTTTGCCAAGGTTCTCATATTCCAGCTGCTGGTTACCATCGGCGTCGAACGCGCTGTCGATGGTGCCGCAGATCGCACTGCCGCATTCGGAAATCGTCACATGCAGATAGCCACCCGTGTCGCCCGGCGCGGTTTTCCACAGGCCGTCAACCGGATCGTCTGCAAAAGCAGCTGTAGCAAGCAGCATCAGGCCCGCTGAAAGAGTAAAGGTCTTCATGATTTTCTCCCTGTTTTGTGGGCAGTCTGACCCGCTAATGGGCGGCGGGCAATAATGACCCAGCGTCGCGTTGCATCCCCTGCCCTGCTTGTGCGATATCCCGCGCGTGTAACAGTGATATAGGGCCGCCCGACATGATCCTCTACCCCGCCATCGACCTCAAAGACGGCCAGGCCGTACGCCTGCTGCGTGGTGAAATGGACAAGGCCACCGTATTCAACGAAGACCCGGCCGCTCAGGCCCGTGCGTTTGTCGAGGCGGGATGCGAATGGCTGCATCTGGTCGACCTGAACGGTGCATTCGCAGGCGAGCCGGTCAACGCAGCACCGGTTGAGGCAATTCTGAAAGCTTGCAAGGTGCCCGCGCAACTGGGTGGTGGCATCCGCGACATGGCCACGATCGAAACATGGATCGAGAAGGGGCTGGCGCGGGTCATTTTAGGCACTGTCGCTGTCGAAAACCCCGATCTGGTGCGCGAAGCAGCCAAAGCCTTTCCCGGCAAGGTCGCTGTTGGCATCGATGCACGCAACGGCATGGTGGCTACCAAGGGCTGGGCCGAAGAGACCGACATTCAAGTCACCGATCTGGCCCGTAGTTTCGAGGACGCAGGCGTAGCCGCAATCATCTACACCGACATCAACCGAGACGGTGCCATGCAGGGCCCAAACATCGAAGCAACCGCTGCCCTTGCACAGGCCGTTTCCATCCCGGTGATCGCCTCGGGCGGTGTAAGTTCGCTGGACGACCTGATCGCCCTGCGCGATTGCGGCGTTGCGCTGAACGGCGCGATTTCAGGCCGGGCGCTTTATGATGGCGCGATTGACCTGGCCGAGGCCATCCGCGCCCTGTCGTGATCGGTTATTGCGCGGCTGCGGCGGTCAGCTTGGCCAGTGCACCGCGCATCTTTTCAATGACCGGTGATTTGTCGACATCGTTCAGGTCGTCCAATGTCTCTTTCGGGTCTTCATAGATCAGCCAGACCTGACCATTGGCATCTTCGTACGCCTGCACCTTGAGAGGCAGAAACAGCCCGGCGCGAGGGTCGATCTGCATGGCTGGCGTACCCAGCGCAGGGTTGCCGAAAATCAACACCTGATTGGCGGGAATGGGCGTGCCGATCTTTTCCGCCCCGGCCGCGTGGTCAATGCGGGCGAACACGGTTGCGCCTGCATTTCCGACGGCAGCTTCAAGCGCGTCCAGCGCCTCGGCCACGGATTTGTCGGTTTGAACCTTGATCAGATCATCTGCCATAGCGGTCAGCGCGCCTCCGAACGAAAAAACACAAGCCAGTATCAGTCTACGCATATCGATATTCCTTCTGTGAAATTCACCCCAGTTTTCACAGAATAGAGATCTCTCACAATCACAAGTCTGGCATCGGCAAGGCTTTGCCGCTAGAGGTGCGCCCATAAAGGATATCCTATGCTGAAAACCCGGATCATACCCTGTCTTGATGTTGCCGATGGCCGTGTGGTCAAAGGTGTGAATTTCGTGGGACTGCGCGATGCGGGCGACCCGGTGGAATCGGCCAAGGCCTATGATGCAGCCGGTGCGGACGAGATCTGCTTTCTCGACATTCACGCGACCCACGAGAATCGCGGAACCATGTTCGATGTGGTGCAGCGTACGGCGGAACAGTGTTTCGTGCCGTTGACCGTGGGCGGTGGGGTGCGAACAAAGGACGATGTGCGCGCCTTGCTGCTGGCGGGGGCGGACAAGGTCAGCTTCAACTCGGCTGCGGTTGCCAATCCGGACGTGATTGCCGAAGCGGCAGATCAGTTCGGCAGCCAGTGCATTGTCTGCGCCATCGACGCCAAGACAGTCAGCCCCGGCAAGTGGGAAATCTTTACCCATGGCGGGCGCAAACCCACCGGTATTGATGCGGTTGCCTTTGCAAGAACCGTGGTCGCCAAAGGGGCCGGTGAAATCCTGCTGACCTCAATGGATCGCGACGGCACCAAATCCGGGTTCAACCTGCCGCTGACCCGCGCCATTACCGACGCGGTGGATGTGCCCGTGATCGCCTCGGGCGGTGTTGGCACTCTGGACCATCTGGTCGAGGGCGTCACCAAGGGCGGTGCAAGCGCCGTATTGGCGGCATCGATTTTCCATTTCGGCGAATACACCATCCGCGAGGCCAAGGAACATATGGCCGCCGCCGGCATCCCCATGAGGCTGACATGAGCATCTTGCACGATCTGGCCGCCACGATCGAGGCACGCAAGGGGGCTGATCCCGAAAGCAGCTGGACGGCCAAGCTGCTTGCGAAAGGCCCTGAGAAATGCGCCGAGAAATTCGGTGAAGAGGCCATAGAGGCCATCATCGAAGCCGTAAAAGGGGATCAGGTTAAGCTGACCTCGGAAGCGGCGGACGTGTTGTATCACCTTCTGGTCATGCTGGCCGCGCGGGACGTGGCGCTGGATGATGTCCTGGCCGAGCTGGATCGCCGTCAGGGCACCAGTGGTATCGCCGAAAAAGCTGCCCGCCCCAAAGGGTAAGGTCCGGGTTCCGCACCGACGCCCGGGCCGTTATACTCGGATGCCAGACTGAGAGGGCGAAGGCGCGATATGATCCGAATTCTGATGCTTGTGGCAACCGTTGCCATCGTCGCGGGGTGTTCCGCGCCGCCGCCTTCGACTGGGGATGAGGTACAGCGGCTCGCCACGGAGATTCAGGGCCTTGGCCCGGATATCGACCCTGAGGAGGCTCGACGCGCGGCGGGAATCGCCTACGCCTATACCGCTCAGCTGGTCGAGGAATACCAGATCACGGACCCGCCCCTGATCCATAACATGAAGGTCAACAAAGGCCTGCGCCCGCGTGGGCTGTGCTGGCATTGGGCCGAGGATATCGAACGGCGGCTGAAACAGGAAAACTTCCGGACGCTGGAGCTGCACCGTGCCATTGCAAACGCGGACAACCCGACGCGGATCGACCACAGCACCGCAATCATCAGCCGTAAAGGCGCGACGCTGTATGACGGTGTCGTATTGGACCCGTGGCGTTATGGCGGCGTGTTGTTCTGGTCTCCGCTGGTCGAGGATACCCGGTATGACTGGGTCCCGCGCGACGTGGTGCTGGAAAAGCGGCGGAAGGAACAGGTCGCCCGTCTGAAACCTTACGTGCCCGCCAAACCCTAAAGCTTGGACGAGATGATCCCGGTCGAAAATCCGCCCATGCGCAATTCGCCAAACAGGCGCTGATATTCGATCTTTGGGCAACGGTTCATCACCACATCCACGCCACGGGCCTGGGCCTTTGCCGCCGCTTCAGGGTGTTCCACGCCAATCTGCATCCAGATCGTACCGAGCGACGGGAAAGCTTCCAGCGCCTCATCTACAATGGGTGGCACGGCCTCGGACCGCCGGAAAATGTCCACCATGTCCACAGGCTCGGAGATCTCTGACAGGCTGCCGCGAACCGTCTGACCAAACAGGTCTTTGCCCGCGTGGCCCGGATTGACGGGAATCACCTTGAACCCTTTCAGCGACAAATAGCGCGCCACGTAATAGCTGGGTCGCACCGGGTTCATGGAAACGCCGACAACGGCCACCGTCTTGGTGCGTTGCAAAATAGCCCTGAGGTACTGATCGGAATAGTCTGGCATGCCCTATCCTTAACAGGGTTCCAAAAAGAAAAAAGCGCCCAAGAATGCTTGGGCGCCAGTTGTTGGAACGAGGGACAGTGAAATGACCCGCGGCAGTTCCGTTCCGCGGTCACTGTGACATTTAAGCATGGATCCGTTAAAAAAAAGAGGGGTGGCGCATTTTTGTGATGACTTTTCACAATTATCTGACGGTCGCCTATTTTCCGTAGAGAATTGCGGGCCAGTTTTCCTCGGCCATCGCAATGTACCCTGCCCGATCCTGCTGCCAGATTTCCTCGACCTCGGGCGAATGCGTCAGGTAAAGGCGCCCATCGACCACCTGCCACGCCTTGGGATCCGTGCTTTTCAGTACTCCCTTCGCCATGGCATATGAGCAATAACCACCGAACTGCGGCGCAAAGGCGCGCGGGTTGCCTTCAAAGAGCTCGCGATTTGTCTGCGATTTGAAATGCCACCGGGCGCCCTTCCACATGACCGCGTTTTCGGGTGCCCCTTTTGAAGGCGCGTCGCTGTCAAAATAGGACACGGGATCATACCCCGCCAACGCCACACCGTCAGTGGCGTAATACACGGGGTTGTCCTGCGCAAACACGGCAGGAGCCAGCAATACAGTGCTCAGCGAGCTCATAAAAGTACGTCGGTTCAGCATCGTCATATGGGAATCTGCACATTCAAGACCATCAAGATGCAGCTTTTCGCGTTTTTCGGAACCCCTGTTGACGCGGATGTGAACGAGTGTTCGCCAGTTGAAACTTAGTCAAAGATGTCTTCGATCACGTCCCATGCTTCGTCGAACACGCGCGCAAGCATGGTCTTCTTCCTCTTTTTGCGCTTTGCTTTCCGAGGGGCAGCATGAGACACAGCTACGCGCAGCGGTTCGGGTTTGTGTACTTTCCGCGCGGGCAACATCTTCAGGTTGTGCAGCGGCGCTCCACAGCTGGAGCAGCTAAGCTCGTGCCGTTCCTTGCCTTTCAGGATCAAGGCAGCCCGGGTGCCGCAATAGCAGCAGGTCGCGATTTTGGCAGGACCGGGAATGACGCTCTCCTTTGCTCAGGGTCGCGATGCATATAAGGCGATTGCCGCAGCATTTGAGACGTTCAGCGAACCAAATCCCCCGGCTGCGTCAATTTTAACCAACTGATCCACGGTTTCCTTTGTCTTCTGCCGCAAGCCCGGACCTTCCGCGCCCAGCACAAGCGCGACAGGGCGGTCACGGCCATCGCTTAGCACACCTTCGATTGTCATGTCGGCTTCTCCGTCCAGCCCAAGGACCAGAAAGCCCATGCCCTGAAGCTCGACAATCGCGTCCGCAAGGTTGCGCACCCGCAGATAAGGCTGCCGCTCAAGCGCACCGCTGGCGGTTTTTGCCAGTGCCCCGGTCTCGGGCGCGGAATGGTGACGTGTGCCGATCACAGCACTGGCCCCCAGAACTTCGGCCGAGCGCAGAATCGCCCCGACATTGTGCGGGTCGGTGACCCGGTCCAGCAGAATGACGCGAGGGTTTTCGCGACCGATGCAGTTATCTGCCAGACTGCCCCATTCCAACGGCTTGACCTCCAGCGCTGCGCCCTGATGCACGGATCCAGCATCGATGGGCGCAGAAAACTTGCGCGGGTCGACCATCTCGGCCTCGATCCCCGCAAATTCAATAGCTTCCGCCAGTTTGTCACACGCATTCCGCGTCACCATCAGGCGTAGTTTTTGCCGTTTCGGGTTCATCAGCGCATCGCGAACGGCGTGCAGGCCAAACAGCCAGACGGTTTCCGCAGCAGCAGCTTTGCGCGCCTGTTCCTTTTCGACGACCCATTTGGGTTTCTTCATTTTACGGGCCTCCGGGCCGGGAATTCGGTTTCCTGCGCCAAAGGGAAATTTTCCTGTTGACGCTCCTTTGGTGCGCTAGTAATCACGCCTCCACGTCAGGTGCAACGCCTGACAGTGGGCGACAGGCCGCAAGGTGTGGCAGGGGACTGTAACTCCCTCGCGGAGACGCACGCCTGGTTCGATTCCAGGGTCGCCCACCATCTTTCCAACATATTTCGACGATGGTCAGGACGTGTAGTCCGCATTGCGTTATTGTCTGTCAGCTGTGTTATTGCTGTTGGTCTGCCGTCATTCTCAGATGCGACAGATCTGATCCGTTTTACACATCTTAACCCGGCGCTAACGCGACCGGATTGTGAACGAAAGGTGCCGCGTGGCCTTCGCCACCGCATGTCATGACGTTCAGATCAACGCGTCGGTCGAGTGCGCGCCTATTCCGCAGCCGGGCGCATCTGCGCTATGCGGTTGAACCAGCCTACGATGTCGTCCAAATCGGCAGGCAGCTCTTCGGCCGCACCTTCGGCGAAGGTGTTGAACTTTTCGGCGTTCAGCCCGTTCACGCCGACCAGCACCGGAATATCCAGCGCCAGTGCTTCGCCGATTACGGGGCGAAAACCGCGCCCATCGGATTCATGTTTGCCGAATTTGTTGATAATCAGCAGGTCCGGTGCGTTCGCAAGAGAGGCGGTCACATATCCCACCGCCTGTTCCAGCGCTGCCGGGTCCAGACGGCAGCCGCGCGACTGGGTGCCCAGTGATTGTGAGATTCGGATGGTTTCACCATCCGGCAACACGCGGACATCCATGTCGCACTTGCTGCTGTCGGTACATTCCGTGTTCGTTTGCACGACACCGGCCAGTTTCGCGCCAGACGCCAGCAGACGTTCAGCAACAGCGCTGAGCAGGCGATCCGTCGCGCCGCGGTCGGTGGTGGTGACATAGGCCAGATGCATCTTGGACCTCTTGTAAATCGATTGTGACGTTTCAAATAGCACGCAAGGGGCTGCCCGACCACTCCTCCAGTCAAGGTAGCGGCGACAGACCGATCACAGGTGCGTGCAGGTGAAGAAGAACCGCGTAAGCGGCCAGTGCGGTTAGCCAGATCCAAGGGCGTGGCCATGGACGCGGTAAGCGCAGTGAGAACCGCGCCGTATTTCGCGACAACCGGACCCATTCAAAACCCATCTCACGCGATTTACGCCTGTCGATCAGGGCCATGCCCATAACAGAAAATCCGGCAAACAGGCCGAACAGGATCACATGTGACAGGCTTCCATTGGCCAGAAGATGCGCCAAGGACCACAATAGCAGCGCAGCAAGGATCGGGTGGCGAGTGGAGCGCAGAATACCGGGGTGTTCGGGGTCAAATGGCCTTTTACCTATCCCTCCGAAAGAAAACGGGTTCTGGATCGCTAGCCCGGCCACAGCCAGCCAGCACACCACGGGCATGATCAGTATTGGCACCCAGCGCAAGACTGCGAACGGCGGGATGACCTCGACATAAGGGGCGTTTGCAGCGGCGACAATCAGCCAGGCCAGCACGGCCAGCGACAGAAGTGAATAGGCCGCGAAATACCCCCGGCGCCCGAGCGTGCCGATCAGCCATCCCCGCACGGTGGGCCGTACAGGAATTGCATGGCTGAGCAGGAAAACGATGAGTGCTGCAAGAAATAGGCCCCAACCGGTCATGATATTCTCCAAACGTGTTGGGGTCGGTCTAGAGTGAGAGGGCAGCGACTTCCTTGCCCGAAATCAAGTTGGGTCGCAGGGGCGGATACGCCGCCCCTGCCTGTATTACAGCCCAAGCGCCGCGCGGCGTTCTTCGGCAAAGCCCTGCACGATGCGGTCGGCAATCAGTGCCAGAATCGCCATCGCGGCCCCGGCCGAAATACCAAGCCCCACATCCGCCTGACCCAGCGCCAGATAGATCGACTGGCCCAGACCGGTGGTCCCGATCAGTGCCGCGATGACCAGCATGGCAAAGGCATAAAGGATGGTCTGGTTCAGCCCAAGCAGGATGGTCGGGGCCGCATAAGGCGCCCTCACATCGCGCAAAATCTGCCACTCGGTCGCACCGCTTGAAATTGCGGCCTCCATCATCTCATCCGGTGTATTGACCAGCCCGTGCCGCGTGTAGCGGATCATCGGGACAATCGCATAGGCACAGATGGCCAGAAAGGCCGAGAACTCGCCAATCTGGAACACCATCAGCACCGGGATCAGGAACACGAAAAGGGGGATCGTCTGCAACATGTCACAGATCGGTCGAACCACGTTCCACACAGGCTGCCATACCGCGCTGGCAAGGCCGATCAGCCCACCCGCCAAAGCGCAGGTAAATACCGCTGCACCGCTGAGATAAAGCGACAGCAGCGCCCTTTCCCACAGGCCCGAGACGAGGATGGTGCAGAGCAGCCCCACGCAGAGCGCGGCCAAACGCCAGCCCCCGGCGACCCAGCCCAGCGCGGCAGCGCCAGTCAGGACAAAGGGCCACGGCAGGTTCGCGATACCGGTTTCCAGCATTCCAATCAGAATCAGAACGACCAGCCCACCAGTCAGCCGTCCGCGCCACGCCATGAAAAGCGCAATCCCGGCATCGGCCGCGAACAGGCCAAAGCTCATGCTCGACGTCCACTGGAAGCCCCATGTGAAGGGCAGCACCGCCTGATCCAGCCCGATCCGCAGCGGCAGCAGAATATAGAACAGCGAGTTGTTCTTCAGGGCGTCCAGCCACTGGCCGTTGGCCTGCGTGAATGCGGTCAGGCCGCTGTCCACGGCTTCGGCCATCGGGTCCAGCAGGGTCAGCTCCGCAGGGTTTGGCAACCACGCCCAGAAGGCCGCCGTGAAGATAACAGCAAAACCCAACATCGCCCAGACAACACGGCTGTCATAGCGTTTACGCTCGGTCGCCAAAGTGCCGCTCATCCGGTCGATCACCACGGCAAAGACCACGATAACCAGACCCGCCATCAGCGACTCGCCGAACTGCGCCTTGCGCATGGTCAGCAGAACCTCCCAGCCGATATCGTTGAACCCGCCGATGACGGCGGCGATGATAACCATCGACAGAGCAGCCATCAGGCATTGGTTCACACCGACCATGATTTGAGTGGTGGCGGCAGGGATTTCGACCTGGAACAGTTGCTGGAACCGAGTGCCGCCAGACATAATGGCCGCCTCTTTTATCTCGGGCTCTACCCGTTCCAATCCCAGCATCACATTGCGCGCCATTGGAGGTGCTGCATAGATGGCCGAAGCGATCAGACCGACAACAGGGCCAAAGCCAAAAAGCAGCAGCAGCGGTGTCAGATAAGCGAAGGTTGGCACCGTCTGCATGATATCCAGCACGGCCTGCACAAAGGATTTCACCTTTGGCACTTCGTTGGCGAGGATGCCGATACCGCCCCCAATGACCAGCGCCACAGGGACAGACACGGCGACAAGCGCCAGCGTATTCATGCTTTCGGCCCAATAGCCCGAGGCCAAAACAAAGCTGAGGCCCAGAAAGCCAAGTGCGGCCATGGACAAGCCGCCCAGATACCAGCCCAACGCGGTTACGATCCCGATCAGGATGGGCCAAGGCGTATTGCCCAGCACGAAATTCGCCCAGTTCATTGGGTGGGTCATCAGGTCCGAAAACAGCCGCATTGCCGGTTTGATCAGGTTCAGAAACCAGTCCAGAAACGCGCCAACCCATTGGGTTGCAGGCAGTTCCCACGCGGCGGGCCATTTGACCAGCCACGGGGCGATACCCTCGAGCGCAAGGCAAACTGCACCGACGATAACCGTTATCAGGGCGGCCTTCGCACCTGCCGTCAACTGCGCGCTGCGCCGTGTCGGGAGGTCGGTTATGGCGGTCATGTCTCGTCCACCTGAAGAGCTGCGGCCAGATCGGACGGATGCACCGTGCCGACGACATTGCCCGCCTCATCCCGCACGGGCACGGGTTCATACAGCTCCATGCAATGCGCAAGGGCTGCATCCAGCGTCATCGAGGTGGTGAGGCCGGGATCATCCGGGCCACATTCTGCCTCGCTCCGCATGACCGAGGCGACCTTGGCGTGCTGACCTTTGGCGACATCCTTCGAAAATTCGCGCACGTAACCATCCACCGGGCGCAACACGATATCTGTGGGCGTTCCGATCTGAACAATCTTGCCGTCGCGCATGATTGCAATGCGGTCGGCCAGCTTCAGCGCCTCTTGAATGTCATGGGTGATGAAGACGATGGATTTCTTCAGCGTCGCCTGAATGCGCAGGAATTCATCCTGCAACTGGCGGCGGATCAATGGGTCGAGGGCCGAGAACGGTTCATCCAGAAACCAGATATCGGGATTTACGGCGAGGCTGCGGGCAATGCCCACACGCTGACGTTGGCCACCTGAAAGCTGGCGCGGAAAGCTGTCTTCGCGCCCTTCCAGACCGACCAGTGAGATCACCTCCTGTGCGCGCGCCAGCCGTTCCTTTTTGCCCACACCCTGCACACGCAGCGGATAGGCCACGTTTTCGGAAACGGTCATATGCGGGAACAGGCCGAAATGCTGGAACACCATGCCCAGTTTTTTGCGGCGCAACTCGGTCAGGGCCTTCTTCGAGGCTCCGATGACATTTTCGCCGTCCACCCGAATCTCACCGCCCGTGCCGGGCAGTAGCTGCGAAATGCAGCGGATCAGCGTGGATTTGCCCGAGCCTGACAGGCCCATGATGACGAAAAGCTCGCCCTCCTGAACTTCGAAATTGGCATCCTGAACGGCAGGGATCAGCCCCTGTTCCCGAAGGGCGGCGGCAGCCTTGTCTGCGTCATTCCCTGACCGAGACAGCGCGTCGGTCAGGGCTTTGTCAGCGCCGGGGCCAAACACCTGCCAGAGATTCTGGCAGGCGATGGCTGGCATAGTCGTGTCCGTCACTTACGCGGGCTCACTGGGTTGCCGCGTCTACAACCGGACGCCATTTGCCTTCGTTTTCAGCCATCCATGCGGCGACAACTTCTTCGACCTTTCCGCCGTCAACGTCGATCGCGCCCATCATCGGCTGCTGGTCTTCAACCGCCAGCTGATAGTTGGTCAAGATTTCAAAGGCTGCTGGCCATTTCTCTTCCATACCGCTCCAGCCGGCTTTGAAGATGCGCGAGGGAGAGAAGTCGCAGTCATTGACAGCGTTCGGGTTCGGGCCCCAGGCCGGATCACTGAAGCACGCCTCTTCACCGGCGGGCAGTTCAACGAACTGAACGTCATAGGCCGACATCGCCCAATGCGGCTGCCAGAAGGTGATCAGCAGTGGCGATTTGCGTTCGGTCGAAGCGCGCAATTCCGCGATCAGCGCCCCTTCGGACCCTGCAGGTACGGCTTTGAAAGGCAATTCCAGACCGGTCATGCGATCCGCGCCCGGAGTACCCCAATCGGCCGGGTAATCGACCAGACGACCACCGGGCAGAGTTTCCGCCGTCGCAAAGACCTGCGCGCAATCTTTCAGCGCTTCCCATGCGGGCAGGCCCGGGCACAGATCGGCCACATGCGCCGGGTATGCGATGCCTTCCTTGGCATCCAGACCCAGATCACCGATTTCGACCACAGTGCCTTCACCGATTTTCTTGGCGTATTCATCGGAAACGTTGGAAGACCAGATTTCCAGTGTCGCGTCGATGTCGCCATCGGCCAGCGCCTGGAACTGGTTCATCATGCCAGCGGTCACATATTCGACGTTGTACCCGGCTGCCTTGAGCATCTCACCCGCCACATGCGTGGTGACGTGCTGACCGGTCCATTCGTTGATCGCCAGTTTGATCGGTTCATCCACGGCGCCCATATCCGCCGCCTGCGCCACGCCTGCAACGCTCAGAGCCATTAGGCTTACACTTAGTTTTTTCATGGACTTAACTCCCTGTCATATTTGTTTTGCCCATCCCGGCAAGGATTCTCCCGCCGGTCTTTCTGTCTGATGACAATGCCATGCCGCAGCATGCACAAATTTGGCTGGAAAAGAACAGTGATCCGTTTCCAAATTGTGGAAAAGATCTTTGTGCCAGATTGTTTCCCCCTCCCGGCTCCCTTTACGCATCCAACCCGGCTAGCCCTTGTTTCATTTCGCTAAGACGGGACATTGACTGACGAGTCAATCAGAAAACATTTTGCCACCTTTTGTCGAGAACTTCTTTCAAAAAACCGCATTTTTCTGCGAATTCGGTTATTCCGGGGACTGCCTCAAATCTGGAAACGGTCATATTTTTTATTGCCAAACAAGAACAAAAGACAAACATTCATTGTCGGGCAACATCAAGGTTAGACAGATGCGAACGTTTGACGAAATCTTTGAAATCGCAGCTGCGCGCCACGGCGGTCCAGAAGCACTGGACGCAAAACTGAGCAAACCGAAAACCCCTGAGGAACTGGCAGCGATACCCGAGGACCGCTGGCTGTCGATCATCACGAAATGCATCTTTCAGGCCGGTTTCAACTGGAAAGTCATCGAAAACAAATGGGACGGGTTCGAAACAGCCTTTGACAGGTTCGACGTGGGGCGATGCGCGTTCATGGATGATGAGAAGTTTGACACCCTGTTGCAGGATACGCGCATCGTCAGGAATGGAACCAAGATCGCGGCTGTACGGGATAACGCTGCGTTCCTGCTTGAGCTGCGCGAGGAAGGCGGCGTGGGTAAAGTGCTGGGCGGCTGGCCATCTGATGACTACGTCAATCTTCTGGCCATGTTGGCCAAACGCGGGGCCCGACTGGGCGGCGCTTCGGCACAGTACGCGATGCGGTTTGCCGGGCGGGACAGCTTCATTCTGTCCCAGGATGTCACCGCCCGCCTGATTGCCGAAGGTGTGATCGACAAGCCTGCCACCTCGAAGAAAGCGATGGAGGCGGTTCAGAACGCCTTTAATACATGGATGGGTCAGTCCGGGCGATCACTTACGGAAATCAGCCGGGTTCTGGCCATGAGTCTGTGAAAACGGTTTGCGGAATACCCGGAGCGGAATAAGATTCAACTTATGGTTCTGCGTATATTCTTTGCTTCTTTTTTGTTGCTGGCCGCCTGCGGTCGTGAGTTGACCGAGCAGGAGCGCGGTTTTGCGGAAACCATTCAGGGGGGAACCCTGAATCTGGATCACATCCGTCTGGTCGAAGGTGCCCCGGTGGCAAACGTGACGTATTTCCGTGAAGAACGCCCGCGACTGGCCTGCCGCGAGCGCATTCTGCCCCCGGTGGATCCCGGGCCGGTGACGGGCAAACCTGCCGCCGTGGCCCTGTTCAACAAAGTCTACTTTGCCCGCGACTGGTATCTGGAGGACTATATGTCCGACTTTCCGGATCAGATGAACCTGCTGGCCGCGATGCTTTTGGCCCATGAGCTGACGCATGTCTGGCAATGGCAGAATCGCCGGACCACGGGTTACCATCCCCTGCGCGCTGCGGCGGAACATGGGGGCCGAAGGGATCCGTATCTGTTCGACCTCGAAACTTCTCCGGATTTTCTGACCTACGGGTTCGAACAGCAGGGCGCGATCGTCGAGGAATACGTGTGCTGTCGCGCGCTGGCCCCTCAGGCAAAGCGCACCAAAAGACTTCATGACATGCTGGGTGCCCATTTTGATCTGTCGCCCCTGCCGGAACAGGGGCGCGAGCGCCCGGTCCTGATCCCGTGGAGCGAAGCCAGGATCGAGGGGATTTGCAGTTAGTTCCGGGCGCGCTGCAGGGTTTCCAGATACGCCACCAGATCAACGATCGGCTGGCTGGTCAGGATCGGCTGACCTTCCGGTGTTTTCATGGATGTGTCCTGCCCGTCAAAATAAGGGCCATAGACCGGCATCGGGCTGCCATGGCTGACCAGCGGATCCCTGCCGTCGATGCGGGCGACAACGCGGGCGGTCGGGAACACCCCGCTTTCGCTGGACAATGCGGTCAGATCGGACGGCTGAACAACCAGCACACTGGCCATCGGCCCCTGCCCAGTTGCGTCAATCCCGTGACAGGTCGCGCAGTAATGCAAATAGAGTTCCTCTCCGGTCGCGGCATCCTGCGCCCAAGCAGCCTGTGCGGCAGCAGCCGAAACCCCGAGAACCAGCATACCGATCGTTGCCTTGAACATCGTATCCTCCTGTCACAATTGACATTTGCAGGGTTGCCCGACAGGCATATGGGCGCAATGATCCAGATCAACGAAACAGGTGCAGAGGGTTCGGGCAATGACACAATACGCAGCCATCATGCTGGCCGCCGGATTTGGAATTCCGATACTGGCCGCTCTTAACGCGGCCCTTGGCAAGGTCATCGGATCACCGACAACGGCAGCTGTGGTGCTGTTTGCAATTGCCCTGGCCGCCTCGGTGCTGACCATGCTGTTGTTTCCCGGTTTTGCAGCCTTGTCCAAGGTTGCGCAGGCCCCGAAACACCTGTTGTTCGCTGGCATCCTGATTGCATTCTATGTGTTGTCGATCACCCATGTCGCCCCGCATTTCGGTGTGGGAAACGCCGTGTTCTTTGTCCTGTTGGGGCAATTGATCAGTGCCGCGGCAATCGATCACTTCGGCCTGTTCGGCGCGCAGGTTGCACCCCTCACCCTGATGCGGGCAGGTGGTATCGCGGTCATGGCCATCGGTGTTGCAATCACTCAACTGGCCTGAGCACGCCGCCCTCAAGCCGGACCATTCGGTCCATGCGCGCCGCCAGTTCGAGGTTGTGGGTCGCGATCAACGCCGACAAACCGTCGTCCCTCACAAGTTTCATCAGCGCATCGAACACCTGATCCGAAGTTTCAGGGTCCAGATTGCCTGTCGGTTCGTCTGCCAGCAAAACACGCGGCGCGTTGGCAAGCGCCCGACAAAAAGCCACGCGTTGTTGTTCACCGCCCGAAAGCGCCGCAGGGCGGTGGCTGGCGCGCGGGGCGACGCCCACACGGTCCAGCAGATCCAATGCCCGTGCCTGAGCAGCTTTTTCGGACGCGCCATTGGCCAGTTGCGGCAATGTGATGTTTTCCAGCGCCGTAAACTCGGGCAGCAGGTGATGGAACTGATATACGAACCCGATATCCTGCCGACGCAACGCCGTTCTGGTTCGGTCGCCCTTGCCGTTCACATTCTGCCCCCCGATTTCGACGGTTCCGTCGTCAGGCCGATCCAGCAGACCGGCAATGTGCAAAAGCGTTGATTTGCCCGCCCCTGACGGCGCAACCATGGCCACGGCCTCACCCGCGCGCAGCTCGAGATCGACCCCGCGCAGAACCTGCACCTCGCCCGGTGTGCCTTTGAGGTAGGTCTTGGTCAAACCGTTCAGTCGCAAGGTGACATCATTCATAGCGCAGCGCCTCGACCGGGTTCAGCCGCGCCGCGCGGCGGGCGGGGAAATAGGTGACGATGAAAGACAGGCCAAGCGACAGGCCCGTCGCCTTGAGCACATCGCTCAGATGCAGTTCGGCCGGCAGGGCGTAGATGCCACGGATCGACGGATCCCACACGCCACCGCCCATCACGTAGTTTACGAATGAGAAAATCGGATCAATGTAGATTGCAAAGAGGCATCCCAGGATGACCCCCATTGCAGTGCCAATCAGGCCGGTGAACGCACCGCAGATGAAAAAGACACGCAGAACCGATCCTTCGCTCAGGCCAATCGTGCGCAGGATACCGATATCGCGCCCCTTGTTCTTGACCAGCATGATCAGGCCCGAAACGATGTTCATCGCTGCAATCAGAACGAGGATCGACAGGATGATGAACATCACATTATCCTCAACCTCGAGCGCGCGCAGAAAGCCGCCGGATGCGTCCTGCCACGTCCAAATCTGGCTGCGCTCGCCCGACGCCTCAAGAATGGGAATCAGGATCGGGCCAAGGTCTTCGGGCTTGTCCACCATCACTTCGATCTCATCCGCCACACCTTCACGGTTGAAAAAGCCCTGCGCCTGCGAAAACGGCATGTAGACGCGGGTGCGGTCGATGTCATAGCGACCGGCCGAAAACACATAGACAACGCGATAGGCATTCACGCGCGGCGACGTGCCAAAGGCGGTTTTGACCCCGTTGGGCGAGGTCAGTTTGACCACATCCCCGACAGTGGCCCCGATGCTGCGGGCCACACCCGATCCAATGGCGATGACATCCTCGCCCGTCTGGAAATCCGACAGGTCCCCCGCCGCCTGTTCCGCCTGCGCGATACCCGGCAGGTCGAGCAGATCGTCGGGTCGGATGCCAAACACCTCGACCCCGCTGCTGCTGTCGCGATTGGTGATCAGTACCTGCCCCTTCACCAGCGGTGCGGCACGCTCAACTCCGGGCACCTGCGCTATGCGGTCGGTGCGTTCGTTGTAGTCGGCAATCGTCCGATCCACCCGGCCCTGAGCGTCAAATTCACCCGAGGAATAGACCGTCACATGCGCATTGGCACCCAGAATGGTGCCGACAAATTCAGAGCGAAAACCTGAACGGACAGCCAGCGTTGCAATCAGTGCAAACACGGCAAGTGTGATCCCGATCAGTGATATCCATGTCATCACGCTGACGCCGCCTTCGGCCCTGCGCGCGCGCAGATATCGCCAGGCGATTTTCCATTCAAAAGGGGCAAAGGGCGGGGGTGTCTTGGCCATGCCTGCTCCGGGGCTTTCTTGTTTGCGGCGACCCTTTCGGCATTTCGCCCAATGGTCAAGCCGGTTGTCACTCTGAACTCGTTCCTCAGCCTGAAAGAGCCGAATCGTTTCGTGGCACGATCAAAATACACGTGCAAAACAGGTGTCTTCCAATTCGGGCGCTACACCATGAGTTGTGAAGCGCATCACAGACAGAAGGTGATTGTTTCAGGTATGACGTTAATCATCGCACATCGTGAGCCACTGAATCGTAAAGGCAACAATAAGTGCGAAATTTTATTACTCTTTTTGATTATTTTCAGAAACTTTGCCACCCTAACCATGGGGGAACACATTTAAAGAGCGGGGGTCGCTCAATGAATTTACGAATTTCAACCAATGGCGCGGGTGCAATTTCGACCCGTCAGGCTTCAACAGAATTGGATTGTGAAACCGCAGCCTTGCTGCGCGCGGCCATCCGGCCGATCTTTGTCACCGCGGCAAGCTGGGGCAATCTGGCAGACATCCTGAAAGACAAAGGATATCGTCTGGTTTTCCGGCAAGGCCGTTTGTGTATCACGGATCGGGCAACCGATGCGCGGATTTGCGGATTGCGCTTTCTGGATATCGAGTTTCGCGAACTGATCAGCCGCCTTGGCCGCCCGATTGTTGTGGCCACAGGTGACGGAGCCAACGGAGACGTCCTGGCCGAGCGCCCGACGTCGGATCAAAACTGAGAACCGACCGACTGACGCGGTCGGCCTTCAGGTAGCTTGGGAAGGGCCGCCAGATCTGAGCCTCCGGCACCCCTTCTGGATCACGGGGCGTGTTTCAACGCCCGCTTCATGCAGCAACTGATGGTCGCTCAGGCGATCTGCTGGTAAATCTCAGCAACTTTGGTGACGGCCGCTTCAGGGCTCAGTTCCTCGCTTTCGCCAGTGCGGCGGCAGGTCAGTTCAACCACACCATTCTTCAGACCACGCGGGCCGACCGTGATCCGCCACGGCAAACCGATCAGGTCCATCGTGGCGAATTTACCGCCAGCGCGTTCGTTGCGGTCGTCATAGAGCGGCTCCAGACCCAAAGCTGTCAGCGCCGTGTAGATCTTGTCACAGGCTGCATCGGCTTCTTCATCGCCCTGCTTGAGGTTGACGATACCGCAATGGAACGGGGTCACGCCCTCGGGCCAGATGATGCCCTTGTCGTCATGGCTGGCCTCGATGATCGCACCGACAAGGCGGCTAACACCGATGCCATGACTACCCATGTGAACCGGAACCGGTTTGCCATCCGGGCCTTGGACAGTTGCACCCAAAGGATCGGAGTATTTGGTGCCAAAGTAGAAGATTTGGCCCACCTCGATGCCGCGCGCCACGCGGCGGCGTTCTTCGGGGATCTGATTGAACAGCGCCTCGTCATGCGTTTCATCCGTGCGCGCGTACTTCGAGGTGAACTCTTCCAAGATCGCCTGACATTGTTCGCGGCTGTCATAGTCGATCTCACGATCACCAAAGGTCAGATCGGTGACGGCGCTGTCATAGAAGACCTCGGATTCACCGGTATCGGCCAGAACCAGGAACTCATGCGTGTCATCGCCGCCGATGGGGCCTGAATCGGCGCGCATCGGGATCGCCTGAAGACCCATCCGTTCATAGGTGCGCAGATAGCTGACAAGGTGGCGGTTATAGGCGTGCAGCGCGTCTTCCTTGGTGAGGTCGAAGTTGTAGCCGTCCTTCATATAGAACTCGCGCCCCCGCATCACGCCGAAACGCGGGCGGATTTCATCGCGGAACTTCCACTGGATCTGATAGAGGGTCAGTGGCAGGTCTTTGTAGCTGTTCATGTGACCGCGGAAAATATCGGTCACCAGTTCTTCGGCCGTGGGCGTGAACAGCATGTCCCGGTCATGCCGGTCCTTCATCCGCAGCATTTCCTGCCCATAATCGTCATAGCGCCCGGATTCGCGCCACAAATCCGCCGATTGGATGATGGGCATCTGGATCGCGATGTGACCGGCCCGGGCCTGTTCTTCATGGACGATGTTTTCCAGCTTGCGCAGCACTTTGAAACCCAGCGGCAGCCAGGAATATATCCCCGCAGAAGCCTGCTTGATCATCCCGGCACGCAGCATCAGCCGGTGGCTAACGATCTGGGCCTCGGACGGGTTTTCCTTGAGAACGGGCAGAAAGTAACGGCTGAGGCGCATGAACGATCCTATTTGTCTAGCGAAAGCCCGAATGCTCTACGCGATCCACAAAGGCTAGGCAAGGCGGCGCATCATTCAGGCTTGCGCAGCAAATAGGTGTAATAGTTGCACGAACCAAAGAACGTGCCTTCCCGCGCGGCTGTTTTCTGACCTTCGGCCCATTTCCGGGCGGTCTCGGCGTCGATTGCGCCGGCCTGAATGCAGGGGCCGACATAGGCGTCGATCATGTTTCCGAAAAACGAGGTCTGGCCAGCCTCGGCCAGCAATTCCGGGATGAAACCGGAAACATCCAGCCCTGTCTGCCGGGCCAGGAACGGAAGATGCCGCAGAACGAACGGATTGCCGACCACCGTCTGCAAGATCGCGTCCACCGCCATCGCGTTGGCGTCAGGGTCACCAGCGCCGATGGTCAACGACGCATAGTCGCCATCGAAAATGGCGATCGTGCCGCCGGGCCGCGCCAGTCGCGCGGCTTCCTCCAGCATCGCCGCCGGGTCCGCCACATGGCTGATCACCGTATGCGCGACGACGATATCAAAGCTGCCTTCGCCGTCACCGGTGTTCCGGGAATCCGCAACCTCGTACCGAATGCGCCCCGCCAACCCCGCAGCGTCCGTTTTTTCCGTTGCGACCTTGATCAGTTCCGCTGCCAGATCCGACCCGACAATCTCGCACTCCGATTGCACCCGGTCGGCCAGCGCCCGCGTCACGACGCCCGTGCCACAGCCCAGATCGACGACGCGGTGGCACGAGGCCCAGTCGAGCCGGTCGAAATAGCGTTCGCGCATTTTTATGAAATCCGGCATTTCGCCGCGAAACTCCAGACGGTCCGCGACGACGCGAACCGTGTCTTCCCCCTGTTGATCCAGGCTCTGATAGATGTCGGGCATTGCTTCGTCCCCCAAGGCAGGGCGACAGTATAGCATGTTACGGCCAGCTCGTCGGCCCTCCGCGCTGGCGGACTGTGAACGCGACGCCCGGCAATGGCGCGTTTGCGACCCAAGGTCAGTCGGGTTTTTGATTGACCCGCCAATTGGGAATTCCAATTGTGGCGGGAACACCAACCCCAGGAGGCACTGTTGCAGACAATTCAGGAACCCGCCCGGCAGATACCTGTCATCCGTCAGACCGATATTCTGGTCGTGGGCTCTGGCCCCGCCGGGTTGGCAGCAGCGCTGGCAGCGGCCCGTGCGGGCGCAGACGTGTCCCTTGTTGACCGGTTCGGCTGCATGGGCGGCAACATCACTGCCGTCGGCGTCGAAGGATTCGCCTGGTACCGACACGAGCAAACCGTCGAGGCCGGCGGCATCGGGATGGAGTTCGAAACCCGCGCCAAAGAGATGGGCGCGGCGGTGCCCGAAAGCCAGTCACTCAGTTATGAACTGGACAGCGAAGGGTTCAAGCTGGTGGCGGACAAGCTGGTCGAAGAGGCGGGTGTTCACCCAATGCTGCACCGGCAATTCGTCGCCCCCATCATTGAAGGGGACCGGATCACTGGCATCATCACCGAATCCAAGGCCGGGCGTGAGGCGATATTGGCCAAGTTGGTCATCGATGCCACCGGCGACGCCGATGTGGCCCACCGCGCGGGCGCGCCGACCCACAAAACTCCGCGCGAGGACATGATGGCGGCTTCGGTCATGTTCCATCTGGCGGGCGTCGATAAACGCGCCTTCATGGAAGGTGTGAAAGCTGACCCGCAGACCTACAAGGACTGGGGCGGCGGCGGAGAGTGGAATATCGAAACCTCGGGGAAAGAGGACGACATGTTCTCACCCTTCGTGCACAAACCGTTCCAGCAAGCGATTGATGAGGGGCTGATCCCGCCGCACCTGAATACCATCGCCGGAACCTGGGGCGCGATGCATGACACGGGCGAGCTGACCTACATGAACCTCATCCATCTGGCCGAGATCGATGGCACCGACCCCGACAGCCTGACGCGCGGCGAGATTGAAGGCCGCCGCCAGACCATGCTGGCCATCGACGCGCTGCGCCGGTTCATGCCCGGTTGCGAAAACGCTCGTTTGCGGAATTTTGGGATGACCATCGGCATCCGCGACACCCGCAAGATCGACGCGGTTTACAACATGACCGAAAACGATGCCCGCCATCAGGGCCGGTTCGAGGATACAATAGGTATCTATCCCGAGTTCATCGACGGCTATGGCATTCTGATCCTGCCAACTACGGGGCGGTATATGCAAATCCCTTATCGGTCGATGCTGCCCAAGGGCATCAAAGGCCTGCTGGTTGCAGGACGGTCACATGGCGCGGACCGGGTGGCGCATGCCGCCACGCGCAACATGGCCTGTTGCGCGGTCATGGGTCAGGGCGCGGGAATCGCCGCAGCGGTATCATTGAAAAGCAATCAGGAGCTGGATCAGCTGAATCTGGCACCTGTTCACGCGGAACTGCAACGCCAGGGGGTGAGGATTCACTGATGGACAATATCCCAACGATTGACATCGCGCCTTTGACTGCCCCGGGAACCGAAGCCTATGACGCGACGGTCCGGCACATCCTTGCGGCCTGTCAGGGGATCGGCTTTTTGTCGATCACCGGAACAGGCGTATCCCGGCAGACCGTGGATAAGGTGCGTCAGATCACCCGAGAGATTTTTGCCGTCGATGACGCACGAAAATGGGATCAGGCCATCACCCGCGCTAACTATCGCGGCTATATTCCCATGGGGTTCTTCACACCCAATGATGGCTCGGGCAAAGCCGACAAATACGAGGGGTACAAACTGCATCACGAGGTCGCAGCAGACGACCCGGTTCGTGAGAATTGCGCGTTATACGGGCCGAACCTCTGGCCGGACGATGTACCACGCGCGAAAGAGGTCATTCTGGGTTACTGGCGGAAACTGGATCGCGTCACCGATCTGTTGCTGGGCGCGTTAGAAGCAGGGTTGGATTTGAAAGCCGACTCGCTGCGCGGTGCATTCCGGGACCCGATGACCAACATGACCCTGTTGCATTACCCGCCTCAGGCCGAAGATGAGGCAGGCTATGGCATCCACCCGCACAAGGACACCGACGCCTTGACCATCATTGCCCCCGATCCGGTGGGCGGGCTTGAGGTGCAGACCCGCAGCGGCGGCTGGATCACGCCCGACTGCCCGCCCGGTGGTTTCGTGGTGAATATCGGTGACATGCTTGAACTGTGGTCGGGCGGGCGGTTGAAATCCACGCCCCATCGGGTTGTGAACCGATCGGGTCAGGAACGGTATTCTTTTCCCTATTTCGCGGTGCCCCGTCACGACGTCGTCGTCGCGCCTTTGCTGCCACCCCTGCCCGGCTTTGACCGCCCGGTGGTTCATTGCGGGCACTGGTCGGCCGAGATTTGGCGTACGAACTGGCCCGATGAGACCGCCACCAAAGACACGCCTGAATTGGGAACCTTGCGCGGCTGACCCCTGCAAACGCAAGCGCCATGAACCGCTTGCATCATGGGCTTTGATGCGCCAAGAACACCTGCAAGGGCCTGAACAAGGGGATCGCCATGGCTTTGCCGGTTAAGGATCAGCTGAGATACTGGAGCATCGCCGCTGCGGTTTTCGCGTTGATCCTGTGGGCGCTTGGCGATGTCTTGTTGCCTTTTGTCATCGGCGGGGCCATTGCCTATTTCCTCGATCCGGTCGCTGACCGGCTGGAGCGGCTGGGCCTGTCGCGTATGGCCGCCACGGCTGTCATCACGGTCGTCGGTGTTCTGGGATTTGTACTGGCAATTCTGATGGTGGTCCCTGCGCTGATCACCCAGTTGCTGGATCTTGTCGATGTACTGCCTGATCTGTTCAAACAGTTGCGCAGTTTCATAGAAAAACAATTCCCGTCATTGCTTGACCGGGAATCAAGCACGCACGCGATGCTGGTGTCCTTTGGCGAAACGCTGAAATCCAAGACCGGGGACGTTATGCAGACGCTGCTGACCTCGCTGGGTTCCGCGATCAACATCGTTGTTCTGTTGGTCATTGTGCCGGTCGTGGCTGTTTACTTGCTGTTGGACTGGGATCGCATGACCGCCCGCATCGGAGAGTTGCTGCCACGTGACCACGCCCCCATCATCAGGCGGCTGGCGGGTGAGATCGATGCGGTTCTGGCCTCGTTCGTGCGCGGCATGGGAACAGTTTGTTTGATCCTTGGCACCTATTACGCGGTCGCACTAATGCTTGCTGGTCTGCAATTCGGCCTGATTGTGGGTTTTATCGCGGGCCTGGTCACGTTCATACCCTATCTGGGCGCCCTTATCGGAGGCTCGCTGGCCATTGGGCTTGCGCTGTTTCAGTTCTGGGGCGACTGGGCTCATATCGGGCTGATCGCGGGTATCTTTGCCATTGGGCAGGTCACCGAGGGCAATTTCCTGACACCCAAGCTGGTCGGCAGCTCTGTCGGGCTGCATCCGGTCTGGTTGCTGCTGGCCCTGTCGGTCTTTGGCGCGCTGTTTGGCTTTGTGGGCATGTTGGTGGCAGTCCCGGTCGCCGCAGCATTGGGCGTTCTGGCCCGCTTTGCCACATCGCTATACCTCGACAGCAGATTGTACACTGGTCTTGAAGGTCTGGATCAGGAAACCGAGTAAATGGCCCGACAACTCAGCTTTGATCTGCCCGCCAAAACTGCGCTCGGGCGAGAGGATTTCTTTGTGTCACCGGCCAATGCGCTGGCGGTGGCAATGATCTCGGCCACGTCCTGGCCCGGCAACAAACTGGTGCTGAGTGGGCCTGCTGGCGCGGGCAAAACCCATCTGGCCCATGTCTGGGCCGCTGAAACCGGCGGTCGAATCCTTCAGGCCAGAGACCTGAGATATGACGATGTGCCAGACCTGGCGCGTATGCCGATTGCGGTCGAAGACGTGCCTTTGATCGCCGGCGATCTCGAACTGCAAAAAACGCTGTTCCACCTGCATAATCTTGTTCTGGCCGAGGGGCACCCCCTGCTGATGACCGGCCGTCTTGCGCCGAAATTCTGGGAGTTGCCGCTGGCCGACCTGCAAAGCCGGGTTGAAGGCGCCCATCACGTCGCACTGGATCCGCCCGATGACGCATTGCTGGGCGCAGTACTTGCCAAGCTGTTTGTCGACAGGCAGCTCAACCCCGGCCCCGATGTCATCGCCTATCTTGTCAAGCATATGGACCGGCGGTTTGAAAGCGCAGCCGACGTTGTATCCCAACTGGACCAACTGGCCCTGGCGGAAAAACGCGACATTACACGCGCGCTTGCCATTCGCGTACTGAACACGGCCCCGGATGAGGTCGAGACCAATGATTGACCCGCTGACGTCAATTTCGCATCCTCAGGCAGAACTATCTGGAACACACATGGATCAGACCGTCAAAACCGATACCCCGGACTGGGGAACGTTCGGAAAGCCCCTGTTTGACAAACCGGACGCACGGGCGCTGTCGCGCGTCGGGGTTGTCGATGTCGGGTCGAACTCGGTCCGGATGGTCATTTTCGACGGGGCGGCCCGATCACCGGCCTATTTCTACAATGAAAAGGTCATGTGCGAACTGGGGGCGGGCTTGTCCGAAACCGGGCGACTGAACCCGCGTGGCCGCGAACGCGCCTTGTCGGCACTACGACGGTTCCAGCACTTGGCAATGGATCTGGATTTGCCCGGTTTGCATGTTGTCGCCACCGCTGCTGTGCGCGAAGCCTCGGATGGGCCCGAGTTTTGCGATCAGGTGCAGGCTGAAACCGGTTTGCAGGTGTCTATCATTGACGGTGACGAGGAAGCCCGCCTGTCGGCGCAGGGTGTCCTTTTGGGGTGGCCCGGAGCCTATGGATTGATCTGCGATATCGGCGGGTCGTCGATGGAATTGGCTGAAATCGGCGGTGGTCAGGTCGGCCGTCGCGTAACCTCGCCGCTTGGGCCGCTGAAACTGCGCGACATCAAAGGCGGGCGGCGCGCGCGAAAAGCGCATATCAAGGAAACGATGGAGGATCTGCGCAATCAGATGGGCCAGCAGCGAGACCGTTTGTTTCTGGTCGGCGGCAGCTGGCGCGCCTTTGCGCGGCTGGACATGCTGCGGCGGGGCTATCCGCTGAACGTTCTGCATGAATACCGCATGACCACCAAACAGGTGCGCGAGACGATCAAATACATCGAAAAACACGATGGTGAAAAGCTGCGTGCTCAGGCGGGCGTGTCGAGCTCGCGCATGGCGCTTATCCCGTATGCGATGGACGTTCTGGCTCGGCTGATCCGCACGTTCAAACCCAAAGATATCGCCATCTCAAGCTATGGGATTCGCGAGGGGTTGCTATATGAGCAGATGCCGCAGGAAGTGCGCGATCGCGACCCGCTGATCGAAGCCAGCCGGTTCTCGGAAGCCAAGGACGCGCGCCTGCCCGGATTTGGCAGCAATCTCTATGATTTTGTCATCCCGCTGTTCAGATCGGCACCGCCCAGCAGAGTGCGCCTGATCAAGGCGGCCTGCCTGCTGCACGATGTAAGCTGGCGCGCGCATCCCGACTATCGGGCCGAGGTGTGTTTCGACAACGTCACGCGCGCCAATCTGGGTGGTTTGAAGCATTCCGAGCGTGTCTTCATCGGATTGGCACTGCAACACCGCTATCGCAACAAACGGGAAGGCAATCGGTTCTCTCGGCTTTACGAATTGCTGGATGAAAAAAGCCAGAAACAGGCCGAGATTCTGGGCAAGGCCATGCGGTTTGGCGCGATGTTGTGGATGCACAACGATGCCAATATGGGGCAGCTCAAGTTTTTCCCCAAAAAGCGAGAGCTGGAACTGTATCTGCCCGAGGCCGCAGCCCCCTTGTTCAGCGAAGTGGCAGAAGCCCGGTTAAGCGCCTTGGCAGCAGCGCTGAAATCTCAGACTCGCGTGATTGTCAAAGGCTGACAATTGAGCGGGTCAGATATCTGTAGGTCCTTCGTGCACCTCGATATCCCGCTTTTCAGGCTCAGATGGCTCTTGGGTCGGTTTTCTGCGGATAATGATATCGCCATTGGGTAGAATCTCGGGCGGCTCATAAACGCTCCAGTCCTTGACCTCAGCCGCCAGTTCAGCAAGCGCCGGGCCCATCTGCTGCAAGAATGACTGCATCGCCGGGCCAAGCTCTTCCGCCAGACCCAGCAAGTTTTCCAATGCCGGTTCCATTTCCTTGCGCAGACCTTCGAAAAACAGTTCGGCCCCCTGTTCCATCAGGGATTTTTCATTGTCTTCCTGCGCCATTGCAGGCGCAGCAAGGAACACTGAGATCGTACTGATCAGCAAGATGCGTTTCATACATGACATATAAGGCCCGTGTGGCAGGCTGGAAAGGTCACAGTTCAATATCAAGCGTGACCGGAAAATGATCGGAGGCCGTCAAAAGCGCCTGCCGCAATTCCGGTTCAGCCCAACAGGCGGCATCCTGAAACGGGTGCCAGATACGCCAGGACGGGCGATATGCTTGCAGGTCCGTGGTAATCATTATGTAATCCAGTAATGCGTCCAGAAATTTACCTTCTTCCGGGCGGGCAAAGCGCGCAGTGGCAGGCACCGGCCCGGGCCGAAACCTGTAGGCTGTGACGGCGTTCGGGTCGAACAATCCGGCTTGCAGCAACACCTCGACCGACGAGCGGCCAAAGAGGTGCTCAAACTCATCCAGCCCGGGGCCATCGTTCAGATCGCCCAGCAAAATGACGGGCTGTTTTTGCGCAACATGCCATTCGACGCGCCGTGCAAGCCAGATCGCTTGCGCCAGCTGTTTGCGGCGATTGGCAATCGAAATCCGGATTGCCTCATCCCGCGATTCGGCACCGTGCGGTGCCTTGGATTTCAGATGTGCTCCGATCAGACGGATGTTGTGCCCCGCTTGCGTCGTCACCGCCAGTTCCATCGGCGGTTTGGAGAACCGCACGACATCCTCGGTCGCATCAATGTCGAGGTCGATTTTGAATACACCATCGAACCGGGGGGCAGCGGTATCTGCAATATCTCCCTTGGGATCGTGGCGAACACTCAGCACCGTTCTGTCATAGAGCAATGCCAGTTCCTGATGCGTGTCGTTTGCATAGCCCATCACCGCATCAGACGTGCGCAAGTCGAATGCTTCGGCAAAGGCTTGCAGGGCCCGAACCGTGTTCTGGCGTCTGCCCGTGTTGGGCGCCTCGACGATCACGATCGCATCAGCGTCAATGGCAGTCAGAACCTTGGCAATCGCTTCGATTTGCTGCGCTTTGGTGACGTCGTGCCTGCCAGACCAGCTGTCATCGACGATCAGCCTGTCTTTCTGGTCAAACAGATTGGCGAACCATTCGATATTATAGGTCGCCAGCCGCATCTGATCAGGCCCGCGCGCCGTTGATTTCATCCCAGGCGCGATTGATGTCGATCATCTTTTTCTCGGCCAACCGGATCGCCTCTTCGGGGACACCCCGGGCCATCATGGCGTCGGGGTGCGTTTCCCGAACCAGCTGCCGCCAGACATTGCGAATGTCGGGCAGCGGCATGTCATGTGGAACGCCCAGAACCGTGTAAGGATCGTTTGGCGCATCCGGGACAAAGCGCGCCCGCAGCGCTTTGAACTGCGCGTCGGTTTGCCCGAAAATCTGGCTGACATCTTCGAGAAATGCGTTTTCGTTCGGATGATAGAAACCATCCGCCATCGCGATGTGAAAAAGCCCCTCCATCAGGTCACACAGGGTTGTGCTGTCTTCGGAAAACATGCGGGCGATTTTGCGGGCGTAGTCCTGATATCCCGCCACGTCCGTACGGGCCATGTTGAAGACGCGGGCTGCACCTTCCTCATCTTCGCGCGCGATCTGAAACACGTCGCGAAAGGCGGTGACCTCATCACGGGTCACCTGACCGTCTGCCTTGGCCATTTTGGCACCCAGTGCGATGACCGCAATCGTAAAGGCGACGGACCGTTCCGGTGGCGAGCGTAGTTTTTCAAAAACTGCGGTCAGGCTTTCGCCCTGGGCAAGCGCGCTGAGCGCATCGGATATGCGTGTCCAGATCGACATGACCGCACCCTAGCGTCACAATTCGGGACTGTCAGGTGCAACAGGTCATTCAGCACCAAGAATTTTCTGCATCAGCACAAGGTCCAGCCGCTGGCCGAACTTAAATCCGACTTCGGGCATCACCCCGACTTTCGAATAGCCAAGTGCGGCATGAAACGCCTCAGCCCCGGGATTGGCCGAGGATATGCCCGCGACCAGAACATGAACGCCTTGGGCTTGCGCGATTTCCTCCAGTTCTGACATCAACGCACGTCCCATCCCTTTGCCCCACGCATCCGGTGACAGCTGGATCGTATGTTCGCAGGTTTGCGCATAACCGGGCCCGGTGCGGAAAGGGCCATATGTGGCAAAGCCGATAACGTGGCTGTCGTGCTCGGCAACCAGATAACCGGGCGCGCGTGCCTTGATATCTTCGGCAATCTGGGCGGCGCTGCGTTCGTCCGTCGTGAAAGTGACCAAAGTGTCCCGGATGATCGCATTGGTGATCCGGGCAATGGCTGATGCATCTGACGCTGTGGCCGGGCGAATGTTCATTCCAGCACCCGCAGCCCATGAGGTGTCTCAATTTCTGCCTGCAAAGCCGCGGGGCCGGTATCGAACACAACAAGATCCAGCTCACCCAGTCGACGGGCCAGTGTCAGGGCATCGGGGTGATAGACAACCAGACGCCGCAACCGGCACGCGCTGTCCTGCAACATGTTTGCCGGGTGCAGGTCGCCCTGCCATTCGATAAGGGCGGGAAACAGATTGTCGAACGGCAAACGCCCCGTTGGCGGAACCGCCATGCGCCATTGCAACGCGCCGCGGGTCAGGTCGATGGGCTCTCCGGTGCCATCGGGGAAGATCGACAGTGTGGCCACGATATCCTCGACCCGGCATATCCAGTTCGTCAAACGCGGGCCGCCCTGAAAATTGTCCAGATCGAACCATCGCGGCCTGCCCGGAGGCTGCGCCTGCGGATCGATGGCAATCGCTTCCAGATAGAGCCCGTCCCTGAGCCCCAGCAGCCTGTTATGTGTCCCGAATTTTCCGTGTTTCCCACCGGGTTGCAGTGCAACACCAAGCGCCTGTTCGATATGCGCAGACGCTTCTTCAAGCGTTTCGCCCGCGACGGCCAGATGATCGAGTAACATGTGCGCCCTCCTGCGAAAACGACCGGACCCAAAGGGATCCGGTCGCATGTTTTCGCCATTGGCGCAGGATCACAAGAGCTTTCGTTGAAAGACTTGCCTTGTGTCAGGGCCGTGCCTGGCGGATCAGGCGCAGAATGTCCTGAGCGGCCTCGGGAATGTTGGTGCCCGGACCAAAGATAGCCTTGACCCCATGGTCATAAAGGAACTGGTAATCCTGCTGCGGGATCACCCCGCCACAGATCACGATGATATCGTCGGCCCCTGCTTTCTTCAGCTCTTCCACCAGCTGCGGTGCCAGTGTTTTATGCCCCGCCGCCTGCGAGGAAATGCCGACCACATGTACGTCATTGTCCACCGCGTCCTGCGCGGCCTCGGCAGGTGTCTGGAACAGCGGGCCAACGTCCACGTCGAACCCGATATCTGCAAAGGCCGTGGCGATAACCTTGGCACCGCGATCATGCCCGTCCTGCCCCATCTTGACCACCAGCAGACGGGGGCGGCGGCCCTCGGCCTCGGCAAAGTCCTCGATGGATTTCTGGATCGCGGCAAAGCCTTCGTCGCCCTCATAAGCAGCGCCATAGACACCGGCCAGGGTTTTCACCTCGGCGCGATGGCGGCCGAATTCTTTCTCCATTGCCATGCTGATCTCTCCTACGGATGCACGGGCGCGGGCGGCTTCGACCGCAGCGGCCAGCAGGTTTCCGCCCTCCTGGGCGGTCTTGGTCAGGGCGTCCAGCGCGGCTTGGCACGCGGCTTCATCACGGGTTGCGCGAATGCGTTCCAGCCGCGCCACCTGCGCCTCGCGCACGGCGACGTTGTCAACATCCAGAATGTCGATCGGGTCTTCCTGTTCCTTGCGGTATTTGTTGACGCCGACAATCACTTCGTCGCCCCGGTCAATCATGGCCTGACGGCGGGCTGCGCTTTCCTCGATCCGCAGCTTGGGCATACCCGAGGCAACCGCCTTGGTCATGCCACCCATCTCCTCGACCTCTTGCATCAGGGCCCAGGCTTTTTCGACCAGTTCATTGGTCAGGCTTTCGACATAGTAAGAACCGGCCAGAGGATCGACCACATCAGTTACACCGGTTTCTTCCTGAAGCACGAGCTGGGTGTTCCGCGCAATGCGGGCCGAGAAATCGGTGGGCAGCGCAATTGCCTCGTCCAGAGCATTTGTATGCAGCGACTGGGTGCCACCCAGAACTGCGCTCATCGCTTCATAGGCGGTGCGGATGACATTGTTGTAAGGGTCCTGTTCCTGAAGCGAAACGCCGGAAGTCTGGCAATGGGTGCGCAGCATTTTCGACCGTTCGGACTTTGCTCCAAACTCGGTCATTACCCGGTGCCATAGCGTGCGAGCGGCGCGCAGTTTGGCGATCTCCATGAAGAAATTCATGCCGATGGCAAAGAAGAACGACAAACGGCCAGCGAACTTGTCCACGTCCATCCCGGCCTCAGTCGCGGCACGGACGTATTCACGCCCATCGGCCAGCGTATAGGCCAGTTCCTGAACAAGGTTCGCCCCGGCCTCTTGCATGTGATAGCCCGAGATCGAGATCGAGTTGAACTTGGGCATCTCGTTCGACGTGTATTCGATGATGTCCGAGATGATCTTCATCGACGGTTCAGGCGGGTAGATATAGGTGTTGCGCACCATGAATTCTTTCAGAATGTCGTTCTGAATGGTGCCGGACAGGACAGATTTGTCGTGACCCTGTTCTTCACCCGCGACAATGAAACTGGCCAGGATCGGAACAACCGCGCCGTTCATGGTCATCGAGACCGAGACCTTGTCGAGCGGGATGCCATCGAACAGTATTTTCATATCTTCGACACTGTCGATGGCAACACCTGCCTTACCAACATCGCCCACAACGCGCGGGTGATCACTGTCGTAGCCGCGATGTGTCGCCAGATCGAAGGCAACCGAAACGCCCTGCTGGCCTGCTGCCAGGTTGCGGCGATAGAAGGCGTTGGATTCTTCGGCGGTCGAAAAGCCCGCATATTGGCGGATCGTCCATGGACGCCCGGCATACATCGTGGCCTTGACACCGCGGGTAAACGGGCCAAACCCCGGCAAAGACCCCATATGCGGCAGATCGGCGGTGTCTTCCTGGGTGTAAAGCGGTTTGACCGCGATACCTTCCAGTGTTTCCTTGGTCAGGTCGCCCAACGGACGTCCGCGCAGCTCTTTCTCGGCAAGCGCTTTCCAGTCCTTTGTGTCGGTCATTTCGATTTCCTCTCGTCAATACGGATGGCGGTCGCTGAAAGCGTCCGCGCCAAGGTCCTGCACTTGACCTGTTCTTTCAGGCACAAGCGCGAAAATGTGGTCACCCGGCACAAATCGCCGGTCGCAATCGCGGGCACAGGGGCTATATTCGAAAGAACAGGAGGCCACATGACACGCACGCTTGCCTTTGTTTTCTCGGCACTAATCCCTCTGGCCGCCTTGGCGGCAGACGGAACCGCGCCGTCTGATGACAGTTTTGTCCGCCCGGTGGGTGAAAGTGAACTCAGCGAGTTTTTGTGGGTCAAACGCCCCATTGTGGTTTTCGCTGACACGCCTGCCGATCCGCGGTTCCAGCAGCAGATCGATATGCTTGTCGCAGAAGAAGCAGCCATGCGCGACCGTGATGTCATTGTGCTGACAGACACGGACCCGTCTGCCCGGTCTCCGATCCGGACCAAGCTGCGGCCGCGTGGCTTCCAGATGGTGTTCGTCGACAAGGACGGCGTGGTCAAACTGCGCAAACCCAGCCCGTGGAGCGTGCGTGAGATTGGCAGGTCTATCGACAAGACCCCCCTGCGCGAACGCGAGATCCGCGAACGGCGCGAAGGGGGCTGAACGCTTTCGCCACACCCAATGGCCCCGGCGCGATGCACCGGGAACGTTGGAATGTATGTCGAAAGCGCCAACATGGTCACTCGAACTCGATGATCACGTTGTCTACAGCAAGGCTGTCACCGGGGCCTGCATTGACCTTGGCCACCACGCCCCTCTTTTCGGCGCGCAGGATGTTTTCCATCTTCATCGCCTCAATTGTGCATAGCGCCTGACCTTCCTGCACTTCCTGCCCAACTTCGACGTCAATCTTCACGACAAGGCCGGGCATCGGACAGAGCAGCATTTTCGAGGTATCTGGTGGCAGTTTTTCCGGCATCAGCTTGGCCAGTTCCGCCTGGCGCGGACGGCGTACATGCACTTTCAAGTCCGCGCCGCGGTTGCGAACGCGGAACCCGCCCGAGACCTTGCCAATTTTCAACACCAGCGGGCTGCCATCCACGTCCAGAACCGCCAGTTGATCGCCCGGTGTCCAGTCCGAGGCGACACGCAAGGACGGTCCGGCCTCAAACTTGACCGTTGACCCCTCTTTGTCGGCATTGACCTGCACGGCGAAATCCTGCCCCTGCAATGTCACAACCCAGCGCTTCCCTACTTTGCGTTCGTGATTGTCCATCCGGCCCGACACACGGGTGCGCCGAATTTCGGCGACGCGGTGCATGGCCGCGCAGGACGCAGCAATCCGGCGCAGATCCACTTCGGGCAACGTGACGCCCTCGAACCCGTCTGGGTATTCTTCAGCGATAAAGGCAGTTGTCATG
Source organism: Ruegeria sp. SATB027 (assembly GCF_059613825.1). Classification (NCBI taxonomy): domain Bacteria; kingdom Pseudomonadati; phylum Pseudomonadota; class Alphaproteobacteria; order Rhodobacterales; family Roseobacteraceae; genus Ruegeria; species Ruegeria sp. SATB027. Next base: position 183,221 of record NZ_JBXWTH010000040.1, read on the forward strand.
TCACCGCTGACAAATTTTGGGTGATCCATCACTGCCGACAGGAACGGCAGGTTGTGACCGATGCCTTCCACTTCGAAACTGTCCAACGCAACGCGCATCGCTTCGATGGCTTTTTCACGGGTTGGCGCCCAGGTGCAGAGCTTGGCGATCATCGGATCGTAATACATACTGATCTCGCCGCCCTCGTAGACGCCGGTATCGTTGCGCACGGCGGTTTCACCATCGGGTGCTTCACCCTGCCATTTGCCGTTGACCAGCAACGGACCGGCCGCGGTTTCCTGCGGCGGGCGATACCGGGTCAGACGACCGATCGACGGCAGGAAATTGCGATACGGGTCTTCCGCATACAGACGGTTTTCAATCGCCCAGCCGGTCAGGGTCACGTCATCCTGCGTTATCGACAGCTTTTCACCCGCTGCAACGCGGATCATCTGCTCGACCAGATCGACGCCAGTGATCAGTTCCGTAACAGGGTGTTCCACCTGCAGGCGCGTGTTCATTTCGAGGAAGTAGAAGTTCTTGTTTCCGTCCACGATGAACTCGACCGTACCTGCACTTGCGTAGTTCACGGCCTTGGCCAGAGCGACAGCCTGTTCACCCATCGCCTTGCGGGTTTCAGGATCAAGGAAGGGTGACGGTGCCTCTTCCACCACTTTCTGGTTCCGGCGCTGGATCGAGCATTCACGCTCGCCCAGGTAGATGCCATTTCCGTGACTGTCGCACAGAACCTGAATTTCGATATGGCGCGGCTGGGTTACGAATTTTTCGATGAAGATCCGGTCATCTCCGAACGAGTTTGCGGCTTCGTTCTTGGACGACTGAAAGCCTTCACGCGCCTCTTCATCGCTCCACGCGATGCGCATACCCTTGCCACCACCACCGGCGCTGGCCTTGATCATGACCGGATAACCGATGTCGTTCGAGATCCTGACCGCCTCGTCCGCGTCTTCGATCAGCCCCATGTAACCCGGAACCGTCGAAACTCCGGCCTCCTGTGCGATCTTCTTCGAAGTGATCTTGTCGCCCATGCTTTCGATTGCACCGACAGGGGGGCCAACAAAGGCGACACCTTCGGCCTCGAGCGCCTCGGCGAATTTCGAGTTCTCCGACAGGAAGCCATAGCCAGGATGAACTGCCTGCGCGCCGCTTTGACGGATGGCATCCATGACCTTGTCGATCACAATGTAGGACTGGTTCGCCGGGGGCGGACCGATATGCACGGCTTCGTCGGCCATCGACACATGCAGCGCGTTCTTGTCCGCGTCCGAATAAATGGCAACGGTGCCGATACCCATCTTGCGGGCGGTCTTGATGACCCGGCAGGCGATCTCGCCCCGGTTGGCGATCAGGATCTTATTGAACATGAAACGTCCTTTGGCTTGGTGTTCCGGAAACGCAAAACGCCGCCGCAGGGTACGATCCCCACGACGGCGTGATGCGCAATGATGGCTGAGGCGCCAGGCGCCCCAAAGGATATGCGTTAGTTACAGGTGTTCTGTGTCTTGCAGTACAGCACGTTGCCCGCTGCGCCGACGGCCGCGCCAAATAGCGGGTCGGCATTGAGGACCGCGGCCCCCACAGCCCCGGCACCACCGCCGAGGAGTGCCTGTTCGCCCGTGGTGTCACCGCACGCGGCCAGACCCGCACAGGTCGCCGCAACAAGGATGAGTTTCGAGAATCGCATTGTGTCTGCCCTTTTAGGTTTCTTGGTTCGTTTGGGATCAGATGCGCGAAATGGGGCCTGTTATTCAATATCAATGCAATTGCAGGCAGGTTTTGTGCAGGTTTTCGCTTCTCTTTGGCCGCGGAGGCCAAAAAGAAAAACGCGGACAGGTCTATGTGGGGAACACAAGCCTGCCCGCGCAAGGAAGGGGTACGGAATAGTAGGTGCATGTGCGGCGCAGGCAAAGTTGAGCCGCACGGCCCATTCAGTTTGCACGGCACAATCTGTTGAGCAAACACAGTATTGTTTCCCTGGGACAACTCGGCTGGTTTCTGCCCAAGCCGCAACATGGCGCGCAACTTCGTGCCGACAGCATTCAAGTGAAATACCAGCGCGAAAGACCCGTTCACCGTCACAGTTTCGTTACAAAACGGACCGCTTCCGATTTTTTCTGCAGTTGCAGCATCACGAATCGTCGCCACTCCACGGGCGAAGGAATTCCGGCGCAACAACGCGTTAGATGACAGGTTCAAGACGCCGTGATTCAAGAAGCCAAAAAAGGCACATTTTCTTGAGAAATCAGTCGGTTCAATTCTCTTTCTCGTGATTTCCAAAGATTTCTGCTGCGTGAAACGGTCCTTGGGCACACTCGCACTCAAAGGAACACCCACATGACTATGACTAGAAAAAAGGCACTCCTGCTCGCTGCCTCTGCGCTCAGTGTGACCGGCACGTTTGCTTTCGCTCAGGACGCCCAGACCCAGGCCGAACTCGACGCTTTGCGCGCCCGGGTCGAGGCGCTGGAAGCCGCCAAAAGCAGCCCCGCCAACGGAGATTTCCGCATCGGCAACACCGTTCTGGACGTTTACGGATACGTGAAGGCCGATTTCTTCTATGACTTCGACTACGATCAGGGGGATACGGCGTTCGTGAATGTCATCGGTGAGCCCTCGGCCGCGACCGACGGCACCTTCGGGGCAACCGTTCGCCAATCGCGGATCGGACTGCGCACCACCACCCCAAGCGGGATCGGTGACATTGGCGGACAGCTTGAGCTTGACCTGTTCGGTTCCGGCGGCACGGCTGAATTGCGCATACGCCATGCCAACATCACCATCGGCGATCAGTTCCTGATTGGTCAGTACTGGACCAACTTCCAACCATTGGACACCTACCCGACCACCGTCGAATTCAACGGACCAGTAGGTATCGCGTTCGCCCGTGTCCCACAGCTGAGATACACCGGACAGCTTGGCAGCAATGCACAGTTTGCGGTCTCGATCGAAGAGAACGTCAGCGGGTCGAATTCCGATGATCCCGTCCTGACGGCCTCGGCAGAATATAACGACGGCACATATATTGCCCGTGGTGCCGTTTTGTACGGTAAAGCCAATTCCGGCAATGTCGAAGTGGATCAAACCGGCTTTACACTTTCGGGCGGCATTCGCCCCTGGCAAGGCGGGTTGTTCCAGGTCAACTACGTCACAGGTGAGGCGCTTGGCCCATACCTGATCGGTCTCGGCGATGCCATTGTCGGTGGGCAGGCCAACGATGTGGATGGCTATACCGTGGAATTCAGGCAGGACCTCGGCCCGAAGTGGAATGTCGGCATTGCCTACGGGCGTGAAGACTATGATCTGCCAACCTCGACCGGCACGCTGTCCTTCACCGAGCTGGAAACGATCCATGTCAACGCGTTCTACAAGGCGACAGACAGTCTGACGCTCAGCGCCGAATACATCTATGGCGAGCGGAACGACGCACCCACCGGCAGAACCTTTGATGGCAGCCGCGTTCAGCTTGCGGCTCAGTTGAACTTCTGAGACCACACATAAATCCTGCCCGGTTTCGGGCAGGATTTTCCCGAAACCGGCCATGATTGGATTATGTGCGGCTGCGAATGTCACAATCAGTCCATCCCGTCGATGATGTCCGGGAAGGATGCGCGCGCAGCGTTTACGTCGATGACAAGCAAGGCATCATAACTGGCCGGATCAAAGGGGTCTTCTGCCGGGATGACTTCGCGCCCGAACAGCCAGCTCAAACGCCCCGCATCCAGATTGCCCCGTTCAAACGGCTGGTCTCCGAAATGGGCCCAAAGGGCTTCCATGAACGCAATATCAGCGCGCCTGTCCGCAGGTTTACGATCCCGAAACCGCTCGCGCTGCGTTAACGGTGTAACGCCCTTTGGGTTGGCGCGACGGATGGTGAACTGAAAGTCGGTGCCTGAAAGGCGACCGGGAAAACCACGATGCTTCAGCATGAATGGCCCCCCTGTGTCATACTTGCAGACAAAAGCAATTCGAGCCCGAAAAAGGATGGGATCATGATGCGCACCTCCAAAGCCGCACAGTTGGTCTGAGATGCTTTGTACTCATGAAGTCTTGCGGTCATGGTCAAAGCCCCTCCCAGATACACCGGGACTGCTCCAGCCGGTAGGCCTCAAAAAACTGGGTCGCATCAGGGGCGGCATCGCCAAAATCTATCGGGCGATCGGACAAAGAGATCACGACCCGCGCCGGATGCAATTCATGCTGAGCGACATATGGAATGGCCAGAATCTGGCACAGGTGCTCCATATCCTTCGACGCCACATCATACCCAATCCGCCCTACTGACGCGCCTATTCTGGGCGCGATAAAGCGAAAGCGCAGCCAAAGCTCGCCAGGGTTGTTGTCCAGCAGGACATCGCTCAGTTGCACTGGCTGGCCCGACGGCACCGGCAGCAACGAATCGGAATCCGCAAAAGCAGGATGGCTGAAGGTGAGTGCACCCAGACAAATGGCGCGACCCCGGACCCACCAGCGGCGAGCTCCTCCTTCCGGGGTCGCGCGCGCAGTACGATTAGTCTGCGCGGTTCTATGTCTGACGGGTCGGATCATTCAACTATTTGCCGGTTTTTGTCAATTCCGCCTCAATTTGAGGGGGTTTCAGCCTCGGAACCGCTGTGACGGTCAAAGATTGAGCGGGGCGGGCCATCCCGCTCCTAGATGGATCACAGCGGGATATTGTCGTGCTTTTTCCACGGGTTCTTCAGGTGTTTGCCGCGCAAGCTGGCAAATGCCCGGGATACACGACGGCGGGTCGAATGCGGCATGATCACCTCATCGATGAAACCGCGCTCGGCTGCCACGAAGGGATTTGCAAATCGGTCTTCGTAATCCTTGGTATGCGATGCGATCTTGTCGGCATCCCCCAGATCGGCGCGATGAATGATCTCGGTCGCCCCTTTGGCCCCCATGACCGCAATTTCGGCGGTGGGCCAGGCATAGTTGAAATCACCGCGCAAATGCTTGGAGGCCATAACGTCGTAAGCACCGCCATAAGCCTTTCGGGTAATCACCGTCACCTTCGGCACGGTTGCCTCACCATAGGCAAAGAGCAACTTGGCCCCATGCTTGATGACGCCGCCATATTCCTGGCTTGTTCCCGGCAGGAAGCCAGGAACGTCGACCAGTGTCAGAATCGGGATTTCGAAGCAGTCGCAGAAGCGCACAAAGCGCGCAGCCTTGCGCGACGAGTCGATATCCAGACACCCGGCCAACACCATCGGCTGGTTTGCGACGACGCCTACGGTCTGACCTTCCAGCCGGATGAACCCGGTGATGATGTTCTTGGCAAAATCTTCCTGAATTTCATAGAAATCGCCCTCGTCCGCCACTTTGGCTATGAGTTCTTTCATGTCGTAGGGCGTGTTCGGATTCTCTGGCACAAGAGTGTCCAGCGAAGCCTCGATCCGGCCGGGCTCGTCAAAGAACGGGCGCACGGGCGGCTTTTCGCGGTTGTTGAGGGGCAGAAAGTCCACCAGGCGCCGCACCTCGGCCAAAGCTTCGACGTCGTTTTCGAACGCGCCATCAGCGACCGAGGATTTCTTGGTATGGGTCGAAGCCCCGCCCAGTTCCTCGGCAGTCACCACTTCGTTGGTTACGGTCTTCACCACATCAGGGCCGGTCACGAACATGTAAGAGGTGTCTTTGACCATGAAGATAAAGTCGGTCATTGCCGGGCTGTACACCGCGCCACCCGCACAAGGGCCCATGATAACGCTGATCTGCGGCACCACGCCCGAGGCCATGATGTTGCGCTGGAACACTTCGGCATACCCCGCCAGCGAAGCCACACCTTCCTGAATGCGCGCGCCGCCCGAATCGTTGATGCCAATCACCGGCGCACCGTTCTGGACCGCCATGTCCATAATCTTGCAAATCTTCTGAGCATGGGTTTCCGACAGCGATCCGCCAAAGACGGTAAAATCCTGGCTGAACACATAAACCATGCGCCCGTTGATCGTACCCCAGCCGGTGACGACGCCGTCACCCGCAGGCTTTTGTTTTTCCATTCCGAAATCGGTGCAGCGATGGCTGACGAACATGTCAAACTCTTCAAAGCTGCCCTCGTCCAGCAGCAGTTCGATCCGTTCTCGTGCGGTCAGTTTGCCGCGCGCGTGCTGGGCATCGATCCGTTTCTGCCCACCGCCCAGGCGTGCGTTGTCGCGGCGGTCTTCCAATTCGGAAAGAATGTCTTTCATGACGACTATCCCCTTATAAATTTGCCCGGACCCTACCTGCTTGGGCCGCTCATCCAAAGCTATTTTCGGCAAATTTGCAAAATTTCAGCAACAGTAATTTGGATAACTGCAAAACTGCGAATTTTTATAAGCAGTTCTGCGAATGGCTGGCAATCCGAAAATCCATGGCTATACATGTGAACCATGCAGTTTAGCTCTGACGCGGTCCACCGCACACCGCCCACATTGGCGACGCTTGTTTTACTCTCGGGCCTGTCCGCCCTGAGCATGAACCTGTTTCTGCCCAGCCTGCCAAACATGGCCGAGTATTTCGAAACCGATTACAAGGTCATGCAGCTGTCGATTGCGCTTTATCTGCTGATCAATGCCATTCTGCAAATTCTCATAGGTCCAATTGCGGATCAGGCAGGTCGCAGACCAGTTTTATTGTGGGGCCTTGGCCTGTTCCTGATAGCGACCCTTGGGTGCATCTTCGCCCCCAATGCCACGGTTTTTCTGGCGTTCAGGATGTGTCAGGCTGTTGTGGTCGTCGGTATGGTTCTCAGCCGCGCTGCGGTGCGGGACATGTACGATCAGGACCAAGCTGCCTCAATGATCGGTTATGTAACGATGGGCATGGCCGTGGTTCCGATGATTGGCCCTGCCATCGGCGGCTTGCTGGAAGTGAGTTTTGGTTGGAAAGCGAATTTCTGGCTGCCCTTTGCCGTAGGTTTGCTGACTATGGCACTGACCTATTCGGACTTTGGGGAAACATCGGCAAAGAGCGGCAAAACGCTTGTCCAGCAATTCAAGGAATACCCCGAACTTCTGACCTCGCCACGGTTCTGGGGATACTCACTGGCTTGTGCCTTCTCATCCGGTTCGTTTTTCGCCTATCTCGGCGGCGCACCTTTCATTGGCACAGAATTGTTCGGGTTGAGCGCGGCGCAGGTTGGTATTTATTTTGGCGCACCTGCGGTTGGATATTTTGTTGGCAACTTCATGAGCGGGCGGTTTTCAGTGCGGTTCGGCGTGAACCGCATGGTTTTGTGGGGAAGCCTGCTCAATGCGTTTGGCGTAGCTGTATCGGCATTGCTGTTTTTAGCGGACCGCGGAACCGCACTCAGTTTCTTTGGGTTCATGACATTTGTGGGCGTCGGTAATGGCATGGTCATCCCCAACGCAACTTCGGGCGCGCTATCAGTGCGCCCTCAACTGGCTGCAACCGCCTCGGGCCTGAGTGGGGCCATCATGTTGGGCGGCGGCGCCGGGCTGAGTGCGCTAGCAGGTGCCTTGCTGACACGTGAAACCGGCGCGATGCCGCTGCTTTGGCTGATGCTGGCAACAGCCGTTCTGGCGATCGTCGCAATTTCAACTGTCGTACGAAGAGAACGACAATTGGGGCTGTAACCGCTTGCCCCAATGACTTTGCAAAGTTAACCTCGGAAATTGGAAAACTTGCAAAGGCACCCTATGGCCACCCAAAAGCTCTATGCGGGCGCGAAACTGCGCGAAATGCGTACGCGCCTGACCCTGACGCAGCGCGAATTTGCCGCCAAACTGGGCGTTTCACTGCCTTATCTGAACCAGATGGAGAACAACAACCGGCCGATCTCGACCACGGTTGTGCTGGCTCTGGCGCAGGAATTCGGAATGGATGTTACCGAACTCAGCACCGGCGACAGCGAACGTCTTGTTTCAGACATGCGCGAGGCGCTGGCCGATCCTGTTTTTGCCGACATACAGCCCCCTCTGGCCGATCTGCGCCTGACAGCTTCCAACGCCCCGGCCCTGGCGCGCGCGTTTATCGAATTGCACAAAACTTACCGGCAGACACATGAACGACTTGCCTCGCTGGACGAGGCTTTGGGGCGTGAAGATGCACGTATTCAGGCCAGCCCGTGGGAAGAAGTGCGTGATTTCTTCCACTATTGCGACAACTACATCGACGCCGTGGACAGGGCAGCGGAACTGTTTGCCAACCGCGCCGACGGCCCCGGCGGTATCCGGCAAGCCGCCCTGAGCAGCCTTTCAGAACGCGGAATTCAGGTGGTTTTTTCAGATATGGGCCCCTTGCGCGCTTATGATGTCGACAGCAAAATTTTGCGCCTGTCCTCCCGTGCAGCGCCGCAGACGCAGGTGTTCCAGCTTCTGTTACAGGTCGCGCTGATCAGTCAGGACCAGTTGCTGGAGGCGACGCTGGATTTCGCCAAGTTCCAAAGTGACGAAGCCCGCGCCATCGCCAAGATCGGTCTTGCCAACTATTTCGCTGGTGCCTCTCTGATGCCTTATACCGCGTTTTTGACTGCTGCTCAGGAAGAGCGTCACGATCTGGAGCTGCTCAGCAACCGGTTCGGGGCGTCGGTCGAGCAGGTTGCACATCGGCTGTCGACACTACAGCGTCCCGGCGCCAAGGGTATCCCGTTCTTCTTCGTCCGGGTTGATCAGGCGGGGACGATCACCAAGCGGCACTCGGCCACACGCCTGCAATTTGCACGCTTTGGTGGCGCTTGCCCGCTTTGGAACGTGCATCGGGCTTTTGAAACGCCCGGGCATTTCCTGCGACAGCTGGCGGAAACACCAGATGGCGTTCGCTATATCTCGCTGGCGCGGGATGTCTCAAAATCGGGGGGCTCGTTTGGTGCGCCCGTCAGACGGTACGCCATTGCGTTGGGGTGCGAGGTCCGCCATGCCCCGGCGCTTGTTTATGCTGATAACCTCGACATCAACAATGCCAGCGCTTACGAGCCCATTGGAATTTCCTGCCGCATCTGCGAGCGGCAAACCTGTCACCAGCGTTCGGTTCCGCCGCTGGAACGCCGTCTAAGCATCGACACCCATATTCGCGGCACCCTGCCCTATGAAGTGACCTGATCTTGGTCTGGCGACTAAGCCCTATCAGCGTCACGTCTCTGGGCACGACGGGGGCATAGCCCCCGCCAATGAATTTAAGCCTTGGACAGGATCGCCCAGATCTCATCCTTCAGCGCCGCGCGTTTTTTGCGCAGGTCAACCTCGGCCAGTTCCTCCATGGGTTCGACATTGGTTTCGGCGCGGTGCACTTCGCGGTTGACCTCATGATATTCATCGGCCAGCCGGGCGAAATGCGCATCCGACTGCTTGAGCTGGCTCATCAGTTCAACTTTGTCCGGAAACTCTTCGGCCAGTTCATGCGGGGTGTGAGACATCTCTGTTCGCTCCTTCATGTGTCGTTGCAAACCAGTGATAGAAGCGTGACCGGGCTTTCGCTTTGACCGGGATCAACTACCCGCAATAATCCCGCGAATTTCAATAAAGCGCCACGCGCATCCTGCCGTGCAGAGGGCAAGTTGTGCTGAAATGTGGCTCACCCTTATCTGGACAAGAACGCTGAACCTTTTCCTAATATGCCCCCGGCTAGCGCTGAACAGCGTATTCAACCGGGAGCAGTTAAGTATCATTATCGCTGCGCGGTTGCCCAGCCGGGGTGGATCCACGGGCGATCATTGGCCTTGGGTAACGGGTCTTTGCCCAGCAGAGAATCCGATACTTTCTCGCCCACCATGATCGAGGGCGCGTTGAGATTGCCGTTGGTGATCTGCGGGAAAATCGAACTGTCCGCGACGCGCAGCCCGTCCACGCCGATGACGCGACCCTCGGGATCGACCACCGCACCTTTGTCATCCGCACGCCCCATCCGGCAGGTGCCACAGGGGTGATAGGCGCTTTCAGCATGTTCCGCGATAAAGGCGTTCAGCTCTTCATCGGTTTGCACAGCGGCACCCGGCTGAATTTCCTTGCCCGCATAGGGTTTGAAAGCGTTTTGTCCAAAGATTTCGCGGGTCAGCCGGATACAGGTGCGGAAGTCTTCCCAATCCTCTTCATGGCTCATGTAGTTGAACTTGATCACCGGCGCGTCTGCGGCTTGCGTAGATCGCAATGTGACCGCCCCGCGTGACGGGGACCGCATCGGGCCGACATGCGCCTGGAACCCGTGCCCCTCTGCCGCCGCCTGTCCGTCATAGCGAACTGCGATCGGCAGGAAGTGGTACTGAATGTCAGGATACTCCACACCCGGCTTAGACCGGATGAATGCCGCGCTTTCAAACTGGTTCGATGCGCCCAAACCTGTCTTGGTAAACAGCCATTGCGCCCCGATCAGACCCTTGCTGAACAGGTTCCAGTGCTTGTAGAGCGTAATCGGCTGTAGCGAAGCCTGTTGAATATACAGCTCCAGATGATCCTGAAGGTTCGCACCCACCCCCGGACGATCCGCAACGACGTTGATCCCATGTTCCGCCAGATGTGCGCCCGGGCCGATACCAGACAGCATAAGCAGTTTGGGCGAGTTGATCGAGGACGCAGCCAGAACGACCTCGCGCCGGGCCTTGATGATCTCTTTCTTGCCGCCACGGATCAATTCCACACCAGTGGCGCGACCGCTTTCCATAACAACCCGAGACGCAAGACCCCGCACGATATCACAATTGTCGCGTTTGAGCGCGGGCTTCAGATAGGCATTTGCCGCCGACCAGCGCCGCCCTTTCCAGACGGTCTGCTCCATCGGGCCAAAGCCTTCCTGCTTTTCTCCGTTATAGTCGCCGGTGACCTCGTATCCCGCCTGCTGGCCTGCATCGACAAAGGCCTGAAACAGTGGGTTTGCGCGGGGACCGCGCGACACGTGCAATGGGCCGTCAGTGCCGCGCCAGGCCGGATCGCCCCCATGGCCGCCGTCATGCCATGTCTCCATGCGTTTGTAATAGGGCAGCACATCCGCATAGGACCAACCGTCAGCCCCCATCTCGGCCCAGGTGTCGAAATCGCGTGCGTGACCGCGCACATAGACCATGCCGTTGATCGACGACGACCCGCCGATCACCTTGCCGCGCGGGCAGGCCAGACGGCGGTTGTTCAGATGCGGTTCGGGCTCGGACTGATATCCCCAGTCATAGCGCGACATGTTCATCGGATAGCTGAGCGCGGCAGGCATCTGGATAAACGGCCCCATGTCGGTGCCACCGTGCTCGATCACCAGGACCGAGGCCCCACCTTCGCTCAGACGATATGCCATTGCGCAGCCTGCGGACCCTGCGCCAACGATGACAAAATCTGCTTCCATATTCACAACTCCTCGCCCGCCGGGTATGACGCCTCCGGCGGGAGTATTTTTAAAAAGATGAAGAGGTTACTCGCCGCGTGGGAACCGGGCGTTTTCCTCGACGATGTTCAGATCCATATGATTGCGCATGTAGCGTTCGGACGCCTTTTGCAGCGGCTGATAATCCCATGGGTAATATCCGCCTTGCCGCAGTGCCTCGTACACGACCCAGCGTCGCGCCTGACTGGCACGGACATCCGCGTCGAAGCGCTCCAAATCCCAACGGGCCTCGGACTTTGCGCGCAGGGTTTGCAGCGTGCCCGCATGTTCGGGGCTGTCTGCCAGATTGGTCAGCTCATGCGGGTCTGCCACGAGATCAAACAATTGATCCGGGTCCAGCGCGCATCGATTGTATTTCCACTTGCCATAGCGCAGCGACACCAGCGGCGCATACGATGCCTCGGCCGCGTATTCCATGGCCACAGGTGCGGTTCGTTCACCGCCTTGCGCCAGCGGCACCAGGTTTTCGCCGTCCGTCCATGGGGCGATCTCGGCCATGTCAACGCCTGCCAGCGCCCCGAGCGTGGGTGTGACATCAATGGTGGAAACCGGTGTATCGATCCGCCCCGCAGGCAAGTCCGGGGATGAAATCATCAAAGGAACGCGCGCCGAGCCTTCGTAGAAGTTCATTTTGAACCACAAGCCCCGTTCACCCAGCATGTCACCGTGATCCGAGACGAACAGGATGATCGCCTCTTGCCGTGTCGTTTCCAGCACTTCGAGGATTTCACCAATCTTGTCATCGAGATATGTGATGTTGGCGAAATAGGCACGGCGGGACTTGCGAATGTCTTCCTCGGTGATGTCGAAGCTACGCCAGTCATTGGCGTCGAAGATTCGCTTGGCGTGAGGATCCTGGTTTTCATAGCCAATATCAGCGATTTCAGGCAGCAGATGCTCGCAATCCTCGTAGAGGTCCCAGTATTTGCGCCGGGCGACATAGGGATCATGCGGATGGGTGAAGCTGACCGTCACGCACCATGGGCGGTCATCCTTGCCGCGCGCAAGGTCATACAGTTTGGCCTTGGCGTTATAGGCGACCTCGTCATCATACTCCATTTGGTTGGAAATCTCGGCAATACCCGCGCCGGTCACCGACCCCATGTTGTGATACCACCAGTCGATCCGCTCACCCGGCTTTCGGTAGTCCGGTGTCCAGCCAAAATCGGCCGGGTAGATATCAGTTGTCAGGCGATCCTCAAACCCGTGCATCTGGTCCGGCCCGACAAAGTGCATTTTGCCTGACAGACAGGTGTAATAGCCCGCGCGACGCAGGTGATGTGCGTATGTGGGGATGTCGCTGCGAAACTCGGCCGCGTTGTCATAGACGCCGGTGCGTGAGGGCAACTGACCGGACATGAAGCTGGCCCGCCCCGGCGCGCACAAGGGCGACGCCGTGTAGGCATTGGCAAACCGGGTCGATCGTTCGGCCAGTTTCTTCAGATTCGGAGCATGAAGCCAGTCAGCGGGACCGTCGGGAAAGAGGGTTCCGTTCAGCTGATCCACCATCAGGATCAGAATGTTCGGTTTTGTCATTTTTCAGCCTCGAGCAGAGTATCGAGCACGCGCATTGCGTGGTTCACGGCCAGTTGCGGTTCTTCCGGGGCGCTGAGCGCTGCGCGAATATAGAGCCCGTCAATCAGGGCAATCATGTTCTCGGCTGCCTCAACCGGATCCTGTATCCTGGGACGCAGGGCGTGGACTAGGTTCGATCTTATGCGCGCCTGATAGATCTGCCACAAACGCAGCGCGTCACTATTGGTCTGCGCCAACACGTAAAAGGTCATCCAGGCGGCAATCACGTCAGGTGTGAAACACGAGGGAGCAAAACAGGCGTGGATAATCGCCTCTGCCCGATTGCCCGGTTTGGCCGCTTTCAACTGGGCCCTGGCTTCGTCGCTGAAGTCGGCGAGGATCTGACGCATTGCTGCCAGAAATATCTGATCCTTTCCGCCAAAATAATGGTGTGCCAGTGCGCTGGACATGCCCGCGCGTTTGGCAATCTGGCTGACGGTTACATCCAGGGATTTCTTGACACCCAGTTCAGCAATCGTCGCTCGAACAATCGCGTCCTTGCGGATCGGCTCCATTCCAACTTTTGGCATCGCTTTCCCCATACAGGTGTCATGCGACCAAGCTAGGATGTTTTTATTGACTCGTCAATCAATGTAAACACTGAGATGTCTTGTTACAGCTTCGGCGCAATACTGGGAGGCGTCAAGTCCCGCCGGTTCAACATGAACTCGCGCCATGAGATGAAGCTTACTGCGCCCAGTATCAGGGTTCCGCCAGCCACAACCCATAGGTCGACACTTTCGTGAAAGATCGCTGCACCCACAAGCGTGGCCCAGATCAACTGCAGGAATGTGACGGGTTGTGTGACGGCCACAGGCGCGGCCTGCAACGCCAATGTCATGAAGTAATGACCTGCGGTCGCAAAGCTGGCCACCAGAAACAGAACCCCGAGTTCTTGCATACTGGGCCGGGTCCAGACGGCAATCGCAAAGGGGATCAAGGCGATGGTTACCCAGATGGAAAGGTGCGCCACGACAACCGAAGGCGGCACGTCACGGACAAGAAGCTTGGCCAGCAAATAGGACCCGCTTAGCATCAGGGCCGTTCCGAGCATGGCAAGGTGGCCTTGTGAGACCTCGCGAAACCCGGGGCGCAGGATGACCAGCACGCCCACCAAAGCGACCAGAATCGCGGCGACCCTGCGAAAAGCCAGCTTCTCGCCCAGAAACAGGGCTGCACCCAAGGTGACATAAACCGGCGTCATGTAGTTCATCGCAGTGACTTCGGCCAAGGGAATTTGTGTCATGGCGAAGAACCAAAGCATGACAGCAATCGCGTGTACTACACCGCGCAAACCGAACAGCGTCAGCAGGCGGGGTGTCAGCCGGGTCGCCATGATCGACCGCAAGGCCGGTAACAGAAACACCAATCCCAGCGCATAACGCAGGAATGCGGCCTGGATCGGATTCATCGTCGTGCCCAGAGATTTGACCAATGCGGTCATCACAACAAAGGACAGCCCGGCGGCAAACATCCAGAACATACCGGCAAGCGGGCGCGACGAAACGGCAAGCGATGTCATGGCTTAGGTTGAACACCGAAACCCTGCCGGGAACAACCCTTCACATGACAACAAGTTTCAGTGCGATACCCAGCATTACGACCCCAATCACTGCATCCAGCACCTGCCAGGCGCGCGGGCGCGCAAACACCGGAGACAGAACACCTGCGCCGTATCCAAGTGAAAAGAAGAAGACAAAGCTGGACGTGACCGCCCCGATGGCAAATCCGACCCGGTCATCATACTGTGCCGAGATTGAGCCGATCAGAACCACTGTATCCAGATAGACATGCGGGTTCAGCCAGGTGAAGGCGAGAACGGTAAGCATTGCGGTTTTAAGGCTGGTTCGCTGGCCGTTGCCCGTTTCCAACACCGCGCCACCCCGCAAGGCAGACCCGAAGCTGCGCAGCCCATACCACGTCAGAAAAGCGGCCCCGCCAAATCGCAGTACAGGTTCAAACCAAGGGGCTGAATGGGCCAGAGTCCCGAACCCTGTGACGCCTGCAACAATCAAAACCGCGTCAGACATTGAGCAGGTCAGGCACAGAAGAAACACATGTTCACGCCGCAACCCCTGTCGCAAAATAAAGGCGTTCTGTGCCCCGATGGCGAGGATCAGACTGAAACCCAGCGCGAAACCGGCGATCATGGACGTGGGCATGGGACTTCCTGCTATTGCAAGACGTTGACTAAGGCCGTTGGTGCGATCTATCAAATTAAAGATGTTACCCCGAGTTAAGCTTGACTAATGTTGCTGGATCCTCTTCACCTGTCCGCTTTGTCTGCCATTCTGCGTCATGGCAGCTTTGATGCGGCTGCGGCAGAGCTGGCGGTGACGCCCTCGGCGATATCCCAGCGGATCAGGGCGCTTGAGGATCGGATTGGAGCCACCCTGATACATCGGGGCACCCCTTGCACCGGAACGCCCGCCGGGCTGCGCATCGCCCGTTACGCGGAAGATGTCGGACTGCTTGAGGCACAGCTGGTTCGAGAGCTTACGCTGGAGCAGGGACCACGGTCCGCCCGCGTCCGCATTGCCGTACCGGCAGACAGTCTGGCCACCTGGTTTGTTGATGCGATGGCGCAGGTGCCTGACATGCTGTTCGATCTGGTGATCGACGATCAGGATCACTCCGCAGACTGGCTGCGGCGGGGCGAGGTAAGCGCCGCCGTCACCGTTGGCGGCCAGACAGTGACCGGGTGCGACGCGATCCCATTGGGCGTGTTGCGGTACCTGCCAACGGCCAGCCCGGAATTCATCAACACCTGGTTTCGGGACAAAGTGACCGAGGCAGAACTGGGCAAGGCACCCTGCCTGGTTTTCAACCAAAAGGACGGGCTGCAAAGGGCATGGATTGTTCAGCACACTGGCAAACGCCTTTCCCCCCCGTCTCATTTCCTGCCTTCTTCACACGGATTTGTGGACGCGGCGATTGCCGGGCTTGGGTGGGGCATGAACCCCGCGGCTCTGGTGCTGGAGGTTTTGAAACAAGGGCTGTTGCGCCCCATCGTGCCCGATGCGCCGTTGGATGTCGCGCTGAGCTGGCAGGTTGGGCGTGTTCTTGCGCCCGCGCTCAAACCTCTGACCCAGGCTGTCAAACGTGCCTCAGAACGAATTTTGCTTCCGCCTCAAAGCAGCTAAACAAACACGACATTTTCGGAGGAACCGATGTTCTCACGTGACGCTCTTGGCTATGACCCGATTCCCCTGCCGGACCGGTGCGACATCAGCGATGCAGACATGCTGGGCGCGGCGCAGGCGTTTTACGAAAAGATGCGTCAGCGTCACACTGTCCGGGATTTCAGCCCCCGCCCCGTTGCCCGTGAGGTAATCGAATCCAGCCTGCACACCGCGGGCACCGCCCCGTCGGGCGCCAATCACCAACCCTGGCATTTTGCAGCCATCTCGGACCCTGCCCTTAAACACCGCATCCGGGAAGAAGCCGAAGAAGAAGAACGCCGGTTCTACGCAGGTGGCGCCGGGGATGAATGGATCAAGGCACTGGAGCCCATCGGCACCAACGCGGTCAAAGAACATCTGACAATCGCCCCTTGGCTGATCGTGGTTTTTGCCCAGCGCTGGGGGCAATTCGAGGATGGAACGCGGTACAAGAACTACTACGTCCCGGAGAGTGTAAACATTGCCACCGGCTTTCTGATTGCCGCGCTGCATCACGCGGGCCTCAGCACCCTGACCCACACCCCGAACCCGATGCGGTTTCTGAACGACGCGCTGGACCGGCCCGCGTCGGAAAAACCAACCATGATTATTGCAGTGGGGCATCCGTCAGAAAACGCGACTGTGCCTGCTGTGGCAAAACTCAAGAAACCCCTGGAAGAGATTTCATCCTTTTTCTGAGGCTTTCGCCACGCTCGCCGAAAACTCAATTCGAGGGCTGTTCCGCCTTTTTCCGTTCTGGTTGCATCATGCGGTAGCAGTTTATGCAGGACACCAGACTGGCGACGACGATGAATGCGACGGCCATTGCGACCTCGTGCAAATGGGCGACAGCGGCAAGGCCCGCAGACAACAACACCGCGGTTAAACGCGCGAACGCCTTGACCGCCGCCGATCCCCGCACCCGCTGCTCTTTGGGTGCTACATCCAGAAAATAGAGCTTGCGCGCACTGCTGATCCCGGTCACCGCAACGGTGACAATGAACAGTGCAATTGCATGCAAGTGAACCTGATGGTCGATGCCCAAATAGTGGAACACCAAAAGGACACTGCCTGTTGCGGCGACCATCAATGTCCCGACCACCATGACCGCACGATGGGATTTCATGTTGATGATTTGCCACAGAGGGCCCGAAACAAGATATCCCGAGGCGGAAGAAACGATCATCGCGGTCAATCCCTGTGTCGAGCTGTGATGCGCTTCGGCGGCGATGAGAGCGAAGAACGGAACAGACAGCGACACAGCAACCAAGGGCAGACGCATGATCATATACCGCCGGAACCACTGGTATTCGAACATGTCCAGAATACCCTTGATATTCGCCTTAATCGAAATGCCCCTTTCGGACTTCTGCGGCGTCGTCGGTGCACCCTCACGCACGGTTTCCGTCATCGCCAGCATGAACAGACCCGACAGAAGGAAGAATAAAACCGAAACGCCAATCATGACTGAATGGCGCGAAAAGGGTGGATTATCCTTGGTGATCTGATGCACCAGCAACGCAAGGCCAATGGCACATAGCCCCCCAGCACCAAGCTGCAGGTATTGCATGACCATGCGCGAACGCGCCTGAACGTGGTCCCCGAGCAGATCCGTAAGCATCAGGGTCTGCACTTCGCTGACAAGCCCGATCACCAAAAACACAGACAGGAAAACCACCGCGATCAATGGGACAGCCCCGGTTGCGGCCGCAGCGATTGCCAGAACCAGACAGGCGCCAATGACCGCTTCGGTCAACGCAATCGCACGTTTCTTCTTGCTTCTTGCCGCAACGGGTTGTGCGAGAAAGAAATCCGCAATCAAGCAACCGACCATCCGCACCGACACCAGCGCCCCCGCCACAAACATCGGCAACTCGAAGGAAACGGCTAGAAACGGTAAAACAACCGACGGGCTGCCGAGCGTCCACGCGACCTGAGACAGGATACTTTGCCCGGCTAGGACGGGCACGTTGCGCTTGGTTCGATCGGAAGTTTCGGATGTCATTAGTACTGTGTCTTCGTGTTTCCTGGATTTCCGCCACTTTCAGCCTAAGCGCATCGACTGTTTCAGCCAATAATTCAATAAAACCATCAAAAACCAAAAAACCCGGCCGTTGCGACCGGGTTTCAATGAGCTGGTATGGGTCAGCTTAAAGCTGCGCCATGACCTCATCGGTGGCTTCGAAGTTGGTCGTGACACGCTGCACATCGTCATCGTCTTCCAGCGCATCGACCAGCTTCATCAGCTTTTGCATGTCCTCAAGGCCCAGTTCCGTCGTTGTGGTCGGTTTCCAGACCAACTTGGTGGATTCTGATTCTCCAAGCGCGGTTTCCAATGCAGAGGAGACATCGTTCAGATCGGTATCCACGCACCAGATGATGTGACCGTCTTCCGAGCTTTCGACGTCTTCGGCTCCGGCCTCAATGGCGGCCTCAAAAATCGTGTCGGCATCGCCAGCATCTGCCGGGTAAATGACCTCACCCTTGCGGTCAAACATGAACCCAACCGAGCCGGTCTCGCCCAGATTGCCACCGTTCTTCGAGAACGTGGAACGAACGGTCGATGCGGTCCGGTTGCGGTTGTCGGTCATGGTTTCGACAATTACCGCAACACCATTGGGCCCATAGCCCTCATAGCGGATTTCTTCGTAATCGTCGCCTTCACCCGCTTGGGATTTCTTGATCGCGCGGTCGATCACGTCCTTGGGGACCGAGTTCGACTTGGCTTCTTTCACCGCCAGACGCAGGCGCGGGTTCTTGTCGGGATCGGGGTCGCCCATCTTGGCGGCCACGGTGATCTCTTTTGACAGTTTGGAAAACAGTTTGGACCGCGCGGCGTCCTGACGCCCCTTGCGGTGCTGGATGTTGGCCCATTTGGAGTGGCCTGCCATAGTGCGTCCTCGTCATCATGTTTGCGTGTTCGGCGCTCATATAGACGTTTGCGGGGGGCAGGATCAAGAGAGCGGCTTGCGACGACCTCACCGCCTTGTATGGTGACGGCATGACGACAGATCAGATCATACTTTTTGCCCTTTTCATCACTGTCTTCGGGATGCTGCTTTGGGGTCGGTTTCGATACGACCTTGTGGCTTTTGCCGCGCTTATGATCGGCGTCGTACTGGGTGTTGTGCCGGTGGGTGGCGCCTTTGCGGGCTTTGGCCACCCGGCGACCATTATCGTCGCGCTGGTGCTTGTGGTCTCTGCCGGCTTGGTCAGGTCGGGTGCGGTCTTTCTGATCACCCGCACTCTGGTTGATGCGTCACGGGGGCTGGGCGCACATATTGCCCTGATGGGCGGGATCAGTGCGATTCTGTCGGCCTTCATGAACAATGTCGCGGCGCTTGCCCTGCTGATGCCCGTGGATATTCAGACCGCGCGCAAAGCGGGTCGGCCCCCCGGCCTGTCCCTGATGCCCCTGAGCTTTGCCACCATTCTGGGGGGCATGGTCACCCTGATCGGCACCCCGCCGAATATCATCATCGCTTCGATCCGGCAGGAAACGCTGGGCGAGCCGTTTCACATGTTCGATTTTGCCCCTGTCGGTGGAATAGCAGCGATTGCCGGTCTGGCATTTGTCGCGCTGATCGGATGGCGATTGATCCCCAATCGCGGCGTGCAACAAGAAACATCCGAGGTGCTGGCCGAATACATTGCCGAACTGACGATCCCGCCGGGCTCTGCCCATATCGGTAAACGGGTCAGCGAACTTTATGAAACGGCCGAAAAATCCGACGTGGCTATCATCGGCCTGATCCGGGATGGGAAACGGCGATATGGCCGGTCAACCCATGCCACATTGAACGACGGCGACGCGCTGGTGCTGGAAGCACGCCCCGAAGCACTGGACGAATTCCGTTCTGCGCTGAAACTGGATTTCTCGGACACACGACGGCAGGAGCTGCTGACGGCTGAAGGCGACGGGCTTGAAGTAATCGAAGTGGTCGTTCCCGAAAGCGCGCGCATAAGCGGCCGTACAGCGCAGGGTATCGGGTTGGCCTGGCGCCAAAGTACCGTCCTGATGGGCATCTCGCGTCAGGGTCGTCAGATCACCGAACAGGTTCGCAAGACCGAGGTTCAACCGGGAGACATCCTGCTGCTGCTTTGCCCTCGCGATCGCAGCGCTGATGTGACCGATTGGCTGGGGTGTCTGCCACTGGCCGAACGCGGATTGAACGTGACGGCAAACGACAAGGCTTGGCTGGCCATCGGTCTGTTTGCCGCTGCCGTCTTTGCGGCCAGTGTCGGGTTGATTTACCTTCCCGTCGCATTGGGGCTTGTCGTCATTGCCTATGTGCTGACCAAGGTCATGCCAATCACGGAGATCTATAACCACATCGAATGGCCCGTTGTCGTGCTGCTGGGTTCGATGATCCCACTGGGCAGCGCTTTGGAAACATCCGGCGGCACCGAGCTGATTGCCAATGCGCTGATCCAGCTGACCGACGGTCTGCCTGCATGGGCGATCCTGACGGTACTGATGGTCGTGACGATGACCTTGTCGGATGTACTGAACAACACCGCCACCGCCATCGTCGCGGCACCGGTGGGCATCCAGATGGCCCAAACGCTCGGGGTGTCGCCCGACCCTTTCCTGATGACCGTTGCCGTTGCGGCTTCGGCTGCGTTCCTGACGCCTATCGGTCACAAGAACAACACGCTGGTTCTGGGCCCCGGCGGCTATCATTTTGGCGACTACTGGCGCATGGGCCTGCCGCTGGAGGCTCTGATCATCGCGGTTTCCGTCCCCGCCATCCTTGTCTTTTGGCCGCTGTGACGGGTAAAGGCTGATCATGAAACGCTTTTTGATCCTGCAACTGCGCCCTGAAACGGATGCCTCCGACGCAGAATATGCTTCGATCCTGAACCGCAGCGGGTTGTCGCCCGAACGCACGCATCGCATCCGTCTGGATTGCGAAGACCTGCCAGAAGGGCTGAAAGTCGCGGACTATGCGGGGGTTATCGTAGGCGGTGGGCCGGGATGCGTCAGTGACGACCCCGCAACCAAATCCGCGACGGATGCGCGGATCGAAGCCGCGATCCTGGGTTTGATGCCGCAGATTACCGCGCTGGATCACCCCTTCATGGGGTGCTGCTATGGCCTTGGTATTCTGGCCGTGCATTTGGATGGAGACGTCAGCAAAGCCCGGTATGGCGAGCCCGTGGGACCGTCCAGGTGCCGCCTGACCCCCGAAGGACAACAAGACCCGTTGACCGCAGAATTGGACGCCACCTTTGATGCGTTTGTTGGCCACAAAGAAGCGGTTCAAGCCTTGCCTGAGGGCTGCGTTCACCTTGTTGCGTCCGACCCCTGCCCGTTTCAGATGATCCGCTGGGGCCGGAACGTATATGCCACTCAGTTCCATCCGGAAGCCGATGCCAAAGACTTTGAACAGCGCATCAACATCTACAGGAACCACGGTTACTTCCCGCCCGAAGACGCGCAGAAACTGATCGACCACTGCCATTCGGCAGAGGTTACGCAGCCCGGCGAAATCCTGCGCCGTTTCGTCCAGCGATACGAGTGACCCAACGGCGCGGTTGCCTGCGCCATTCCGCCTCGCTTAGGCTGATCTGAAGCAACTTTGCGCGGGGTTGATTGCGGATCACCAGGTTGCCATTGCCGGCCGCCTTGTTTTGCTGGCCCTGCTTTCGGCCATCCATGGCATCATGTTGCCTGCCGTGAATCTGCCGTTCACCGCATTGTTCCGCCGCCGCTGAAAGGAGTGTTCATGACAAACAATACTGCAGATGCGATTATCGTCGGTTCCGGGTTGGCCGGGCTGGCCGCTGCGGCGGAACTGGGCGACCGGGGCAAGAAGGTGATCATTGTCGATCAGGAACCCGAAAGCTTTCTGGGTGGTCAGGCGATCTGGAGCCTTGGCGGACTGTTCATGGTCGACACCCCCGAACAGCGCCGCATGGGTATACGCGACAGCCACGAGTTGGCGCTGCGCGACTGGATGGGCAGCGCACAGTTTGACCGTGACGAAGACGCGTGGCCCCGCAAATGGGCCGAAGCCTATATCGAGTTTGCGGCTGGCGAGATGCGTCCATGGCTGCACGAGATGGGCTTGCGCTGGTTTCCGGTCGTTGGTTGGGCCGAACGTGGCGGGTCTTATGCGACGGGGCATGGCAACTCAGTCCCGCGCTTTCATATCACATGGGGCACCGGCCCCGGCGTTCTGGAACATTTTATCCGACGCGTCCGCGATCATGTCAGCGCCGGGTTGATCCAGATGAAGTTCCGCCACCAGGTCAGCCATATCATCATGCAGAACGGAACCGCCAAAGGTGTTTCCGGAGAAATTCTGGCCGATGACACCACCCAGCGCGGCGGCAAAACCAACCGCGACGAGGTTGGCGAGTTCGAAGTTTATGCCCCGTCAATCATCGTCACGTCCGGCGGTATTGGTGGCAATTTTGATATGGTGCGTCAAAATTGGCCCCGGGACCGTTTGGGTGAGCCACCAGAAGATATGGTTGCAGGGGTGCCCTTTCACGTCGATGGCCGCATGATCGCAATCAGCGAAAAAGCGGGCGGCCATGTCATCAATGGTGATCGGATGTGGCATTACACCGAAGGCGTGCGCAACTGGGACCCGATCTGGCCCGCCCACGGCATTCGTATCCTGCCCGGACCAAGCTCAATGTGGTTTGACGCCAGGGGCAACCGCTTGGCACCGCCCTGTCTGCCGGGGTTCGACACTCTGGGAACTCTGCGTGAGATTCTGAAAACCGGGTATGAATACAGCTGGTTTGTTCTGACCCAGAAGGTGATCAAAAAGGAATTTGCGCTGTCCGGGTCGGAACAAAACCCCGACTTCACTTCGGGCAGCTGGAAAGAGGTTATCCGTCAACGCATTCTGTCAGGTTCCAGCGCAACTGCGCCGGTTGAGGCGTTCAAGGAAAAGGGTGAGGACTTTGTTGTCGCCAACACGCTGACCGAACTGGTCAATGGCATGAACCATCTGGGCGACACTCCGATAGACGAGGCTCAACTGCGTGCCCAGATCGAAGCCCGGGATTCGCAGGTCGACAACCCCTTTTCGAAAGATGCGCAGATGATGGCGATCCTTGCTGCGCGCAATTACCGCGGAGATAAACTGATCCGCACAGCCAAACCGCACAAGTTTCTGGATCCGGCCAACGGCCCGCTGATTGCCGTCAAGCTGCATATTCTGACACGCAAATCTCTGGGTGGGTTGCAGACCAATCTGGACAGTCAGATGATTGGATCAGACGACAATGTCGTACCGGGCCTGTTCGCTGCTGGCGAAGTCGCCGGATTCGGCGGTGGCGGCTATCACGGCTACAACGCGCTGGAAGGCACATTCCTGGGCGGCTGCATCTTTTCCGGTCGAAATGCCGGGCGTTCAAGGGCCGTCGCCTGACGCACTTTCCCTGTTACTTGCGCACCAGTTTGATCACCGGTTGGCCCTGCGCATCCAGCAGAGCCAGAGCGTTGCCCTGCATCGCGAATGTCGTGACGTTCTGCAAGGCTTGCAGGAATTGCCGCTCAACCGCGTCCAGCGGGGGCGGGCACGCCATGAGTGTTGCCGCCATGTTGTCTGGAAACGCAATGCGATTACCGGAAATCTCGGCCTGACCGCTGAACCGGTTGCAGCCGCTGCTTCCTGAAAAAACCCCATCCTGACCAAAGACAAGCTCGGGGCGTTTCTCGGATTCGACAGGCGCACCATTCAGGCCTGAGGCGGCCCATTGGGTGTTGTCCAGCGTTGCCGCCCCCTGCCCCTGGACCTGAACCAACAGAAGATCAGCGGCATTTTCTGCCCCATTCGTCAGAACGGGGTAAACGGTATCTGTGGTGAACAGCAGGTTTTGCCCCTGCATCACAGATGCCCGAACGCTATAGCGATGAGCATCCATGATCAGTGCATCGTCATAGGTCAATTTGAACTGCGCGGGCACCCCACTCAGCGCATACCGTTGCGCGGCAAGCGTGACAGCGGGAGCATCGGCCAGCGAGATATCCTGAAGCTCGACATAAAGGGTTGCGTCCGGTGGCAGTGCAATGCGCTCTCGGTATGTGGCGGTCCCTTCAACTGCACCGGCAATGGCGACACCGCTTAACGCCGCCCAAGTTGCTGCACCCGCCCATATTGCGCGACTTAATTGCTGCATAGGTCAATTCCTTTTGCAAACCCTCTTCGCAAAAGATCGTGTGCCCTTGGGTCTTTGCAAGATGTGCTTCGACAAAGTGGCAATTCTGCGCCGAAATCACAAAGGCCAGATCAACGGAATAAGCAGGGATGCCAACAATCCGACTGTCAGATTTAGCGGAACACCCACCTTCATGAAATCGGTGAACCTGTAGCCGCCAGGGCCGTAGACCATCATGTTGGTTTGGTACCCGATCGGTGTTGCAAAGGACGCCGAAGCCGCGACCATAACCGCAACCACCAACGGGCGTGGGTCCATTCCGACGGCCTGGGCCAGCCCGATGGCTATAGGCGTGACCACAACCGCAACCGCATTGTTGGAAACCAGTTCGGTCAGCACCGAGGTCAGCAGGTAGATCGCCCAAATGATCAGGAAGGGCGGCAGAGCGCTTAGTCCCGGTGCCACGGCCTCGACAATCAGTGAAACCGCGCCAGAGCTGTCCAGTGACGCACCGATGGCGAGCATCGCGAAGATCAGCGCCAACAGGCGACCTTCGACAAAGGAGAACGCCTCGTCCGCGTCGATGCAGCGGGTCAGAAGAACCACGGCTACGGCCACAATCGACAACAGCAGGATCGGCGCGACACCCAGCGCTGCAAGGACGACGATCCCGACCAGCGCGCCAATTGCAATTGGCGCATGGCTGCGACGGAAGGCGCGTGCAGAAGGTTGGCTGACATCCACCATATCCATGTCCGCTGCAAGGCGCTGGATATCTGCCGGGGCGCCCTCCAGCAGTAGTGTATCCCCTACCCGAACCACCAGGTCATCCAACTGGCGACCGATATTCTGATTGCGGCGGTGAACGGCCAGAACATAGACACCATACCGGCGCCGCAACCGCAGCATTCCCAATGTCCGCCCCACCATCCGGCATCCGGGTGTGATCAGAACCTCGACTGTCTTGGTCTCGACAGCGGAAACCTGATCCACGCGCTTGAGCTCTTTGTTGGTCTGAAGGCTCAGAAGTTCGGTCATCTCGGTCCGCAGGACCACGCGGTCACCGACCTGCAATTCAACGCCCTTCAGATTGCGCCGCAGCGATTCATCGCCCCGGACCACGTCGATCAGACGCACGCCGGGACGTTTGAACAACTGAACACCGGTCACTTCACGCCCGATCAGGTTGCTGTCGGGCGGAATGACCGCTTCGGTGAAAAACTTCATTCTGGACCGGTCGCTGAGCAGCGAGGCCATGCTGTCCCGCTCGGGCAGTAATCTGGGGGCGATGAAGCGCAGATAGATCATGCCGTAGATCACCAGTGCAATTCCCAGCGGCGTGACCTCGAATATCGAAAAGGCTTTCATCCCCTGCGCGCGGGCCACACCATCCACCAGCAGGTTGGTGGACGTTCCGATCAACGTCAGTGTCCCGCCAAGAATGGCGGCATAGCTGAGTGGAATTAACAACTTTGACGCGGATACATTCAGCGTACGGGCGATCTGAACAAAGACCGGGATCATGACCACAACAACGGGCGTGTTCGACACAAAAGCCGAGGCCAGAACGACAAACCCCATCAGCAATCCGATGGCAATGCGCGGGTTGACCTGCGCCTGCCTTTGCGCGGTCGACGTGAAGGCGTCCAAGGCCCCTGTCCGCACCAAGGCCCCCATGATGATGAACATCGCCCCAATCGTCCAGGGCGCGGGATTGGACAAGACCGCCAGCGCGCTTTGATAGGGCAATATCCCTGTGACCAGCATCAGTGAGACACCGCCGATGGCCACGACCTCGGTCGGATAAACCTCGCGCAGGAACATGACGAACATGCTCGCAACAATCAGCAGCGCCAGAATTGCGCTGCCCGTCTCTGTCAGTGGAAGGAAATTCATTCGTGGTATTCTGTCCGAACCCTGGCCCAAGCGCCTGATGACATGCAGTTTCACGCATTGCGCGTGGCAGGGCAAGCCCGACGTTCGTTAATCAGGCCCGGCTTGTTCCAAACGCCCACCAACGCGCACCATGCGAACAGATTTGGCCTGACCGTCGCGATCATCCGTTTCGACGAACACTCCGCTCAGCGTGGCCTCGCCATTGGCAGGGGTAAACCGGGTCTTGGGCATCCCGGTTATGAACCGGCGCATCGGTTCCTGCTTGTCCATACCAATGACCGAGTCATAGTCGCCGCACATGCCCGCATCCGTCAGATAGCCTGTGCCGCCCGGCAGAATCTGCGAATCCGCTGTCGGTACATGGGTATGTGTGCCCACCACAAGGCTGGCGCGCTTGTCGCAATAGTGACCCATGGCCATCTTCTCGGACGTCGCCTCACAATGCATATCGACAATGATGGCTTGTGCCTGCCCGCCCCTGGGGTGCGATTTCAGGATGGGCTCTATGGCCGAGAACGGGTCGTCGAATGGCCGTTTCATAAAGACCTGCCCCAACACCTGCACCACCAGAACCTTGCGCCCTCCGGGTGCGTTGAACAGCCGGTGCCCCCGCCCCGGCGCGCCCTTGGCATAGTTCACCGGGCGCACGATGCGCTGTTCTTTCTCGATATATTGCAGCATGTCCTTCTGGTCGAACGCATGGTCGCCCAATGTCAGGCAATCTGCACCGGCATCCAGCAGCAGCTTGGCGTGATCGCCGCTCAACCCCATGCCGTTCGACGCGTTTTCGCCATTGACTACGACGAAATCCAGCCGCCATTCATCGCGCAGGCGCGGCAAATGCTGCTGAACGGCCGCGCGCCCCGCGCGCCCCATGACATCACCAAGAAACAAAATCCTCATGATCCGGGTCGTAGGGGCTGTGCTGGGCAATAACAAGGCGGAACCGTGAAATTTAAGTTGAGCCCGAACTTGAAATTGCTTGCAGGCGTGGCAAAGTCTTAGCCATGCGCTTATATCAAAAGGACATGTTGTGAAGTTATTGGCAATATTGACATTCGGCCTTGTGGTCGCTTCGGGCGTTATGGCGCAAGGCACAAAGACATCCATGCCCAATCCCGCGGCAACCTTTTGCGTCGAGAATGATGGAGTTTACCAACTTCGGAAGAACGAAGACGGAAGCGTCTTTGGTGTCTGCATCCTGAAGGACGGCACGGAAGTGGATGCCTGGGACTATCTACGCGGCCACTTTCAGCAATAAGGCTTAGAACGTCAGCACCCGGCTTTCCGTGACAACCATGTCCAGCGGCTGATCGGTCGGCTCCAGCGGCAGATCCTGCGCCTCTTGCGCGTCAAAAGCGAAACCGATCGCCAATGTCGCGCGCTTGCCTCGCAATCCTTCCAGCGTGCGATCATAAAATCCACCGCCATATCCCAGACGCCCGCCGTTGGCATCAAAAGCCACCAGCGGCACGATCAGGATCTCGGGGTCGAAATAATCATCGACCTCGGGCACTCTGGCACCGAATGGGCCATCTTTCAGCGGTCCTTCTGGCGTCCAGCGCGAAAATTTCAGCGGTTTTCCAGCGGCTTGGATCACTGGAACACCAACAGGCCCATAAGCCGAAGCTTCAGCCATAGCGGATACCGGGTCGATCTCGGTCCGGATCGGCATGTAGCCTGACAAGGGCACACCGCGATAACCCGCCAGAACCTCGGACAAACGTCCGGCTGCACCGGGAACACGCGTGTCGAACGCGACCTTGCGGCGCGCAAATGCCGCTTTGCGTGCAGCTGCTTTGATTTCAGTCAGATCGGTCACAATAGCACCACACTGGCAAGCCCAAGAAAGATGAAGAATCCCATGACATCGGTTGTGGTTGTCACAAAGGTTCCTGACGCCAGAGCCGGGTCAATTCCCAGACGATCCAGCACCACCGGTACTACCGTACCTGCAAAGCCCGCGATGATCATGTTCACGACCAAGGCTGACCCAATCACGACACCCAGCCAAGGTGAACCGAACCACAGCATCCCCACGGTCCCCAGTACAATGGCAAAACAGAGCCCGTTCAACATGCCCACCAGCAGTTCCCGCCTGATAACGCGCATCACGTTTGAATTGGTCAGGTCGCGCGTCGCCAGTGCGCGCACTGCAACGGTTAGCGACTGAGTACCCGCATTGCCCCCCATGGATGCAACAATCGGCATCAGGATGGCCAGCGCGACAAGCTGGTCAATTGCCGCCGCAAATTGCGAGATTACCAACGAAGCACATATCGCTGTGCACAGGTTTACCGCCAGCCACGGCAACCGTCGCCGACTGGTCGCCGCGACACTGTCGGACAGAGAGCTTTCGTCGCTCACACCGGCAAGGCGCAGGATGTCTTCTTCGTGCTCTTCATCCAGAACGACCATCGCGTCATCGATGGTGATCACACCAACCAGACGCCCATCGGCATCCACCACAGGGGCCGAGATCAGGTGATACTGGTTGAAGGCATAAGCCACGTCCTCCTCGTCCTGATCAACGGGGATGATGTGAAACTCCTCTTCCGCCAGATCGCGCAACGGCACCTCACGACGGGACGCCATCAGCTTGCCCAATGTCACCTGCGCTGTTGGTTTCAGGCGCGGATCGACCAGAACAACATGATAGAACTGCTCGGGCAGATCGTCATTGGCACGCATGAAGTCGATGGCCTGACCGACGGTCCAATGCTCGGGCGCCATGACGACCTCGCGCTGCATCAAACGACCAGCCGAATTCTCGGGGTAAGCAAGCGCCTGTTGCGCCGCTAGCCGCTCGGAATCTTCGAGCGCGCCCAGAATGGCTTCCTGCTGCGGTTCCTCAAGATCTTCCAGAAGGTCAACGACGTCGTCGCTTTCCATCTCGCGCACGGCTTCCGCCAGAACCTCGGGGGTCAGGACGGCGATGATTTCCTCGCGGACCGCTTCGTCCAGTTCTGACAGGATGTCACCGTCAAATTCCTTGTCATAAAGCCGGATCAGCCGCGCCCGGTCATAAGGATTGATCTGCTCCAGAAGGTCAGCGATATCAGCCGCGTGCAGCGGCTCCATCAGCTCAATCAGCTTGTCGCGATCATCCACATCGACGGCGTATAGGATCGCCGCCACTGTCCGGCGATCCAGTGCATACGCGTCTTCGTCGTGGGGCAGATCGTGTTCGGCTTGATCACTGCCTGTCGTCATGCGCTGCCCCCTTCTTTCGGCGATTGGCCCCTAAATAGAAGAAGCAGCTACCAGAAAACAATGACAATGCGCCGATTTACCCACTTCTTTCGTCTGCCTATGCTACAGCGCGGTCCCAAACAGGTGGAGAACAGGGCAAATGGCGCAAAAGACGCTTTTGAAAGGGCGCGTTCTGAGTTTCACAGGCTCACCCTTTGACGGAGAGCCAACCGAAGCGACCCGACTGGACGAAGCTGTCGTGATTGACAAAGGACGCGTTGCCGATGTCGGCGCGTCTGATGCGCTGATGCGGCGTCACCCTGATGCCGTCATCAAGGACCATGACAATCACCTGATCATTGCGGGTTTCGTTGACCCCCATGTGCACTACCCACAGACGGCCATGATTGCCAGTTGGGGTAAGCGGTTGATCGACTGGCTGAACACCTACACCTTCCCCGAAGAGATGAAGTTTGGTGATCCTGAATACGCCTCTGAAATCGCCAACCGTTATCTGGATCTGACTGCCGCTCATGGCACCACGACGATGTGCAGTTTTTGCACCATCCACCCCGAAAGCGTGGATGCCTTTTTCACTGCCGCGCAACAACGGGGACAGCGCGTGGTCGCGGGCAAGACCTGCATGGATCGCAATGCGCCTGAAGGTCTGCGTGACACGGCCCAGACCGCCTATGACCAATCTGCCGCGCTGCTTGAGAAATGGCACCGTGTCGACCGCCTGTCCTATGCCATCACACCCCGGTTTTCACCTACGTCCACCCCTGAACAGCTTGAGGCCATGGGCGCGCTTTGGGCGGAACATCCCCATTGCCTGATGCAAACACACCTGAGCGAGCAGACAGACGAAATCGAGTGGGTCCGCTCCCTGTTCCCCGATGCGCGGGACTATCTGGACACTTACGAAAAGTTCGGGCTGCTGGGGCAGAACGGACTTTATGGGCATGTCATCCATCTGGAAGACCGGGAACGCGATCGTCTGCGCGAGGTTGATGCGTCGCTGATCCACTGCCCCACCTCGAACACCTTTATCGGGTCGGGTCTGTTCGACATGAACGGCTTGATCCACGATGGCCACCGGATCGGTTTGGCAACGGATACCGGTGGCGGATCAAGTTTTTCAATGCTTCGCACCATGGCTGCCGCATATGAAATCGGTCAGTTGCGTGGGCGCCCCCTGCATCCGGCGCAATTGCTGTGGCTGGGTACAGTCGGGTCGGCGCGCAGCCTGCGGATGGATGATTGCATCGGCAACATTGCTCCGGGAATGGAGGCGGATCTGGTCGTGATTGATCTCGCCTCGACCCCGGCCATCGCCCAGCGCGAAGCTTGTGCAAACGATGTTTGGGAGGCAATCTTCCCGACCATCATGATGGGTGATGATCGGGCTGTGGCCGAGGTCTGGATTGGTGGGCGGCAGGCCGCTTAGGCCTGCAACCCCTTGGCAAGACTGTTTTGACGCTCAATCACGCGGGGCAGGTCAATCGTGGTGATATGCCCATCCCGCACGATCTGGCGGCCTTCGACAAACAGGTGCTTTACCTGCATCGGACCGGCCAGAAGCAGAGCTGCCGGGTCCCAACTGCCTGCGCTTTCGATACAGCGCATATCCCAAACAGCGACATCCGCACGTTTTCCCGGCATAAGCCGCCCGCAATCGTGACGCCCCAGCACATCGGCCCCGCCACGTGTCGCAATCTCCAACGCTTCACGGGCCGACATCGCATCTGCCCCATTTACCACCCGCTGCAACAGCAGCGCCTGCCGGGCCTCAAGCATCAGATTACCATTGTCGTTACTGGCCGAGCCATCAGCGCCGAGACCGACATTTACACCTGCATCGCGCATCGCCCGCACCGGCGCGATGCCTGATCCCAGACGGCAGTTCGAACATGGGCAATGAGCGACACCGGTTTTGGTGCGCGAAAACAGATCAATCTCGGCCCCGTCCAGCTTGACGCAATGAGCGTGCCAGACATCCGGGCCGGTCCAACCCAGATCTTCGGCGTATTGACCGGGCCGACAGCCGAACTGAGCCTGTGAATAGGCGATATCTTCATCGTTTTCAGCCAGATGTGTATGCAACATCACGCCTTTGTCCCGTGCAAGAAGGGCTGCATCTCGCATCAGGTCCCGGCTGACGGAGAACGGTGAACACGGGGCAAGACCTACGCGGCACATCGACCCTTCTGACGGATCGTGAAGAGCATCCACGACGCGGATCATGTCGTCCAGAATGGCAGTTTCTTCTTCCACCAGACTGTCCGGAGGCAGGCCGCCATCGCTTTCACCAATACTCATCGCGCCACGTGTCGGGTGAAATCGCATCCCCAACTCGGATGCGGCAGCAACCGTGTCCTCCAGCCGCGAACCATTGGGATAGAGGTACAGGTGATCAGAACTGAGCGTACAGCCTGACAGCGCCAGCTCTGCCAAACCGATCTGGGCCGAGGTGAACATCTCGTCCGGTCCGAACTTCTCCCAAATCGGATAAAGTGTTTGAAGCCACCCGAACAGCAATGCGTCCTGCCCGCCCGGCACCGCGCGGGTCAACGTTTGGTAAAGATGGTGATGGGTGTTCACCAGCCCGGGTGTCACCAGACAGCCCGAAACATCGTGAACCTCGCCTTGTGTTTGCAATCCGTGCCCGATCCCCGCGATCTGGCCGTCGCGGATCAGAATGTCCGCCGCGGGGAGTTCCTGCCGGGACTCGTCCATCGTCAGGATCAGATCAGCGTTTTTGAGTAGGATTTCTGTCATGTCGCGCTCCTGCATCTGCCCGTCTCTTGCAAGGAGTGCGAAGGTCGGCGGAAAACGGGCTTAAGAACCGACCGGGTATTATGTACCCGTCATCGGGATCTGCGACAACAGGTTTCAGAATCGACGCAGGATCTTAAGGGCCTCTGCATGTATTTCTGCGTTGGCTGCGGCCAATGCCCGACCGCCCTCATGCGCCGGGCCGCCTTGCCAATCGGTCACAATTCCGCCTGCCGCCTGAATAACCGCAATAGGGGCCTGAATGTCATACGAGTTCAGCCCCGCTTCGATCACCAGATCTGCTTGCCCTGCGGCCAACAAGGCATAAGCGTAGCAGTCCATTCCATATCGGGTCAGTTGCACCTGCTCCGATACGGCCTGAAACCCGGCCCGGTCATCCGGGGTGCCGACTTCAGGAAAAGTGGTGAACAGCGTCGCCTGCGCCAGAGATTTCGTCCCCCGTGTTTGCAGCTTTCTGGTCCCCTGTGGCCCTGTAAGCTGCGCACCAGCTGTCGATCCGACAAAGCGTTCACCAATGTAGGGCTGATCAATCACCCCCATGATCGGCCCGTCTGCTGTGCTGAGCGCGATCAGAACGCCCCAGGTTGGTGTGCCACTGATAAACCCGCGCGTGCCGTCGATGGGGTCCAGAACCCAGGTTCGGCCACTGCTGCCCTTGTGCGCACCGTATTCTTCACCCAACACGCCATCTTCAGGGCGCAACCGGGACAGCACCTCTCGCATGGCTTTTTCAGCGGCCCGATCCGCTACGGTGACGGGGTCAAACCCTTCGGTCAGCTTGTTCGCAGTTTCCAGGTTGGTCTGACGAAAAAAAGGAAGAATGGCCTCGCGTGCCGCTTCGGCCATTTCTTCTGCAATTTCAATGTCGCTTAAACTCGCCGGATGCATGGCACTCTGGTGCGTGCATTACCTGACAAAGTCAAGCCGATCTGATCAGGCGACGTCGCTGAGGACACGTGCAAGTTCAAACAGGCGGCGGCGCTGGTTTTCCGGAATTGCGTAGTAAGAGCGGACTAGATCCAGGGCTTCTTTATCGCCCATCAGATCGGCTGGAACAGATTTCTTTTCCGCGCTGCTTTTCTGGGCTTCTTCCAGACCTTCAAAGAAAAAGCTGACCGGTACGTCCAATGCCTCGGCAATGTCCCACAGGCGGGACGCGCTGATTCGGTTGGCTCCGGTCTCATATTTCTGGATTTGCTGAAACTTGATACCAACTTGCTGCGCCAATTGTTGCTGGGTCATCCCAATCAGCCAGCGGCGATGCCGAACGCGCTTGCCCACATGGACATCAACGTGATGAGTCATTGGTATTCTCCTCTACTACACACACATTTGTACGGGATCGTGCGACGTCCGAGATCGCAATACCAATAGGGGCTTCCTTAACCGCCCCCAAATCCGGACTGTGCCGTCCCCCGTTACCAGCACTGCTTGCCAATATTGCCGGTTTTGAATTTTTTTTCAAGCTGGTTGAGTCGATCCCCCCTCACAAGGGCTGTGGTTGTATGCGTCAAATGCCCTGCCCGCTGTTCGCGTGGCCCGGCTGGATATGCGACAGATTTTCAGACGTTTCAGGACGCCGCGCATAAGGAATTGACATCTCGCACAGCCCACGTGCCTATGCCCCAAGCACGTGAGGAACCAAATGAAGGCCTATTGTATTAGATCTGACGGGGCAGTTGCCCAGCTGTGCGATGTACCGAAACCCGAGCCGGGTGAGGGTCAGGTACGGGTTGCGATCAAAGCCTGCGGGTTGAATTTCGCTGATCTGCTGATGCAGAAAGGCACGTATCAGGATACACCGCCTGCGCCGTTTACTTTGGGTATGGAAATCGCCGGTGTCGTGGATACCATCGGTCCAGGTGTGTCCACCCTGAAACCGGGCGATCGGATCGCCGTCTATTCCGGTCAGGGCGGTCTGGCAGAATATGGCGTTTTCGACGCCGATCGCGCGATCCCGCTGCCGGACACGACCCGTTTCGAAGACGCGGCAGCGATCCAGATAGCCTATGGCACCAGTCACATGGCCCTTGACCACCGTGCCCGGCTGCAACCCGGTGAGACGCTTCTGGTCACCGGCGCAGCCGGGGGCGTCGGGCTGACCGCGGTTGAAATCGGCAAGCTCATGGGTGCCACCGTCATCGCTCAGGCCCGCGGCCCCGAAAAGCTGGCCGTTGCCCGCGCCGCAGGGGCCGATCACCTGATTGATGCCGCAGAGGACCTGAGGGAGCGGGTTAGATCGCTTGGCGGCGCGGATGTCGTTTATGACGCAATCGGCGGCGATGTGTTCAAGGCAGCCTTTCGCGCCACCAATCCCGAAGGCCGCCTGCTGCCCATCGGGTTTGCCGGCGGCGAAGTTCCGCAAATCCCCGCCAATCATCTGCTGGTCAAGAACCTGACCGTGATCGGCTTTTACATTGGCGGGTATCTGAAATTCCGGCCAGAAGCCGTACGCGAAAGTTTTGACACCCTTTTCCGCTGGCACACCGAGGGCCGCATCAATCCACACATCAGCCACGTCTTGCCTCTTGATGAGGTCGCGCAGGGCATGCGGTTGCTAAAAGAGCGTAAATCGACAGGCAAAATTGTGATCACCCCTTGACCGCAATCAGCCCACCACGGCACGCAGTTGCGTTCCCGCAAGCAGGCGGAAGTTCTGACGCACTAACTGCGCCAGCGCTTCGACAACCGCGTCTCGACCCGGTTCGCCACCATACAGGTTGATCATATGCGCAGGCAGGTCCGGTAGCGCACCCCCGCCTTCGATCTGTTCGAGATGTGCGGCTTCGGTACCTTCCAGTGCTGCATACACTGCCAGATCAGCGCTGACCGTGGCCTCGATTGTGCGGTCGTTTTCAGTTTCCACCGACAGCTCCCAGGGGATACCGGCTGCATCCAGCGCCGATATCACCTGTGGTCGAAACAAGCAGCGACGTCCAAGTGCCAAAGGCAGCGGACGCTTGCGCCAGGCCGATCCACCCGGCGCACCTATCCAGCGCAAGGGCAGCTCTGCAATGGTTTCCGCACCGTCCACCGACGACGGTTCCGTGGTCAGGATCACGTCACATTCGCCGCGTTTGTACATCTCTTTCAACTGCAATGAATAAGACGACACCAACTGAACTCGGACCCGCGGGAAATCCGCGTTGAACCGTTGCAGGACCCGTGGGATGGCCGGGTAAACTATGTCGTGAGGAACCCCCAATACCACCTCACCTTCAAAGGCCTGATCGGTCAGTTTCGAGATGACCTCATCATTCAACGCGATCATACGGCGCGCATAAGCCAGCAATTGTTCACCTGACGCGGTCAGGGCAATCGTTCTGCCACTGCGGTCCAACAGCTGAAGGCCAAGCAGCTCTTCCAGCCGTTTCAACTGCATCGAGACCGCAGATTGCGTCAGATGCAGGAAACCTGCAGCGCGCGTCACCCCACCCTGATCCGCCACAGCAACAAATGAACGCAGGGTTGTAATGTCCAGATTCCGCACCTTCACGATTCCTTATGTGTTTCATCAAAAATATTCGTTTTCAATATATGTCATACTCCCCCATATCAATCAAGGAAATTGATAAAGACGAGAGAAACCATCGTAAATACACGAAAGGACAATAAGTATGACCCAAATTGCCATTCATCGCCCTTGCAAGCCCCAAAAGCAATCGCTCGGCACTATCATCAGGCGTGCTGTTTCCCTGAAGCGTCAACGCCGCCAACTGGCACGGCTTGATGATCGCGCCCTTCAGGACATCGGAGTCTCCAGATCAGAGGCTGATGCCGAAGCCAGCCGTTTCGTCTGGGACGCGCCGGAATTCTGGCAGAAGTGATGCAAAATCAAATAGTAACTTCATGAGTGGCGGTCGGCTGATGCGGACCGTCACTTTTGTTGCGTAAATTAGTTGGTTTTCCGCGGTAAATACTTGAAACACAGCCCTGAGTTGCCGATATTTGCCTAGAACGCTTCCCGCACAGCCGGGGGGCTGAATAATTATGTAAAGGGAGACCCTTTGATGGCACAATTCGACACGATCCGGACGGCGGCCGGCGCGCGCGCTGCCGAGATTGATGAGGGCCTGCGCGCCCATATGAACAAAGTCTATGGCACTATGTCCGTAGGCATGCTCATCACATTCGCAGCAGCCTGGGCCATCGCAGGCCTGGCAACCACAAGCGATCCGTCAGCCGCAGCGGCACAGTTGAATGCCGACACCTATCTGACATCGCTGGGCTATAGCATTTACGCGTCGCCCCTGCGCTGGGTCATCATGTTTGCACCTCTGCTGTTTGTCTTCGGCTTCAGCGCCGGGATCAACCGTATGTCGGCGGCTGCCGCACATCTGGTGTTCTACGTTTTTGCGGCGGTGATGGGTGTTTCGATCAGCTGGATCTTCCTTGTTTTCACCGGTGAGTCGGTCATTCAGGTCTTCCTGATCACCGCAATCGCGTTTGCGGGCCTGTCCCTGTATGGTTACACAACCAAGAAAGACTTGTCCGCCATGGGCACTTTCCTGATGATGGGCCTGATCGGCCTGATTGTCGCGATGGTTGTGAACATCTTTCTGGCGTCTTCGGCGGTTGCCTTTGCAATCTCGGCCATCGGCGTTCTGATCTTCGCGGGCCTGACCGCCTATGACACCCAGAATATCAAGAACACATACCTGCAAATGGCCCATAGTGGCGATCAGGAATGGCTGGGCAAGGCCGCTATTATGGGCGCGTTGAACCTGTACCTGGACTTCATCAACCTGTTCATGTTCCTGCTGCAATTCTTAGGTAACCGCGAGTAATTGCAAACCAATGTAAGGGAAAAGGCCGGTCATCGGACCGGCCTTTTTTCGTTTTGAACCAGCTGCGATCGCGCTTGCCCGGTACATGAATCCTAGCGGACAAGGCGACGACGTCCGCGTACCCCGCAAAGAAAAAGCCCCCGCTAGATCAGCGAGGGCTTGATACATCAGAAGGTATAAGACTTAGCTGCAGTTCAACGGTACAGCAAAGCCTGAACTACGCTCGGACGTGCCTTTGCGGAACACATCGCCGGCAGGCAGACACCCGGTGAAACGCTCAGCCTCTTGCGCAAAACCAACGCCGACCGAGTTGTCGACCTTTACGCTGTTCGTCGGTGTGCGAAGGACACCATACAAGGTTCCGTTGACGCTGACGGTGCTCAGGAACAGGTTCGTATCGCTGCCCTGTAGCTGGACCGCATTGTCCGGCGTCCGCCCGCCATTGTCGATAGCAACGGCTGCCACCTTGGAGGGGTCCACTTCATCAGCCAAGAGAGTAACGGTCTGAAGTTCTGCCAGCTCAGCCGGAACATTCGTTTCAGGCGGCAGAAATGCGACGGCTCCGGGAACGTCGGAAATCGTGCGGGGTTCGCCATCGATTCCGGTAAACCCAACACCTTTGCGGTTAAACGGGTCTTCACAGGCCGCCAAAGTCAGAACGGCTATTGTGGATAACAAGATTTTTTTCATGGCGGTCAACATTTTGTGGCGGTTTGCTCAAGCGTACTTGCAGGTCGGCACAAAAAGCAAGCCACAGGCCATGCGATTACATCGGTGGCTGATGCGCTCCTGCAACGGCCCCAAGTGGACATGTTGACCTTCTTGGCAACAAACCACCGGAATTCAGCACAAAAAAGGCTCTGCCAAGCAGAGCCTTTTTGGAAAGTTCAAATGGAATGGCAAGATTACTTGATCTTGCCTTCCTTGTACTCGACATGCTTGCGAACGACCGGATCGTATTTACGAATGGTCATTTTCTCGGTCATGGTGCGCGCGTTCTTTTTGGTCACGTAGAAGTGGCCCGTGCCCGCGGTCGAGTTCAGACGGATCTTGATTGTCGTCGGCTTCGCCATGGTTATCTCCTGCGTCCGGAAAGGCAGGGGCCTTTCGGTTGAATTCCTATGAGCGTGCGCTTTTACGCGCTACGCCGTGCATGTCAAGGCCAATCGGACGATCCCAGCCCAGGAATCGGGCACAGGTTCAACCCGGTAACGTTGGCGCACCCATATAGCTGTGAATCTGGTCCCTTTCACTGTCCGAAAGACCCAGCGCAGTGGACAATTGCCGCAAATATGCGGCCTCACGATCATTGTCCAACCGTATTGCCGCCAGAGATGTCGCATAAATCTGCGTTCTGAGCGGTGCCCCAGAATCAGCTGCCAGACCCATGACGTCGACAGGTGCGTTCAGTTGTTCCTGCACGAATGCGCGTTCCTCGTCACTGATGTCATCGCCCAACTCTCCGAGGATCGTTTCTTTCTCGTGCTCGTCCAGCTCGCCGTCTGCCTTTGCCGCCTGGATCATCGCCCGCAACATGAGCTTGGCCTGAGCTTCCATGGCAGCCCCGGCTGGTGTTCCGCCAAACACCGTCTCCATCATGTCGGTGGTCTGCTGGCTGCCAGTTCTGGCCGCCCCCTGCATCGCATTCAAAAGCCCGCCAAGACCGACGGCACCTGCGGCACTGCCACCCAGCCCTATCTTACCCATCATGTCCTGAAGGCCTGTCGCACCTCCGGGAAGGCCGAACTGTTCGGCCATTTTGCCAAGCTGATCCATACCAAGGCCGCCGCCTGCGCCTTGCATCATGTCCTGCAAGCCAGCCATTCCGCCCATTTTCTGGTATTTCTCCATCCCCTTCGCAGCCGCGAAACCAACTGCAACGGACGCAAGTGTCTTCATAAAGCTCATGACAATCCTCCCGGTTTTTCAAAATACGCCCCAGTTCTATCAAAGGAATGCAAAGGCGAATACCACGTTCAACCCCCACGGGATTCCGGACTGAATTTCCAAGCCGATGAGGACCAAAAGACAGTGAGTAAGTTTGTACATATCACGATATCGTGATAGGTTTGCCGCAACTGATACGTCCAAGAGGCCAACTTCAGGCTCGACGACCAAGGCAGTGTGAACAGGTAATGCCCGCGCGGAGCAGTGTTGTTTTACGCAGCTTTTCTTGGGGGGCTATCATGACAGAATGGGTTATTCAGGGCGAAGAACTGGCCAATTGTAATTGCAATTTCGGCTGTCCCTGCCAATTCAGCGTTCTTCCATCACACGGAAATTGCGAGGCTGTTGTCGTTTTCGACATCGAAAGCGGGCATTATGGTGATACTGATCTGGCCGGTTTGCGGGCAGCAGGTGTTTATCACTGGCCGGGACCGATCCACGAAGGCAATGGTCAGATGCAACTGATTATTGACGAAAGTGCTACAGCCGAACAGCGCGCAGCATTGCAGGCCATCATGACCGGCGAAGACACCGATGAAATGGCAACCATGTGGTACGTCTACAGTGCGATGGCCCCGACGAAATATGATACGCTTTTTGTCCCAATCGAATTGAACTGGAACCGCGATGACCGCAGCGGCTACGCCAAGGTTCCGGGGGTATTCGACGTTGAGGTCAGCCCGATTCCTCATATCGTATCGGGCGCTGCGCACAGGGCATCAATCCAGCTGCCGAATGGCTTTGAGTACCGCCACGCAGAGGCTGCCTCGGGGTCGGCCAAAACAACGGGCGGTGAGATCAGCCTTACCTTTGATGCCACGCACGCCCATCTCGCACATCTCAACCTCTCGGGTCACGGTGTTCTGGGCGCGTAGCCGGAGACTCTTTCATGACCAGACAGAGTGCGACAGCCCCTGCCGGGGCGATTGAGCGGCTGTTGAGGCAGGACAATGCAATCGTGTTGGGCAGCGTCCTTCTGATCATTCTTGCTGCCACCTGGTACACAGTTGCCGGCGTCGGGATGAAAATGTCTGCGGTCGAAATGACCCGCATGGCAGGCCCGGTTGGGGAGCCCATGCAGATGGGTTCCGCAACCGCCTGGAGCTTCGGATACACTCTGCTCATCTTCCTGATGTGGTGGATCATGATGATTGCCATGATGACCCCAAGTGCCGCGCCAGCCGTGCTTTTGTTTGCAGCGACAAAGCGCATGGGCCCTGAGAAAGACCGCGCCGCAACGTTCAGCCAGTGTTTCCTGTTGGGCTATCTGGTGACCTGGGGTGCGTTCAGCCTGACTGCAACGGCATTGCAGTGGGGGTTGGAACATATCGGGCTGTCGAGCGGGCCGATGATGACAATCCGCTCTGGCCCCTTCGCGGGATGTGTTCTGCTGGCTGCCGGGTTCTATCAGTTTTCAAGTTTGAAGAATGCGTGCCTTCGTTACTGCCAAAGCCCCGCAAGGTTTCTGGCCGGTCACAACCGGCCCGGACCCTTCGGCGCGCTCAGAACCGGAGCCCTGCACGGCACGTATTGCCTGGGATGCTGCTGGGCGTTGATGCTGCTGTTGTTCGTCGGAGGGATCATGAACCTCTACTGGATTGTTGGCATTGCCGCCTATGTCGCGCTGGAAAAGCTTCTGCTGACAGCCCGGTGGCTGGCGCCGGTGTCAGGTGTGGCGCTTATCGGAGCAGGTCTTTGGCACATCGCGGCACCGCTGATCTCCGGCATCTGACGCAAGACGGCCCCCGGGGCGGCTGACTGAAAGGCCCTGTGATTTCTCGTTAAAAAGGAGGTACCAATGCCTGTTTTCATTACCTACGCAACTTACTCGCAAGCTGGTGTCAAAGGCATGTTGCAAAAGCCCGAGAACCGTACCGGCCCGGTGAAAGCATTGTTGGAGAAAGTCGGCGGTCGACTGCTATCCTTTTACATGACGACCGGCAGCAATGACGTGGTCGTGATCAGCGAAGCGCCAGACGGAACAGATGCTGTGGCGGTCGGCATGGCGGTCGCGGCATCGGGTGCGGTCACGAACATAGAAACGGTTCGGGCCTGGACTGCGGACGAGTTCGTTTCGGTCACTGAGAAAGCCGCAAGATTGGCGGGGACCTACACGCCGCCCGGAGGATAAGTAGATACGCGCGGAGGGCCTGTAAGCCGGATCTTGTTCCGGGGTTGCCCCCTTCGATGACCATTCCTCTAGGCCGTGCATTGCTGCACGGCTCAAGCTGCCAACCCGGTCCCTCTCGGCCAAGACGCGCTTAGCGGCGGTATCGGCTTGCGCCGACCGGCCCGCGCGGGGACCCTATTTGGCATTGCTCCCGGTGGGGCTTGCCGTGCCGCCCCTGTTGCCAGCGGCGCGGTGGGCTCTTACCCCACCGTTTCACCCTTACCCGGGGCCGAGGCCCTGGGCGGTCTGATTTCTGTGGCGCTTTCCGTCGGGTTGCCCCGCCCGGGCGTTACCCGGCACCGTTGTCTTGTGGAGTCCGGACTTTCCTCTCGGGCATACGCCCCAGCGGCCATCCGGCCCTCCGCGCCCGGGCTGGGTAGGCTTTGTGGTCTGCGGCGTCAAGAGCTGACAGGTCCGAGAGGGGGCCAGCCCCTTCTTGGCCTGCGGCCAATTCAACCCCGGGATATTTTTGGCCAGATGAAGAGCGGATCAGGTTGTTGTGTCCGACGGGGTGACCGCATTCATATCCGCCATGTCCAGCGGACCTTTCGCCCAGGGGCGAAATCGCAACCGGACAGCGGCCAGCAGTTTTGCATCGTCCACGGGGGCGGTGAAACCTGCCATCCGAGCAGAGGCGCGAAATGCTTCTGCATCGGGTGACATCGGATCAACTCCTGTGCCGCGCGGGTTGGCCAGCGCTTGCTTTTCGAGCCTGTTCCAATCGAAGCGCGGCCCAGGATCGCATTTACGGCCAGGCGCCATATCGGAATGTCCAATGACCCCGGACGACGCAATGGACCAGCGGGTCATGATCAGGGTCAACAACTGTTCCAGCACCGCCATTTGCGGCTGCGAGAACGGATGTTTGCCGGTGTTATCCAGTTCGATCCCAACCGAGCGCGAGTTGATGTCGTCCTTGCCGTCCCATTCCCCTGCCCCGGCATGCCAGGCGCGATCTTCTTCACGCACCATTTGCCAAAGGGTGCCGTCATTGCCGATCAGGTAATGAGCCGAAACTTCGGAAGCCGGGTCGCATAGGCGATCCAGAGCCGCCTGCGCACCGTCCATGGCCGTATAGTGGATCACGATCAAGGATGGCAACAGCCCGCCCCGGCGCTTGCCGAAATTCGGAGACGGATGCCAGATCGGCGTTAAGGCGTCAGTTGTTAACGGCACTGCGGAACGGGCTGGGGTCCCAGCCACAGGCATAGCCGTCGCCATCCGGGTCCAGACCCTTGCGGTCACGTTGCGGGCCGCCGTTGGACAGGAATTCGATCTGAGCCTGATCCGGTGACGGGAATTGCGCGCAGTTCCGCTGTGACTTGGCTTGCAGGTTGAAACCGGAACGGCTGTAGAGTTGCGTGCCCACCGGATTGGTGGTGCTCAGCGCATATTGTACGATATTCGGTTGGCCGCTCGCCGTGCGCTCAGGCACGGCGGTTGGAGCGACGACTTCGTAGGTCTGGCGGTTTTGCTCAATCCGGGCGGCATCGGATTGGATGCTGCGCCTCTCGGACACGGCTGCGAAGTCCTGCTCGTCAGAGATTGCGCCGCTGTTGGAGCCGGAAGACGGCGACGCGGAGACCGAGGATTGCCCGGACGTGCTGGCCAACGCTGCGGCGGTCTGGTTGGCGATGTCCGCATTCTCACCTGTTGCAAAGGTCGATGATCCCGGTGTGCCCAGTGGTTGCTGGGAAACATCGACCGGAGCCAGCAGCGGATTGACCGCCCCGCCCTGGCCCGCCAATTGAGCCTCGCGCTGCGCCTGATATTCAGGCGTGTTGAAACCCGTGCT
Source organism: Ruegeria sp. SATB027 (assembly GCF_059613825.1). Classification (NCBI taxonomy): domain Bacteria; kingdom Pseudomonadati; phylum Pseudomonadota; class Alphaproteobacteria; order Rhodobacterales; family Roseobacteraceae; genus Ruegeria; species Ruegeria sp. SATB027. The sequence continues at coordinate 225,968 of NZ_JBXWTH010000040.1, forward strand.
GGTCAACGGCGCGACATTGGTGCAGGCCGCAGCCAGTGTCAGGGCCGGGACCAAAAGCAAAACACGCATTGATTGGCTCCGTCTTCAGTAATTCACTTGCCCGTAGGCTTACCACCATTTGCCGGGCTTGGCCACAAAACCGGCTGCGTTTTCCAGCGCATAAGCGGTGTTGAGCAAGTCACCTTCTTCCCACGGGCGCCCGATCAGCTGCAACCCCAAGGGAAGACCTTGTGCATCCAGCCCTGCGGGGACCGAGATACCGGGCAAGCCAGCGAGGTTCACGGTAACCGTAAAGACGTCGTTCAAATACATTTGAACAGGGTCCGCCTCGGTCATTTCCCCCAGACCGAAAGCCGCCGAAGGGGTTGCCGGTGTCAGAATGGCATCGATGCCTGCGGCGAACACGTCTTCGAAGTCTTTCTTGATCAGGGTCCGGACCCGGCGCGCGCGATTGTAATAGGCGTCATAGAAACCTGCGGACAGCACATATGTGCCGACCATCACGCGGCGCTGCACCTCGGGGCCAAAACCTTCGGCGCGGGTCTTTTCGTACATCTCGGTGATGCCATCGCCCTGCGCGAGCTGTGCACGGCGGCCATAGCGAACACCGTCATAACGGGCGAGGTTCGAAGATGCCTCGGCCGGAGCAATCACGTAATAGGCCGGCAGCGCGTATTTGGTGTGCGGAAGCGAGATATCGACAATCTCGGCCCCCGCGGCTTTCAGCATCGCTGCGCCATCGGCCCAGAGTTTTTCGATCTCGGCGGGCATACCGTCCATACGGTACTCTTTCGGGATACCGATCTTCTTGCCCTTGATGTCACCGGTCAGCATGGCCTCGAAATTCGGGACCGCCAGTTCGGCACTGGTCGAATCCTTGGGGTCATGTCCGCACATGGTTTCCAGCATGATCGCTGCATCACGCACGTTCTTGGTCATTGGTCCCGCCTGATCCAGCGAGGACGCAAAGGCGACGATACCCCACCGCGAGCAACGACCATAGGTGGGTTTGATGCCCGTGATGCCAACGAAGGCCGCAGGCTGGCGGATCGAGCCTCCGGTGTCGGTACCTGTCGCAGCCAGGCACAAATCAGCAGCCACGGCAGATGCAGACCCGCCAGACGAGCCGCCCGGTGTCAGTTGCGCATCATCGTTGCCACGGCGCCACGGGCTGACCGCATTGCCATAGGTCGATGTTTCATTGGACGATCCCATAGCGAATTCGTCCATGTTCAGTTTACCCAGCATCACCGCGCCTGCGTCGGCCAGTTGCTGAGAAACGGTGGATTCGTATTCCGGCTTGAACCCTTCCAGGATTTTCGACGCCGCCTGCGACGGCACACCCTTGGTGCAAAACAGATCCTTGATGCCGATCGGCAGGCCACACATCGACGGTGCGTCGCCACGCTGGATCCGCTCATCCGCGGCCTTGGCGCGCTCCATTGCAAGTTCGGGTGTCTTGTGGACAAAGGCGTTCAGCGCATCTGCCTCGTCAATGGCTTTCAGGCAGGCGTCGGTCAGCTCGACAGAAGTGACGTCACCAGAGCGCAGCGCATCGCGCGCCTCGGCCAGACCCAGTTTGTTCAGCTCGCTCATGTCTTACTCCACCACTTTGGGAACTGCGAAGAACCCTTCGCGGGCGTCAGGGGCGTTGGCCAGCACCTTGCCCTGCTGGTTGCCGTCGGTCACCTCGTCCTTGCGGCGTTTCAGCCGCATCGGTGTGACCGAGACCATCGGCTCGACACCTTCGACATCCACTTCGTTCAGCTGTTCGATGAACCCGAGGATGGTGTTGAACTCGGATGCCAGCGCCGGCAGCGCGTCATCCTCGACCTTGATCCGGGCCAGTTTGGCCACTTTGGCGGCGGTGCTTTGGTCAATCGACATCGGCTTCCCTCATCTACGTTATGGGGCGTTTACCTGTCTGTTGCGGCAGTCGCAAGACCGCTGCGCCATGGGCCGTACCGAGTTTAAGTTCCGCCGCATGACACCCGCCATTCAAAACTGAATGAGTGGTATGCAAAAAAGTAAACTAATTAGTTCAATATTGACCTTGAAAACTGAACTGTACTGTTCATTTCTAGTTGTGCGACACAACGCAAACCGGAGAAAAACATGAAACCCCTGATGATTGCCGCAGTCTTGTCCGCCACCTTTTTGGCCGCACCGGCCATGGCCCTGGGTATCGACACAAGCAACCTGACACGCACTTTGACCTTCCCCTCACCCGTGACGGAACCGGTCACTCAGGACAAGGTTAAACCTGCAAAGTGATGCGCAGGTTACGGCCGGGTCGGATTTCCCCTCTCCGACCCGGCCAAAGCGCATATTCGAGGGTGCACAGCCCAAAGCGAGTCGTTAGCATTGCTGCAAATACCGAAATGGAACTGCATAGGGCGCTTGCGGTTCTGACAAGCAAGTGAAGCAGCTGATGAACACGCAAAAACAAGCGGTCCTGGATGCCATCGATGCGGCGAATGCAAATGACCCCAACCGCGATGATGGCCGCCCCGAAGCGCAGCTTTACGGCGAGCGCATGAGCGCAGAGCTTGACCGCCTGTTTCCGGGCGCGTCCGAAGCCTTGCAGATTGCAGCGCGTGGTCAACATGTGGAGCGGTGGAAACTTGCCCGCGATGAATTCCCGGAAGGTCGGGCGGGTTATCTGGCCTGGCGCAAGGCGCAAGGTGTGCATCACGCGGACGTGGTGATGAGTTTGATGACCCAAGAAGGCTATGACGCTGAGCAGGCCGAAGCCGCGGGTCGCATGTTGCGCAAGCAAGGCATCAAACGCGATGCAGAGGTGCAGGCGCTGGAAGATGTGATCTGCTTTGTGTTTCTGAAATGGTATTTCCAGCCCTTTGCGGCGAAACACTCAGCCGAGAAAATCCAGAGCATTGTTGAAAAGACTGCCCGCAAGATGTCGCCCGAGGGCCGCGCACGGGTTTTAAGCGAATTCGACCTGCCGGATCATCTGGCCGCAGCCTTTCAAGACTGAGAAAAGGCCAACGCCGTTTCATCGACCGAATAATAAGTCTGAAGGATGGTCACGACAGGCCTCCGCGCCATTTGCTCATGATCCACGAGTTTGGGTGACGCGGCCCCTGATGAGGGCCGCTCGATACACTTCGATCATCCAGCCCAACATAATGGCATTCAGGAGATGCCACATGAAATGTGTCCCCACCGGCCATTGGCCGCAGAAACGCATATCGAGGGCACGGAAGGTAATCGACAAGATCAGGATCAACGCCCCGATTGTCAGTCCTTTGGCCAGAATCGGATCACGGCCACGCAAAAGAACAGCATAGATCAGGATCAGAAAAGGGACCGGCGCATAAACCGCCGACCCTCCAAGCCCCGGAACATGTTGGAACAGTGGGACAGCAGCCGTCGCATAGGGAAGAAAAAGAAGCATTCCCCCGAACGCCACCCCCAAAGGCATCCTCCAGATGTCTTTATTCACCGCAAAAACATAGACCAATATGAACAACAATATGGGCGCGACATCCGCCAAAGCCGCCCATACCTGCGCATGCGTGTGGAACAGGTAACTGCCAAACCCGATGATCGCCAGAAGCGCCACCAAAACCTTGGCCAGCGGCATGTTCTGATTGCGCACGCGCCTCCACATGACCCATGCGCAAATCAGAAAAGCAGCGTTTGTGACCGCGTTAACGGGCTCGGCCCAGTAGGCTGGAGATAGCCGCTCGCAGTACCCGTCTATTTCACGAAACCAATCCATGGAAATTTACTTATCCGATGTTAGGCTGCCGCCAACAGAATGATTGGGAGGAAATAATTATGAACATTATCTGGTTGGGCCATGGAAGTTTCCGTATCGAAACCCAGGGACAGGTGCTGCTAATCGACCCCTGGCTGACCGGCAACCCGGTCTTGCCCGAGGAACAGCATGACGCCGCCGTTGATGGCGCCACCCACATCCTTCTGACCCATACGCATTTTGACCATGTCGTCGACGTTCTGCCTTTGGCCAAACACCTGAAGATTCCGGTTGTGGGACAATATGACCTGATGGGGTACTGGGCCGAAGCCGAAAGCATCGAGACCATTGGTTTCAACAAGGGCGGCACGGTCAACCTGAACGGGGTCAAGGTAACAATGGTCCCGGCCTCTCACAGCTCGACCTTTTCGACACCGGACGGCCTGCGCACAGGCGGCAGCGAGGTCGGCTTTATGATCAGTGCCGAGGGGCGCATGCTTTATGTTTCAGGTGATACCGACATCATGGCCGACATGGACTGGATGGGGGATTACTACAAACCCGATATCGGCATCCTGTCAGCGGGCGGGCATTTCACCATGGATATGAAAGCTGCCGCCTACGCCGCCAAAAGATACTTCAACTTCAAGATGGTAATTCCCTGCCACTACAAGACCTTCCCGATTCTTGAGCAATCCGCTCAGGCGCTGGCAGGTGCTTTGCCGGGTGTAGACGTCATCGAACCGCAGGTTATGCAGGCGATAAAGCTGTAGGGATGATATGACCAGCGACATTGTCCCTTCACCGGAACTGATCGCAGTTGTACGGCGATGGAATCAAGCCGTTCATGACAAGGATCGGGCTGTGCTGGTCAACATGCTGTCATCCTCGGAACACCTGCGGTATCAGGGCTCGGCGGATGAAGAGGCATGGTCCGGGCAGGTGTTTCGCCGTGGCTTCGCCGATCACACCAACGAAATCCCGGACTATGACTGGCAGGAACATTCGCTGGAAGCCTTTGAATGTGGGGATGTGGGCTGGGCATTTTGCGAAGCAACGCTGACCTTTCATTCGAACGACAATTCAGCCTGGCACCGCTTTACATTTGTTCTGCATCTGGAAGACGGCGTCTGGAAAATGGTGCAGCTGCATGTGTCTAACCCGACCTCGAACATGGAAAAGATCGGCATCGAGCATTCGGTGTTGAATGCACTGATCGAAGCCGCAAAACAGGAGTTCACACAGGATCAGACCGAGGGAACCGCTTCGGTCATGTTCACTGACATTGTCGGGTCGTCAGATATCACCCGGCACTTGGGTGACAAAAAATGGGCCCAGCTTATTTCCGGTCATTTTGATCTGGCTGAACACCTTATCCAAGCCCATCAGGGACGGCTGGTCAAATCCCTTGGGGATGGCACGATGTCGATCTTCCCGACGGTCCAGGATGCGATTCAGGCAGCAATCGAGCTGCAAAGAAAGAACGCGTTGGCAAATTCCGAAACACCTCTGGGTCTGCGGATTGGAATTCATACCGGCGACGTCATACAGAAAGACGAGGATTTCTTCGGGTCCGTCGTCAATAAGGCGGCGCGCGTGACAGACGTAAGTGGCCCGAATGAAATTCATGTCACCGACGTGACCAGATTGCTGGTCAACCCGGAGGGCGGTCTGAGATTTAGCTCGCCAAAATCGGTCGCACTGAAAGGGTTCGGCGGGCAGCAGACAGTGTATCGCCTGGACTGGAACTGACAGTGGCCGTCCTGTCAGATCACGGTCATTTTTCTATTCGTTTTTCCGCGAAAAAACCCAGCAGCAGGGTTTCACATTCTTTGGCGGCTATGCCGTCATAGACCTCGGGCTTGTGATGCGCTTGCGGGTGGGAAAAAACCCGCGCGCCATGGGCCACGCCGCCGGATTTGGGATCGGACGCCCCATAGTAAACGCGCCGGATGCGCGCGGCCGCCAGTGCTGCTGCACACATGGCGCAGGGTTCCAGTGTGACATAGATATCATGTCCGGGCAGTCTTTCAGATCCGGCATTGGCACAGGCCGCGCGCAAAGCCAGGATTTCTGCATGCGCAGTAGGATCGTTCAACTCACGCGTCCGGTTTCCTGCCTCCGCCACAACAGAGCCATCCGGCCCGACAATGACCGCGCCAACGGGCACTTCGCCGCGATCCGCTGCTGCGCGCGCCTCACGCAGCGCCTGTTCCATATGCGATTTGAATACCATGCCCCTGACTGCATCAGAAACCTGCCTTTCGCAAGCGCGCGGGATAGGGTATGGCCCAGACATGAACAAGACCCCTCCTCCCGGCGACCGGATCGCCAAAGTCCTGGCCCGCGCTGGCGTCGCGTCGCGGCGCGAGGCCGAGCGCATGATCGAAGCTGGCCGCGTGGCCGTGAATGGCAAGACCATCGACAGCCCCGCCCTGAACGTGACGGCGAAAGACAAGATCGTGGTCGACGGCAAACCGGTCTCGGAACCGGAACCCTCGCGCTTGTGGCTGTATCACAAGCCCGCTGGGCTGATTACGACAACCCGCGACGAAAAAGGGCGCGATACGATTTTCGACAAGCTGCCCGAAGACATGCCTCGGGTGATGAGCGTTGGCCGGCTTGACCTGAATTCCGAAGGTCTGCTGCTGCTGACTAATGACGGTGCTATAAAGCGCAAGCTTGAACTGCCCGCGACCGGCTGGTTGCGCAAATACCGTGTGCGGGTAAACGGACGCCCGAAAGACGAAGATTTCGAACCTCTGCGCAAAGGTCTGATGATTGAAGGAGAGCGGTTCCAGCCGATGACCGTCACGCTGGATCGCCAGCAAGGGGCCAATGCCTGGCTGACCATCGGTCTGCGCGAAGGAAAGAACCGAGAAATCCGTCGGGCCATGGAAGATATCGGTTTTAGTGTGAACCGTTTGTTGCGGGTTTCATACGGCCCGTTCCAATTGGGCAATCTGAAGCCGGGAGAAGTCGAAGAAATCCGCCGCCGCGTTATGCGCGATCAACTTGGGCTGGATTCGGATGCCAAAACCGAAGCGGCCCCCAAACGTCCGACGCGACCACAAAGAAAACGCCCGCCCATCGGCAAGAATCCCCGCAAGTGATGCAGGTTCGGCAACCTTCCCCCTAGCGCCAAGCCTGCGTATCCCCTAAATTTTCTGTGATTGCTGCTATTTGGGGAGCGTGATGTCCGGAAGCGGAGTGCAAAAATTCGCCTACGCCGTATTGCTGGTGCTTTTGTTTGGCGTGTGCACAGGCGTGCTTGGGGGCTTGTAACGCATGGCAAAGCGATTTGGCGGCAAATACAGCCCTCAGGATGATACGTCCGGCGATACTCTTCAGCCCCGTGGGCAATTCGATGGCGCGCGGGTCGAACCTGCGGGTGCGCGTGCCAATGTCCTGTTCATACCGGCCATCCCATTGGTATTTCTGTCGCTGAACGACGGCGCGATTGGCATGACCATTGGTCTGATCGCAGCTGGCCTGCTGACGGCAGCTGCGTTCTTGCTGCGCGAAGGTCTGCGGGCCGAAGCCGCGTTTAACGCCCGTAAGGCTGCCCGCCGGCCTGCGTTTCCCCGTAAAATCTTTGCCAGCCTTCTGACAGGTCTGGGCGCCGCTCTTGCGTCCTACCGGACCGAGTTTCTGAATGCGGAAACGTCATCGCAAGTCAGCCTGCTTGCCCCCGTCTTGTTCGGCGCTGCAGCAACCGTGCTGCATTCGGCCTCCTTCGGGTTTGATCCGATGAAGAACAAGGGCATGGAAGGAATTGACACCTTTCAGCAAGATCGCGTTGCCCGGGTCGTTGAGGATGCGGAAAACCGTCTTTCCGAGATGACGGACGCCATCAAACGCGCGGGTGATCGCCGGATCGAAGCCCGTTTGGAACGGTTTCAGGACACCGCACGTGACCTTTTTCGAACGGTCGAGGAAGACCCCCGCGATCTGGCGGGCGCGCGAAAATACATGACGGTTTATCTACAGGGCGCGCGTGATGCGACGGTCAAGTTTGCCGATGTTTACGCCCGGACCCGTGATGCCCAGGCGATGACAGACTATGTCGCCTTGCTGGATGATCTGGAACAGAATTTTGCCGCGCGTACGCGGAAAATGCTATTGGATGACCGCAGTGATCTGACGGTCGAAATCGACGTGCTGCGCGAAAGACTGCAGCGCGAAGGCGTCCGGTTGGACTGACCGGCCATTATTTGAGCGAGGAACATCCCCATGTCCGATGAGATCAAGAACAAGGCGGCTCAGGCCGAAACACTGGTGCAGGAAGTCACCGCAGTTGCCCTGCCCGAACCAAAGGCCGAGGTTATCTCGCTTGAAGAAGCCGATGAACCCGTGAGTGCCGAGATCCGCAAGCGCATGGACGAGATCGACATGGGCAACACCAACTCGATTGTTGCTTTCGGGTCTTCCGCTCAGGCCGAATTGCAGGAAATCAGTCAGGCCATGCTTGCGGATGTGCGCAACAAGGATGTTGGCCCGGCAGGCGACAGCCTGCGCAATATCGTGACCACGATCCGCGGATTTTCGGTCAGTGAGCTGGACGTGCGCCGCGAGCGTAGCTGGTGGGAAAGGCTGCTGGGCAGAGCCGCACCATTTGCGAAATTTACCGCTCAGTTTGAAGAAGTTCAGGAGCAGATCGACCGCATTACCGACGATCTTCTGGGACATGAGCATACACTGCTCAAGGACATCAAATCGCTGGACCTGCTGTACGAGAAAACTCTGGGTTTTTACGATGAACTGGCGCTGTACATCGCAGCGGGTGAAGAAAAGCTGACCGAGTTGGACAGCCATGACATCCCCGAAAGGGAAGCCGCCGTTCAGGCCGCGCCAGAAGAAGAACAGGTGATGAAAGCGCAGGAACTGCGGGACATGCGCGCCGCGCGTGACGATCTGGAGCGCCGCGTGCACGATCTGAAACTGACCCGTCAAGTCACGATGCAGTCGCTGCCGTCGATCCGACTGGTGCAGGAGAACGACAAGTCGCTGGTCACGAAGATCAACTCGACGCTGGTGAACACCGTGCCGCTGTGGGAAACGCAACTGGCACAGGCCGTCACCATTCAGCGCAGCGCCGAAGCTGCCGCCGCGGTGCGCGACGCCAACGATTTGACCAACGAGCTTTTGACTTCGAATGCTGCCAATCTGCGTCAGTCGAACAAGATGATCCGCGAGGAAATGGAACGCGGCGTGTTCGATATCGAAGCTGTCAAAAAGGCCAACGCAGACCTGATCGGCACCATCAACGAAAGCCTGGCCATTGCGGATGAAGGAAAAGCCAAACGTGCTGCCGCTGAGGCCGAGTTGCAGAAGATGGAGGCGGAACTGCGCGACACTCTGGCATCCGCCAAGGCGCGACGAGACGGGACCGGCGACAACGCCGGAACCGCTGTCCCCGGCTGAGGCTGAACTGGGCGTGCGGGATATTACATATCTGAAAAAGGCGCTGGGGATGGCGGCGTTTTTGGCTTTGGCCAATTGCGATGAAACACTGACATCCTCGATTGCGCCGCAAGCGCGCCCGGCGCCTGTTTCTGTTGCGGCGAATGCCTATGTACCGCCCTCTGCCGCAAGTCAGGATCTGGCGCGGTTTTACCAGCGTGTCGAACGCGACCTCTTGGTGCGGGGGTTATTGCGGACAGACGGGGGCGGGCCCGATACGCCCTATGACGCCCAGGATCTGGCGCGAAATTTCGAAGCGATTGCGTTCTACAGCGAATATCCGACCCAAAACGTTTCCATCGGGTCGCGCCAGACAGACGGGCAGCTCAGCCGGTGGTCGGGACCGGTGCGCATCCAGACTGAGTTTGGGCCTTCCGTGCTGCCTGTTGTACGGGAACAGGATGCGGAACGGGTTCAATCCTTTGCCTCGCGCCTGGCGAGGCTGACGGATCATCCGATTTCCGTGGTCTCCCGAAACGCAAATTTCCACGTCTTCTTCGCGGGCAAGGACGACAGCACCTATGTGGTGTCACGACTGAAACAGCTGATCCCGAATATCAGTCAGGCTTCGCTTGATCTGGCCGCAAATCCGAGATCGAATTTCGATTGTTTTGTTTTTGCCTCGGCGACAACGGCGTCTCCGTACAAATATGTGCGCGCCGTTGCGTTGATCCGGGCCGAATTGACTGATCTGGTCCGTCGCAGTTGTATCCACGAAGAAATCGCACAGGGGCTGGGATTGTCTAACGATAGCCCGGCAGCGCGCCCATCGATCTTCAATGATGATGACGAGTTTGCCCTGCTGACGAGCCATGACGAAAAACTGCTGACAATGCTTTATGATAAGCGGCTTGAGCCCGGCGTGACAGTCGATCAGGCCCGCCCCATCGTGCATGTCATTGCCCGGGAATTGATGGGGCAGCCGCTCTGACCCCAAGGACAGGAGAACCCAAATGGGAATATTCGATTTTCTGACCGGAGAATTCATTGACGTCATCCATTGGGTTGACGACACTCGCGACACCATGGTCTGGCGGTTCGAGCGTGAAGGCCATGAAATCAAATACGGTGCCAAGCTGACGGTGCGCGAAGGTCAGGCGGCTGTATTTGTGCACGAAGGGCAATTGGCAGATGTGTTCACGCCAGGTCTCTATATGCTTGAGACCAACAACATGCCGATCCTGACCACATTGCAGCACTGGGATCATGGCTTTCAGTCGCCGTTCAAGTCCGAGATCTACTTCGTCAACACGACCCGGTTCAACGACCTGAAATGGGGGACCAAGAACCCGATCATGCTGCGCGACCCCGAGTTTGGTCCGACCCGCATTCGCGCTTATGGCACCTATACCGTTCGGGTCAAAGACCCGGCCAGATTCCTTGTGGAAATCGTCGGAACTGACGGCGAATTCACCATGAGCGAGATCAGCTTTCAGGTGCGCAACATCATTGTGCAGGAGTTCAGCCGCGTTATTTCGGGATCTGGCATTCCTGTGTTGGACATGGCAGCGAACACGGCTGATCTGGGCAAATTGATCGCGGCCGAAGTTTCCCCAGTGCTGGAAGGCTATGGGCTGGAGATGCCTGAATTCTACATCGAGAACATCTCGCTTCCGCCTGCGGTCGAGGCCGCATTGGACAAGCGGACCTCGATGGGATTGGCCGGAGATCTGGGCAAATTCACACAGTATTCCGCAGCAGAGGCGATGACGGCTGCGGCCAGCAACCCAAGCCAGGGCGGTGGCATGGGCGCGGGTCTTGGCATGGGAATGGGCATGGCAATGGCACAGCAGATGTCGAACATGGCAGCGGGCCAACCAAGCGGCCCGTGGGGATCGACCGCCCCCGCTGCCCCACGACCGGCAGCCCATGTGGCCCCGCCGCCCCCGCCACCAGTTGAGCATGTTTGGCATATTGCCGTGGATGGGCAGACCAGCGGCCCGTTTTCCAAGGCCAGAATGGGCCGTATGGCCAGCGAAGGCGATCTAACGCGCGAGACCTATGTATGGACCGCGGGCCAGGACGGCTGGAAGAAAGCCGGAGACGTGCAGGAACTTGCACAACTGTTCACCATTCTGCCTCCGCCGCCGCCGGGGGCCTGACCAAAACGCGATACTCCTCCATCTGTCGTGACACTTCTGGGTAATGTATGACACACGCCCCTGACCTTGCAGAGCACCGCTTCCCCTGCCAGCAATGCGGCGCGGATTACCGGTTCAGTCCTAGCAATGGTACGCTAACATGTGATCATTGTGGTCATTCCGAACCTATCGGATCGGGTCCGTGGCAAGGTGCCAGCCTGCGCGAACTGGATTTTGACGCGGCCATTGCGGACCGTCTGCCTGACAGCGAGCTGGAACAGACCCGCGTTCTGTCCTGTCCGAACTGCGCAGCGCAGGTTGAATTCGACCCCAACACGCACGCTGCGGAATGCCCGTTCTGTGCCACGCCGGTGGTAACCGACACCGGCGTGAACCGGCATATCAAGCCGAAGGGCGTTCTGCCTTTTGCTTTCGACGAGCGCGAGGCGCATAAGGCGATGAGCGATTGGCTGGGGCGGTTATGGTTCGCGCCCAACGGGTTGAAGGACTATGCCCGCAAGGGCCGCAAGATGCAGGGCATTTATGTGCCGTACTGGACCTTTGATGCCGACACCAAATCCGACTACCGTGGTGAGCGCGGCGTGATCTATTATGAAACCCACACTGTGATGCGGGATGGTAAACGGGTTCAGCAACAAGTACCAAAGGTGCGCTGGTCGCCCAAATCGGGTCGTGTTGCGCGTTTTTTTGACGATGTCCTGGTGCAGGCTTCGCAGTCGTTGCCCAAGGCTTACACTGACGCGTTGCAGCCTTGGGATCTGCCGGCACTTGAACCTTACCAGCCAGAATACCTCGCCGGATTTCGCGCCGAGGCATATTCAGTTGAACTAAATGAGGGCTATACCGAAGCCCGCGCGCATATGGCGCGCGTGATCGAACGGGATGTTCGCTTCGATATTGGGGGCGACAAGCAACGTATCCACGCGGTGGACACTGAGGTGCGCGATGTCACCTTCAAACATATTCTGCTGCCAATCTGGATGGCGGCCTACAAATATCGCGGGCAGACCTATCGATTTGTGGTGAACGGCCGAACCGGACGGGTTCAGGGGGAACGCCCCTGGTCCGCCATCAAGATCACGATTGCCGTTGTTCTGGGCCTGCTGGTTGCCGGGGTTGTCGGATATCTGGTGGCTAACGGGCAGCAATAACAGCCACTTGTACAAAACGCACGGCATGATCATCCTAAGGGTCGAGACGTAGAAACGAGGCGCCCGTGTCATTTGCAGAACTGAATAACCTTCTGGAGAAACGTCATTCCTGCCGGGCCTTCCTGCCCGATCCTGTGCCAAAAGAGCAGATCGAACAAATCGTGGGCAGCGCGGCCCGGGTCCCAAGTTGGTGTAACGCGCAGCCGTGGCAATTGGTAATCACAAGCGGCACAGAGACCGACAGGTTCCGTGCGGCGATGCAAAACGAAGCTGAAACAGGCGCACCGGCCCCCGATCTTCCGTTTCCCGCGTCATACTCCGGCGTCTATCAAGACCGCCGCCGCGCGTGCGGTTGGGCGCTGTATGAAGCAGTCGGTGTGGAACGCGGGGACCGGGCAGGATCGGCCCAACAAATGATGCGCAACTTCGCTCTGTTCGACGCACCGCATTGCGCCATCGTCTCAAGCCCGGCGGAACTTGGACCATATGGCGCAATGGATTGCGGAGGGTTTGTTACGGCTTTCTCGTTGGCAGCGCAGGCGTTGGGCGTGGCAACCATTCCTCAGGCCGCATTAGCTGCGTATGGCCCGTTCCTGCACAGATATTTTCAGATCCCGGAAGACCGTCTGATCCTGTGCGCGATTTCCTTTGGGTATTCAGACAGAAAGCATCCCGCAAATAACTTTCGCACAGATCGTGCCGCGCTGGGTGACTTTGTCGACTGGCGCGGCTAAACCATCGCTCAGGCAAGATAATCGCCAAGGGGGGGAACCGCGTGCGCGCATTGCTGCAAAGAGTTTCGCAAGCCAAAGTATCGGTCGATGGCAATGTCATTGGCGCATCCGGTCCGGGGCTTTTGATTCTTGTCTGCGCCATGCAGGGGGACGACGAAGCCCAGGCTGAAAAACTGGCCCGGAAAACCGCCAGACTCAGGATTTTCAAGGACGATGCGGGCAAGATGAACCGCTCGCTTCTGGATGTAAAAGGGTCAGCCTTGGTGATCAGCCAGTTTACATTGGCGGCAGATACAACAAGCGGTAACAGGCCGGGGTTTTCAACTGCAGCACCGCCCGAACTGGGCGAGCATCTGTATAACACCTTCGCAAACTACCTTGCTGCGCAAGGTGTAGCGGTGGAAACTGGACAATTCGGGGCCGACATGGCCGTTGAACTTGTCAACGACGGACCGGTCACAATCTGGGTGGAGACTTGATGGATACTGAAAAGCAAGCCGTTCAACTTTGGCGCGCCGGGGTTGAGGCCGTTGATGGATACACCGCCACCGAGGCCGCCCTGCACGACATCCCGAAACCGGACCGTATTCTGGCCGTAGGCAAGCCCGCCGCCGCCATGGCACGGGCGGCCTTGGCGCGGTTCGGCACGGTTCCCACGCTTGTTGTGACCAAGGACGATCACGGCCGTGACTTGCCGGACACTGTCGAGGTGATCGAAGCCTCGCACCCGGTTCCGGACAACCGCAGCCTTGAAGGCGGGCGTGCTCTGCGTAAGGCGCTGGAACAGATGGACCCCGGATCACATGTGCTGCTTCTGGTGTCGGGTGGCGCATCTTCGCTGGCCGAAGACCTTTTGCCCGGAAAATCACTGAGCGATCTCGAAGCATTGAACCGCAAGTTGCTTTCAGAGGGGATGGATATCGGTGCGATGAACGCTGAGCGGCGCAAACTGTCCCGCATCAAAGGCGGGGGGTTGCTGTCACACTTTGCGGGCGCCCGCGCGACTGTTCTGGCCATCTCGGACGTACCGGGCGACGACCTCAATGTCATTGGATCGGGTATCGGCGCTTTGCCTTCCAGCTACACATTTGGAGCCACCACGCGGATCGTGGCCTCGAACGCCCATGCCCGCAATGCGGTTGTGCAAGCCGCCGAAGCAGCTGGGCTAAAGGTTTGGGCCAATGAAGAGGCGCTGCATGATGACTATCTGAAGGTCGCCGCACATCTTGGCCAACTGCTGCGCGGAATGGAAAAAGGCGTGATGGTCTTCGGTGGGGAACCGACTGTGGTCTTGCCGGATCACCCTGGGCGCGGTGGACGAAACCAAGCACTGGCACTTGCGCTGGCGCAGGAGATTGCCGGGCAGCCAAACCTGACAGTTGTTGTCGGCGGAACGGACGGCACAGACGGACCGACCAATGCGGCAGGGGGAATCATTACCGGTGCAACATGGAACGACAGCGGGATGACCGCGCTTATAAATGCTGACAGCGGGTCGTTTTTGGACAAAGCCCAAGCCTTGCTGACAACCGGGCCAACTGGCACCAATGTCATGGACTTGGTTGTCGCAATACGTGGATGAACTGACGCATATCACACCACCCCAGACCGTAAAGGCCCGGAAACTGGCCTGAAACAGAACTGTATCATAATATTCTTGTGGAAAGGGCATCGCGCCAAACAAAGTTACTTGCGCTTCGGCCTTCGGCATCAAGGAGAAATATCCTTGCCCGGTCCGCCGAAATAAGTCAACGTTGACTCATGCGTCAACAAAAACCCGAAAAGGGTTAAAACCACTCGATAGGGAGAATACTCGATGAACGAACAAATCACGCATATGGCCGGTCAGGTCACAGCCGGAAAAATGACCCGCCGCGAATTCATGGGGAAAGCCGCGGCGCTGGGTGTTTCGGCTGCGATGGCCAACACAATGTTCGCAGACGCCGCTCGGGCTGCTGGCCCGAAAAAGGGCGGTGATTTGAAATTTGGTCTTCAGGGTGGTGAATCCACTAACTCTCTGGACCCGGCGACCTATGCAAGCTCTGTTCCCTTCCAGAACGGCAAACAGTTTGGTGACCAGCTTGTCGAAGTTGCACCGGACGGTTCGATCGAGCCTCGTCTGGCGGAAAGTGTTGAAGGCAGCGCTGATGCCAAGGTTTGGACTTTCAAGCTGCGTCAGGGTGTCGAATTCCACAACGGCAAGACCATGACCAGCGAAGACGTGCTGAAAACCATGCAGCGCCACTCGAACGAAGACTCCAAGTCCGGTGCCCTGGGCATCATGAAGGGCATTGAGTCAATGAAAGCTGATGGCGACAACTTCCAGGTCACCCTGACCGAACCAAACGCTGACCTGCCCTATCTGATGGCCGATTACCACCTGATCATTCAGCCTGATGGCGGTATGGATAATCCTGGAGCGGGTATCGGGACTGGACCGTACAAATTGGAAGTTGACGAACCCGGTGTGCGTCACTTGTTTACAAAGAACGAAAACCACTGGAACAGCGATTTCGGCAATTTCGACAGTGTCGAAGTCATCGTCATCAACGACGCAACTGCGCGTACCGCTGCCCTGCAATCCGGACAGGTCCACGCGGTCAACCGCGTGGAACCCAAAGTTGCCGACCTGTTGGGCCGCGCACCCAACCTGACCGTACATTCAACCGCTGGTCGCGGTCACTACGTCTTCATCATGCATTGCGACACGGCACCGTTTGATAACAATGAACTGCGCACCGCGCTGAAATACGCCATCAACCGGGCAGACCTGGTAGACAAGGTTCTGCGAGGCTACGGTTCGATCGGTAATGATATGCCGATCAACGCGGCCTACCCACTGTTTGACGAAACAATCGAGCAGCGCGAATTCAGCATCGAAAAAGCAGCCGAGCACTACAAAAAGTCCGGCCACGATGGCTCGCCGATTATCCTGCGTGTTGCAGATGGTGCCTTCCCAGGTGCTGTCGACGCAGCAGCTTTGTTCCAGCAAACCGCTGCGCAAGCTGGTATTCCACTGGAAATCAAACGTGAGCCCAACGATGGCTACTGGTCCGAAGTCTGGAATGTCCAGCCCTTCTGTGCGTCGTACTGGGGTGGTCGCCCTGTACAGGACCAGATGTATACTACCGCTTACCTGTCAACTGCGGATTGGAACGACACTCGTTTCAAAGTTCAGGCCTTTGACGATCTGTTGTTTGCGGCGCGTGCAGAGTTGGATGCAGAGAAGCGCAAAGGCATCTATAGCCAGATGGGCCGTATGGTCCGCGACGAAGGCGGCTTGATTTGCCCGATGTTCAACAACTTTGTTGAAGGCGTCAGTAATCAGCTGGATGGTTGGGAATCAGACCCGAACCAAGAGATGATGAACGGCAACATGTCCCGCAAAATGTGGTTCGTCTAAAACGGGCCACGGATCATGCATCCTATCATCAAACTGGTTTCCCAGCGCTTAGCGCTGGGACTCCTATTGCTGTTTGGCGCTTCGGCCCTGATTTTTGGCCTGACCGAAGCCCTTCCCGGAGACGCAGCGCAAGCCGTCCTGGGGCAGTCCGCAACCCCCGAGGCCCTTGCAAACCTGCGCGAAGAAATGGGCCTGAACCGGCCTGCCCTGACCCGCTATTTCGAATGGCTGGGCGGTATAGTTCAAGGTGATCTGGGTCAGTCCCTGACCAACAAGCTGGACATTGCGGAAAGCATTGGCAAACGGTTGGGCAACACGTTGTTTCTGGCATGCGCCGCAGCCGTGGTTTCGGTTCCGCTTGCCATCTTCCTGGGCTTGCTGGCAGTCCGCTACCGCAACCGCTGGCCGGACAAGCTGATCTCTGCCATCACGCTTACGACAGTGTCGATACCAGAATTTCTGATCGGCTACGTGGTGATCTACTATGTCTCGGTAAAGCTGGGCTGGTTTTCCTCGCTTGCGATGATCAATGACTCGATGTCATTCGGGCAAAAACTCAATGCGATCGCGTTGCCCGCTTTCGTGCTGACGCTGGTGGTCTTGGCGCAGATGATGCGCATGACCCGCGCGGCGATCCTCAACCTGATGCAGTCGGCCTATATCGAAACGGCGGAACTGAAGGGGTTGTCAAACTTTCAGGTCATTGCGCGACACGCCTTTCCGAACGCGATCTCGCCCATTGTAAACGTGGTGATGCTGAACCTGGCCTATCTGGTCGTGGGCGTTGTCGTGGTCGAAGTGGTGTTCGTTTATCCCGGCATGGGGCAATACCTGGTGGACTCGGTAACCAAACGTGACGTGCCGGTCGTGCTGGCGTGCGGTGTGGTCTTTGCCGCCGTCTATATCGGGCTGAACATGGTGGCCGATATCGTATCGATCCTGGCCAACCCAAGACTGAGGCATCCGAAATGATGAAAAATATTCCAATTTCGGCAATGATCGGTCTGTTGTTCACAGGTCTCTATTTCTTTGTCGCCTTGGCTGCACCGCTTATTGCGCCCTACGGTATGGCCGAAGTGGTTGGCGATGTGTGGGAGCCATCAAGCGCAGAACATCTGTTGGGCACCGACAATATCGGTCGGGATCTGCTCACACGCATGATCTACGGCGGGCGCACCACCATCTTCATTGCGGCTGCGGCTACGATCCTCAGCTTTGTAACCGGCACGTCGCTGGGTTTGCTGGCTGCGGTTCTGGGCGGTTGGGCTGATCAGGTTCTCAGCCGGGCGGTTGACCTGGTCATGTCGATCCCGACGCTGATCCTGGCACTTGTCATTCTTGCCATCGTCCCAGTGACGGTCCCGATCCTGATCCTGGTGATGGGCCTTCTGGACGCGACACGCCCGTATCGTCTGTCGCGATCGGTTGCTGTCGACATCAACGTGATGGATTATGTCGAGGCCGCCAAATTGCGCGGCGAAGGCCGTGCCTGGATCATCTTCCGTGAAATCCTGCCGAACGCCCTGTCACCGCTGGTGGCCGAGTTCGGGCTGCGGTTCATCTTTATGGTCCTCTTCATCTCGACCCTTTCGTTTCTGGGGCTGGGCGTTCAGCCCCCGCTGGCCGACTGGGGCGGCATCGTGAAGGAAAACAAGGATGGCATCGTGTATGGCATTGGCGCAGCTTTGTACCCGGCTGTGGCCATCGCGACGCTGGCAATCTCGGTCAACCTTGTTGCTGACTGGGTCCTGAACAGAACCACATCACTGAAAGGAGGCCGGGGATGAGTGATACCCTTCTCAAGGTCCGTGACCTCAAGATCGGTGCAACCGTTTACCCACCGGGTGAAAAACCCCATGACATCGAAATCGTGCACGGGGTCAGTTTTGACCTCGAACGCGGCAAGGTGCTGGGGCTGATCGGAGAATCCGGTGCCGGTAAGTCCACCATCGGCCTCGCTTCCATGGCCTATGGTCGGGGTGGTGTTGAAATCACCGGCGGCGAGGTTTGGGTAAATGGGCGCGATATCCTGAAATCGTCACATGGCGATATCCGCAACCTGCGCGGGGGTGAGGTTGCGTATGTGTCGCAATCCGCTGCCGCGTCGTTCAACCCGGCCAAGAAGATCATGGATCAGGTTGTCGAAGCTGCGGTCGAGCACAAGAAGTTTTCGCGAAGAGAGGCCGAAGGCCGCGCGCGGGAACTGTTTGCCAAACTAGGCCTACCCGACCCGGACAATATCGGTGACCGCTACCCGCACCAGGTTTCAGGCGGACAGTTGCAGCGATGCATGACTGCGCTGGCGCTGTGCCCCGAACCCGATCTGGTGGTGTTCGATGAACCTACCACGGCGCTGGATGTGACCACGCAGATCGACGTGCTGATGGCGATCAAAGAAGCCATTCGCGATACCGGTGTCGCTGCTCTTTACATCACGCACGACCTTGCGGTCGTGGCGCAGGTCAGCGACGAAATCATGGTTCTGCGGATGGGAAATACGATTGAATACGGGTCAACCGATCAGATCATCAACAACCCGCAGGAAGAGTACACGCAAGCTCTGGTCTCGGTCCGTTCGATCGAGCACGAGGAAAAACAGCCCACAGCGGAACCGCTGTTGAGCGTTGACGGTATCACCGCGCGCTACAAGGGATTGAATTTCGACGTGCTGCACAACGTCAATGTCGAGCTTCATCCGGGGCAGACGCTGGCAGTTGTGGGCGAATCCGGTTCTGGTAAGTCGACACTCGCCCGGGTGATCACCGGCCTGTTGCCGCCGCGCGATGGCGAGATTACGTTTGCCGGACGCAAGCTTTCGCCTGATCTTGCCGGGCGATCCCGCGAGGACCTGCGCGAGTTGCAGATGATCTATCAGATGGCTGACGTGGCAATGAACCCGCGCCAGACCGTCGGCACGATCATCGGGCGCCCGCTGGAGTTCTACTTCAACATGCGCGGTGCCGAAAAACGCAAACGGGTTGTCGAGTTGCTGGACGAGATCGAGTTGGGCGAGAAGTTCATCGACCGTTACCCAGCCGAGTTGTCCGGTGGCCAGAAGCAGCGCGTTTGTATCGCGCGGTCTTTGGCGGCCAAGCCCAAGATGATCATCTGCGACGAGGTGACATCGGCACTCGACCCGCTTGTGGCGGACGGTATCCTCAAGCTGCTGCTGGATTTGCAGAAGATCGAGGATGTGGCCTACCTGTTTATCACCCACGATCTGGCGACGGTTCGGGCGATCAGCGACAGCATCGCGGTGATGTATCAGGGACGCGTGGCGCGCTATGGCCCAAAGAGCCAGGTGCTCAGCCCGCCATTCGACGACTATACAGACCTTCTGCTGAGCTCGGTGCCCGAGATGCATCTGGGCTGGCTGGAAGAGGTCGTTGCCCATCGCAAAATGGAAAGCGCGGGGAACTGATCTCTGCGCCTGTAACATCACTTTGAAGAAATGGATTCCCGGCGTTTTGCATCTTGGCTGACGTCGGGAATTTATTATTTGGGACGCGATTTGGCAGGCGCATGGTTTCAACTCGCGTATCGTCCGCATGAAATACTCAGATCAAAAGGCCGAACCATGGACCGTAAACTACTATTGATCATCCTGGACGGAGTACCATACCGGAACTTCCGCCGCCTGTTCGGCAACCTGGAAGGTTGGGTCGACAGCGGCGAAGCTCGGGTGTGGCAGCACCGCGCGGTGCTGCCTTCAACTTCGGCCAGTTGCTATGCATCGATCCATACGGGCGTAACCCCGCAAGAACACGGCTGCACCGGAAACGGCAACGTTTTTCGCCTGAGCCACAAGGATATCTTTAGCCAGGTACGTGAGGCCGGCGGCGTGACTGGGGCAGTAACGCACAGTTTTTGGTCGCAGTTCTTCAACCGTCACCCGTTCGACTATGTCCGCGACGTCGAATATGACGAGCCAGAGAGCCAGACCATCAATCACGGTCGCTTTCACAGCATGACCGGTTACGGCAAAGACAATCAGATGACCCCGTCCGACGTCGATCTGTTTGCGACCCTGACCAATCTGTGTCTGCGCTTTGGGTTGGACTATGGCATCCTGCACACCTGCACACTGGACAGCATGGGTCACCGTTTCTATCACGACTGCGAGGAAATGGATCATGCCTGTTTTGTTGCAGACGAGATGCTGGCCCCGTTCATCCCACGCTGGCGCCAACTAGGGTATGAGGTGATCGTCACCGCCGATCACGGTCAGGACGAGCGCGGACACCACGGTGGGCGCAGCCCACTGCAACAGGAAACCGCGCTGTATTACTTCGGTGATGCCGACGGGCCTGACGCTGAAACCGTGATAGATCAGGTCCAATTGGCCCCGACCATTCTGAACCGTTTGGGTGCGCCCCTCGCAGAGACGATGAAGGCTAAGCCGTTCCTGAAGTAACTGGCTGGCGTCAGTCGTAGGGCCAGATTTCTTGCCCAAGCGCTTCGATTGCGATCGAGATCCGTTCGAAACTGTCTGCTGCGCGCTTTACCGAGGTTCGCGCGCGCAGGTACCCATGGACAAGGCCAGGTTCGTTGATCCAATGGGCCAGACCACCAGCTGCACTGATCCGCTCGCAATAGACCTTCCCGTCATCACGGAGCGGATCACAATCAGCGGTAATCACAACAGTAGGCGGCAGTTCCGAGAAATCATTGTCCTGTAAGGGCGCGTAAGTCGGATCGCCCTGAGGCGGGGTACCTGCGTATCGGACGGTTTCGTAGAATTTAATATCGTCCAGTGTCAGTAAAGGAGCATGGGCGTGCTCAAGATATGAACCGCGCGATTGGTCTCCGCCAAAACCGGGGTAGATCAGCACCTGCCCCAGTATATTGTCCAGCCGCCCGCGCGCATGGTGGGCGATAGATGCTGCCAGATTTCCTCCCGCACTATCCCCGGCCAGGACAAGCGGGTCGCCATACTCCACCACCGCCCATTTCACAGCCGTCCAGCAATCCTGGAACTGCGCCGGATGCACATGTTCAGGGCACAGCCTGTAGTCAACTGAAACGACGCGGTATCCCGTTTGGGCACAGAACTCGGCACAGACATCATCATGGCTGTCCAACCCGCCAACAACAAACCCGCCGCCGTGGAAATAGACGACCGTTCGGGTCGGTTGCCCGGATGTATAATGGCGGACCGGCACCCCATCGGCGTACAGGTCCTGAGTTTCGACACCGGCAGGGCGCGGTTGGCGAAATTTCTTGCACATCGCGTCATAGACGCGACGCTGGTCCTCGATGGACAAATCGACCGCATCATCGGGATAGCTTTCAGCCGTGCGGCGTATGAACGCCCAGGTTTCTTCGTCGATCAGGCGTTCATAGTCCATTGTTCCTCCAACTTATTCGGACCACTCCCAGGGTCGGGTATATGCGCCCAGGACTTTCGCGACATCGTCTTCCGAAGATCCGTTCGCGTCAAGCTGCGCGACAAGGCCACGCTTCTTATCGTCGATCACCAGAACAACCCGCGAAGCGAGGCCCGCAGCTTCAAGAGCGCCATTGTATATGCGGGTGATGGCCTGTTTGCGCAGGTCCGGCTTGAACACCTTGCCGACCGCAGTTTTCGGCAACTCATCAAGAATGGTGATATGCTTGGGTTGCGCGGCACGCTCATGCACGTGAACCTTGCAATATTCCAGCAGCTCATTTTCAGTGACCGACGCCCCATCGACCAATTCGACATAGGCGCAGGGCACTTCGCCCGAATGCGCGTCCGGCTGGCCGATCGCCCCCGCGAAGGCAACCGCATTGTGACCCAGCAGCGCCTCTTCGATTTCGGCAGGATCGATATTGTGACCACCGCGAATGATCAGGTCCTTGGCGCGACCAGTGATCCAAAGGTAGCCGTCTTCGTCAAACCGCCCCAGATCGCCCGTACGCAGGTATTTGTCAAAGTGATAAAGACCAATGTTCTTGTCGGCCTCAGTATACGTGTTGCCTGCGTACACACCGGGGTTCGAGATGCAGATCTCACCAATCTGATCAGTGCCGCACTCCGTCGGCCCATCTGGTCCATCCAGCAGGATTTTGACATCCGTATAAGGGAACGGAATACCGATCGAACCGATCTTTTTCTCGCCATCCACGGGGTTGCATGAGACCAGACAGGTGGCCTCGGTCAGGCCGTAGCCTTCGACGATGGTGACGCCCGTCGCCTCTTCGAAGCGGCGGAACAACTCCACCGGCAGTGGCGCCGAACCCGAAAAGGCGGTTTTCACGCTTGAGATGTCTGCGTCCACCGGGCGTTGCATCTTGGCTGATATCGCGGTTGGAACTGTGATGATAAAGCTCACCTTCCAGCGCTCGATCAGCTTCCAGAAATTGTCGAACACACCGTCACCGCGATAACCTGCAGGTGTCGGGAATATCACATGCGCACCCGACGACACGGCGGCCATCACGATCACATGCACTGCAAAGACGTGGAACATCGGCAGCGGGCACATGATGACGTCATTCTCGTCAAACAACAGCGTGTTGCCCAGCCAGCCGTTGTAGATCAGGCCCGAGTATTTGTGTTGCGCCACCTTGGGCATCCCGGTGGTCCCACCGGTGTGGAAGAAACAAGCAACGCGATCATCCTTGCTGTCCTCGAATGTCAGCGTCGTTGGTTGCTTGGCAAGTTCCTTGTTGAAACTCTTGTAGTCCGCATGTGCCAGTTTTTCCTTTTCGCCCATCTTGGGGCGCAGGAAGGGAACCAGCCACGATTTGGGCGGCGTCAGGTACCGATTCAGGTCAATTTCCAGAATGGTGTTGACCTTGGGCGCGTGGCGCACCGCCTCTTCCACCTTCTGGGCAACATCCGTTTTCGGGAAAGACTTTAACGTAACAACCACTTTGGCACCTGTCTCGCGCAGGATCGCCGCAATCTGTTCGGGCTCCAGCAACGGATTGATCGGGTTCACAATCCCCGCAACTGCACCGCCCATCATGGTAATCAGTGTTTCGTTACAGTTTGGCAGCACATAGGCCACCACGTCTTTTTCACCCACACCCAGCGCACGAAACAGGTTTGCCGCCTGATTGACCTTGCCCAGAAGTTCAGACCAGGTCAGGGTTTCGGCTTTGTCATTGGGGCCAGAAAAAAGCTGAAAACTGATGGCATTGTGGTTCGGGAACTTCCCCGCCGTGCGCGACAGGAGCTGATGGAAGGTGACAGGCAGATCCCGATCCTCCCACGACATTTCCTGTTCCATGCGCGTCTTGTCTTCCAATCCCACAAAGGCCATGTGGTTCCTCCCGTTTTTCTCCCGTGTTTTTGCACGAGCTTGTTGTTCGCAACCAAGATGGAAGCAAAACAACCCTCGCGCAAGCGAGGCCTTAGCCTTCAAAGGGGGTAAAATGTAGAATGACGCTACGGCGAATTCACAAATGCCCGAGCGTCACTCCTATTCTGCCGCAACGCCATCTGTGAACTGCAGTCGTGCAAGGCGCGCATATAGCCCATCTTGGGACACCAGATCATCATGGCTGCCCTGCGCCACGATACGGCCTTCTTCCAGCACGACAATACGGTCGGCTTTCTTTACGGTCGCCAATCTGTGCGCAACAATCAGGGTCGTGCGGCCGGCACGCATCTGATCCACGGCGCCCTGCACCGCTCGCTCACTCTCCGCATCAAGGGCCGACGTTGCCTCGTCCAGCAGCAGCACGGGTGCGTCGCGTAAAATGGCACGGGCGATTGCGATACGCTGTTTTTGCCCACCCGACAGCATGACACCGCGTTCGCCGACAAAACTGTCATACCCATCGGGCAAGGCGGCAATGAAATCATGTGCGATGGCGGCACGGGCTGCGGCTTCTACTTCGGCATCCGTTGCGTCCAGACGACCGAAGCGAATGTTTTCGCGGGCTGAGGCGGCAAAGATCACCGGATCCTGAGGCACCAAAGACATATACTTCCGGAAATCTGTGCGATCCAATTCCCGCAGATCATGGCCATCCAACATCACCCGGCCTGAGTTCGGGTCATAAAACCGTTGAATCAATTGAATGATCGTCGTCTTGCCCGCCCCTGACGGCCCGACAAAGGCAACGGTCTCGCCCGGGTTTACCTGAAGCGACAAGTGATCCAGCGCGATTGTATCGGGGCGCGCGGGATAGCGAAAACTGACATCTTCGAACCGTATTTCGCCCCGGACGTCCTTTGGCAAAGGAGCGGGGTTAACGGGGTCGGAAACCGTATCTTCGGCATTCAGCAACTCGACAAGACGCTCGGTGGCTCCGGCGGCACGCTGAAGCTCGCTCCAAATCTCGGACAGGGCCGCAACAGAACCCGCCATGATGATCGAGTAGATCACGAATTGAATCAGAACGCCTTCGGTCATCACACCGTTGCGTACGTCATTTGCACCCATCCACAGAACGCCGACGATACCTGAAAAAACCAGAAAGATCACAATCACCGTCAGCACTGCACGGGTCTGAATCCGACGCAGTGAAACAGTATAGGACATCTCGGTCATCTCATCGAATTGCTGGCGACTGGCTTGCTCGTGGGTAAAGGCCTGCACCGTCTGTACCGCCCCCAATGCCTCGCCCGCGTTTCCGGATGACGCCGCAATCCAATCCTGGTTTTCACGGCTGATCACGCGCAAACGCCGACCCAGAATCAATATCGGCACCACCACCACGGGGATAAGCAGCAAGACAAGCCCGGTCAGCTTGGCCGAGGTCAACAGCATCAGAACCAGCCCGCCGATAAACATCAGCATATTGCGCAGCGCGATGGAAACAGATGAGCCAAGAACCGATTGGATGAGGGTCGTGTCAGTGGTGATCCTGCTCAGCACTTCACCGGTCATGATACGTTCGTAGAATTCGGGGCTCATGCCGATCACGCGATCGAACACAGCCTTGCGGATATCGGCAACCACACGTTCCCCCAGCCGTGTGACCAACGCATATCTGATACCGGTTCCCGCAGCCAGAACAGCGGCAATGCCCAACGCTGCCAAAAAGTACCAGTCCAGCAATTCACCGTCCTGAATGCGGAAATTGTCGACAACGCGTCGCACGGCCAGTGGCAGGGTCAGCGTCATACTGGCCGTCAGGATCAGCGCCAGTGTCGCCCCGATCATCAATAACCTGTAAGGCTTCATAAAGGGCCAGAGCGACCCCAGCACCCCGATTTTCCTTGAGCGGGCCCGCTCTTCGCTAGCGCCAGGAGCCGCTGATTGTGCTGGTTTATTGGCGGTCTGTCTTGCCATGTCCGGCCCTTGTGAATTGAACGCTACAAAGTGAACGCTTTCTTGGCCTCAGCCGTCGTTCCGGTCAAGCATTCCTGCCAAAAACAGCCAGCCATAAGGGCCATTTGACGCAGAAATCAGTGGGGATTGGAGCGGGTAGACGGAATCGAACCGACATAGCCTGCTTGGAAGGCAGGGGCTTTACCATTAAGCTATACCCGCAAATGGTTTGCGCTGGTTAAGTCATGCGCCGGGGCGCGTCAAGCGGGAAGTGTGAAAATTCGCGCGACCAAAACCGTGATATTTCCCGGTGGATGTACGGCCTTCAATCGTGACTGCGGAATATCCGCGTCGAGGAGAAAAACCGCTCAAGTTCCTCAATGCGTTCCTTGCTTTCTTCCCACCGTGCCTCTTGCACTTCAGCGATCAGGGTTTCCGATATCAGCTGCAATGCAATTGTTGAATCCCAGCTGGATGGTGCCTCGACCAGTGCGTGAAAGGTGTAATTGGCGGTCTTGCCTATCGGTGATCCCCATTGGTCGGTGAACAGGATAACCGTCACACCGCGGTTGGACGCGACCTGCGCCAGTTTCTCGAGATAGGCCTCGTATCGGCGGATATCAAAAATCACCAGAACCGAGGTTTCATCCATATCAAGCAGGTACTGCGGCCAAACGTTTGCCGAATTGCCCAGCATCGTCACATTGGGTCGAATAATCTGCATGTGATTGAACAGATAGTCCGCATTTGAACGTGTGATACGCCCGCCCACGACGTAAAGATGGCGATCCGTGTTTGCCAGAAGCTGGGCAACGGTGTCGAACATCTCTTTGTCCAGACGTTCCAGCGTGTGGCGCATATTTGTCCAAACGGCCTGCGCAAACCGCGTTGTGGGATGTTCCGCCTCGTCATCCACAACCCAGGCATCCCGTTTCGAGATCGGCTTTTTGATCTGTGCCGCAACCTCTTCTCGCAGGGCGTCCTGCAGGGCGGGAAAACCGTCGAAACCCAGCTTGCGTGCCATACGTATGACCGTCGGGGTCGAGACCTGCGCCGCAGCGGCCAGCTTGGTGATCGATTGCAAGCCGGTCATCGGGTAATCCTGCAAAAGTACCGAGGCCAGCTGCCGTTCTGACCGTGTCAGATCGTCAAGCTCTTCCTGGATCCGCTGTTTGACAAGTTTCGCAACGGTGGCCATCGGCACCTTCGTTTCTCAAATTTTCTACAGGATATGTTCGTTTGTAATTTTGTCTACAGTAATTTTCTTGACAGGTCTGAGGTTGCTGTAACAAATGCTACCTATGCACCACGATTCCGAGACATCAATGCTACTACCAACCGAAGCTCCGGCAGCCCGCGTGCAGAACGCCAACGGCCGGGCACAATGCGTTTTGGTATGCGAACATGCTAGCCGATTCATCCCAGCGTCACTGAACGGATTGGGCCTGACTGAGGACGCCGCATTGTCTCATGCCGCTTGGGATATCGGCGCATTGGCGCTTTCGGTCGAACTGACGAAGGCCTTGGACGCGCCGCTGGTTCATTCCTGCATCAGCCGACTTGTTTACGACTGCAACCGCTCGCCTGAACGTGCAGATGCAATGCCGCAGGTAAGCGAAGTGTTTTCCATCCCTGGCAACGAAAACCTGACGGACGCTCAACGTGCCCAAAGGATCCGCGAGGTTTATGAGCCGTTCAAACAACTGTTGTCGTCTACTCTGGACGCACGGGACCGGCCGCCTGTCGTTGTCACGATGCACAGTTTCACGCCCGTCTACAACGGTAAGACCCGATCAGTCGAATTGGGCATTCTTCATGACGAAGACGACAGGGCGGCCCAACTTATGCTGCAATGCGCCAAGAACTCGGGTCTGAAAGCCGCGTTGAACGAACCTTACTCTGCCACGGATGGCGTCACGCATACGTTGCAGGAACATGCGATCAGTCGGGGGCTTCCGAATGTCATGGTCGAAGTTCGAAACGATCTTATCGACACTCCAACGGGAGTAGACCGCATTGCCGGGATTCTGACGCCGATCCTGCAAACGGTAATTGATGCGTATTCGCACACAGAGGCGAAACAATGAGAGCTGAGGTATCGAGATGAAGTTCTTGCGGGGCTACGTGGCGGTCATTGATCGAACGAACCGCTGGATCGGGCGCGTCGTCATGTACGGCATATTCGTCATGATGGGTATTCTGTTCTGGTCTTCGGTCTCGAAAACCTTTTTCGTGCCGTCGCTCTGGACGCTCGAGATGGCTCAGTTCGCCATGGTGGCCTACTACATGCTTGGTGGCCCTTATTCGATCCAGATGGGGTCAAACGTGCGAATGGACCTGCTTTATGGCGAATGGTCTCATCGCCGCAAGGCCTGGACGGATGCCTTCACAGTCGTATTCCTGATCATCTATCTGGTCATCTTGCTGTGGGGGGGATGGGACAGCCTGATGTATTCCTTCCAATATGGTGGTGAGCGCAGCGCGACGATCTGGCGACCCTACCTTTGGCCGGTCAAGCTGATCATGGTTATCGGTATCTCCCTGATGCTGCTGCAAGCCATATCAGAATTGTTCAAAGATATTCTGCGCCTGTGCGGCGACGATATCCCGCGCGAGGTAATCTGATGTCATACGAGATGATTGCCTTGCTGATGTTCGCATCAATGATGCTTATGATGCTGACCGGCCAGCGCGTCTTTGGTGCAATCGGCTGTGTCGCTGTGGTTTCGGCCTTGTTCCTATGGGGGGATCGGGGCGGCTACGATCTGGGTTTTGCCGCTGCGATCAAGGTCATGAAGTGGTACCCGCTGCTGACACTGCCCATGTTCATTTTCATGGGATACATCCTTTCCGAAAGTCGGATCGCAGATGACCTTTACAAGATGTTCCATGTCTGGATGGGCGGCTTGTCCGGTGGTCTGGCTGTCGGAACCATCGGGCTGATGGTTCTGATATCGGCAATGAACGGGTTGTCCGTTGCAGGTATGGCAATCGGCGCTACGATCGCCTTGCCGGAATTGCTGCGCCGGAACTATGACAAGCGCATGGTGACCGGCGTCATTCAGGCCGGATCATCCCTTGGGATTCTGGTGCCACCATCCGTTGTTCTGGTTCTTTATGCGATGATTGCGCGGCAACCCGTCGGCCAGTTATGGCTCGCCGGAGTGATACCCGGGCTGATGATGGCAGCCATGTTCATCATCTACATTATCATCCGTTGCCGCATCAACCCATCGCTCGGCCCGGTCCTGCCCGCGGAAGACCGCGACATTCCGTTGCGAGAAAAGCTGCTGCTGTTGCAAGCCGGATTGTTACCTTTGGGCATTTTCATGGTGATGATGGTCCCTTTTGTTAACGGCTGGACTTCGTTGGTGGAATCTTCCGCCATCGGAGCCACAACGGCCATGCTGGCGGCCTTTCTGAAAGGACGGCTGACACGCACGGTTTTCGAGAATTCTATTCGGCACACCCTGGGCATCTCGTGCATGTTCATGTGGATCATTCTGGCGGCTCTGGCTTTTGGCGCTGTCTTCGACGGGTTGGGTGCGGTCAAGGCAATCGAAAGCCTGTTTACCGAAAAACTGGGTCTTTCCCCGTGGATGATCCTGGTTCTCATGCAGCTCAGCTTTATCCTGATGGGTACGTTTCTGGACGATACTGCCATGCTGGTTATCGTCGCGCCGCTTTACGTTCCGCTGGTGGGTGCGCTTGGATTTGATCTTATCTGGTACGGCGTGCTTTATACGATCACCACGCAGATCGCATATATGACGCCGCCATTCGGCTATAACCTGTTCTTGATGCGCGCGATGGCCCCCCCGGAAATTTCGCTGCGCGATATCTACAGCTCGATCGTTCCTTTTGTTCTGGTGATGGTCTGCGCCTTGGCCATAATCATCATCTTTCCTGAAATCGCGCTTTGGCTGCCGAATTATGTCTATGGAAATTAAGTCACAAGACCCCGGCAAGGGGCGAAGTTCAGCAAGACTAAACAGAGGAGAAAGACAATGACTACAAGACGCAGATTTCTAAGTTCCGCCGGTCTGGCGGGGGCCGCCACATTGGCCTCTCCTGCGATCGTCAAAGCGCAATCCGCCATCAAGTGGCGGTTCCAGACCTATGCCGGTGGCGCATTGGGCGAACATGTGACCAAGCCAGCCATCGATTACATCAACGCCAATGCCAATGGCGAACTTGAGATCGAACTGTTCTATGCGGACCAGATCGTTCCGACAGGTGAACTGTTCCAGGCCCTGCAACGCGGCACGATTGACGGTGTGCATTCGGACGACGATTCCATGGCTTCGCCTACTCCGCTGCGTCAGTTCGGTGGTTATTTCCCCTTCGCCACCAAGCATATTCTGGACGTTCCGGTGCTGTTCAACCAGTACGGTCTGGCTGATATCTGGCGCTCGGAATATGAGAAGGTTGGCGTGACGT
Source organism: Ruegeria sp. SATB027 (assembly GCF_059613825.1). NCBI lineage: Bacteria > Pseudomonadati > Pseudomonadota > Alphaproteobacteria > Rhodobacterales > Roseobacteraceae > Ruegeria > Ruegeria sp. SATB027. The sequence continues at coordinate 256,191 of NZ_JBXWTH010000040.1, forward strand.
GGCTGTCGGCAGCGGGTCAGGACCCCTGCAACTTTAACACCAAAAAGGAAATCAAGAGCCTTGGCGACCTGGATGGGCTGAAGCTCTATACCTTCCCGACGGCAGGGCGTTTTCTGGCCAAGTTTGGTGTTGTACCAGTCAATATCCCTTACGAAGACGCGGAAGTGGCGGTACAAACCGGTGAGTTGGACGGAATGGCCTGGTCGGGCATCACTGAAGATTACACTGTTGGCTGGGCCAATGTGACCGACTATTTCCTGACCAACAACATCTCAGGCGCGTGGATCGGGTCCTGGTTTGCAAACCAGGAACGCTGGGCCGAGTTGCCTGACCACCTGAAATCGGTTGTGATGGCAGGTGTCGAAGCAGGCCACACCTATCGTAACCAGTGGTACTGGGGCGGCGAAGCGGCCTTGCGCGCGAATGGCGACAAACTGCAGTTGCGACAGGTTCCGGCGGCAGAATGGAAAGAAGTGGAAAATGCCGCTATCGAATTCTGGGACGAGGTCGCACAGGAAGGCGAAATTCACCAGAAGATCGTTGGCATCTTCCGTGAGTACAACTCGGTCATCAACCAGGCCGGCGCTCCTTACACTTTCGATTGATATCAAAACAGGGGCGCTGTCATTCAGCGCCCCTACTCAACGCATGAGGTTTGTTTCATGACCGCAACTCTGACTTTCGAAACCCTGAAATCGCTTGTCGCAGACGGCGCGATCGACACTGTATTGGTTTGCATGGTTGACATGCAGGGTCGGTTGATGGGCAAGCGTTTTCATGCAGGTCATTTTGTGGCTGGCGCGTGGGAAGAGACCCATTGCTGTAATTACCTGCTGGCCACGGATCTCGAGATGGCGACGCCGGATGGGTATGCCTCGACCAGCTGGGAGCGGGGTTATGGCGACTATGTGATGAAGCCAGACCTGAGCACATTGCGCCCGGTGCCCTGGCTGGAAGGCACCGCGATGGTGATGTGCGATATGCTGGATCACCACACCCATGAGGAAGTGCCACATGCGCCGCGCTCGATCCTGAAAAAGCAGGTGAACCGCCTGAAGGCGATGGGGTATGAGGCGATGTGCGCCACCGAGCTGGAATTCTTCCTGTTCGCGAAAAGCTTTGATGCGATCCGCAAGGAAGGGTTCCGCGATCTGGAGCCGATCTCGGGGTATAACGAAGATTATCACATTCTGCAGACCACCAAGGAAGAGCATGTGATGCGCCCGATCCGGAACCACCTGTGGGATGCGGGTATTCCGGTCGAGAACACCAAAGGTGAAGCCGAGGCCGGACAGGAAGAACTGAACATCAAATACGCGCCTGCGATGGACACGGCAGAGTATCACTCGATCGCCAAGAACGCGGTGAAAGAGATCGCCTGGCAGCAGGGTCATGCGGCGACCTTCCTGCCGAAATGGCATCATGAAAGGGTTGGCAGCTCGTCGCATGTGCATCAGTCGCTTTGGGCGGATGGCAAACCTGCCTTCTATGATGCCGGGGATGAACTGGGCATGTCGGCGCTGATGAAAAGCTATATGGCCGGTCTGCTGAAATACGCTGCCGATTACACGTATTTCATGGCGCCGTACATCAACAGCTACAAGCGGTTCATGAAGGGCACCTTTGCGCCGACGCGGATCATCTGGTCGGTAGACAACCGTACGGCTGGGTACCGCCTGTGCGGGGATGGAACCAAGGCGATACGGGTCGAGTGCCGTATTCCGGGATCGGACATGAACCCTTATCTGGCGATTGCAGGGATGCTGGCGGCAGGGATCGCGGGGATCGAAGAAGGGCTGGAGTTGCAGCCGCCGACCAAAGGCGATGTCTATCAGGGAGAGACGGGAAAGATCCCGGGTACTTTGAAGGATGCACGCAACGCTTTGCACGGGTCACAGATGCTGCGCGCGGCCATGGGCGATGACGTTGTCGATCACTATACCCGCGCGGCTGAGGTCGAAATCGAGGAATTCGAACGCGTGGTAACCGATTGGGAAATTGCCCGCGGGTTTGAGCGGGCTTGAGATGGAGGAAGCGAGGGGCCGGCCCCTCGCGCACCCCGGGATATTTTTGGCCAGATGAAGCAGGGATCCTGCTCTCTTTAGAGATGGAGTGACTATGGGGCAGATGTTGCAATGTGTCTCGCCGATCGATGGATCGGTATTTGCCGAACGAGAAGTACTGTCTCGGGATGCAGCGTTTGAGATTGCTGACCGTGCGCGGGCGGCGCAGGCCGGATGGGCAGCGCGACCGTTGCAGGAGCGGATTGATCTGGTGATGGCGGGCGTCGCGGCCGTCGGCGCAATGAATGATGAGATTGTTCCGGAACTGGCCCATATGATGGGCCGCCCGGTGCGCTATGGCGGCGAGTTTGGGGGATTCAACGAACGCGCCAGCCATATGGCAAAGATCGCCGAGACGTCACTGGCAGATATTGCCGTGGGCGAGGATGAAACCTTCAAACGCTATATCAAGCGCATTCCGCATGGGGTGGTCTTTGTAGTTGCGCCCTGGAACTACCCCTACATGACGGCGATCAACACGGTGGCCCCCGCTTTGATCGCGGGCAACACCGTTGTTCTGAAGCACGCGACCCAGACCTTGTTGGTTGGTGAGCGGATGGCGCAGGCGTTCCATTCGGCGGGTGTGCCTGAAGACGTGTTCCAGAACGTGTTCCTCAGCCACGACGTGACCAATGGTCTGATCGCGGGCAACGCGTTCGACTTTGTGAACTTCACCGGTTCGGTTGGTGGCGGTCAGGCCATGGAGCGTGCGGCGGCGGGGACTTTTACAGGCGTCGGCACAGAATTGGGCGGCAAGGATCCGGGTTATGTCATGGACGACGCCGATCTGGACGCGGCGGTTGACACGCTGATCGACGGCGCAATGTTCAATTCGGGCCAATGCTGCTGTGGGATCGAGCGGATTTACGTTCACGAAAGCCTTTATGACGACTTTGTCGCCAAGGCCGTAGAAATCGTGAAAGGCTACAAGCTGGGCAATCCGCTGGACACCGAAACCACGATAGGCCCAATGGCAAATGTCCGTTTCGCTGACGAGGTGCGCGCACAAATTGCCGAAGCGGTTGAGGACGGCGCGGTCGCGCATATCGACCCCTTCCCCGAGGATGATGGCGGCGCGTATCTGACGCCGCAGATCCTGACCAATGTCACCCATGATATGCGGGTGATGCGGGACGAAAGCTTTGGCCCAGTTGTGGGCATCATGAAAGTGTCCTCGGATGCCGAGGCCATCGCGCTGATGAATGACAGCGAATTTGGCCTGACTGCCAGCCTTTGGACCCGCGATGTGGATCGCGCGGCGCGTGTGGGCGACCAGATCGAGACCGGCACCGTCTTCATGAACCGGGCCGACTATCTGGATCCTGGGCTGTGCTGGACCGGTTGCAAGAATACCGGACGCGGCGGTGGTCTTTCGGTCATCGGCTATCACAATCTCACCCGTCCAAAATCCTACCACCTGAAGAAGGTCACGGGCTAAGGACGACGGCCTGCTCGGGTCTGACCCCCTCGCCCGAGCAGGTCTCAAATCACAAAGGAAACCTGACATGTCACTTGTTGGAAACTGGTCCTATCCGACCGCAATCAAATTTGGTGCCGGGCGCATCAAGGAACTGCCCGCAGCCTGTGCCGCAGCCGGGATGAAGAAACCCCTGCTGGTCACGGACAAAGGGTTGGCCGATCTGCCGATCACAGCGGCGACGCTGGATATCATGGAGGCGGCCGGTCTGGGCCGCGGTGTATTCAGTGATGTGGACCCAAACCCAAATGAGAAAAACCTCGACGCGGGCGTTGCGGCATACAAAGCCGGTGGGCACGATGGTGTGATTGCCTTTGGCGGCGGCTCGGGGCTGGATCTGGGCAAGATGGTCGCCTTCATGTGCGGCCAGACGCGCCCGGTATGGGACTTTGAGGATATCGGTGACTGGTGGACCCGCGCCGACGCGGATGCAATCGCGCCGATCATTGCGGTTCCAACGACTGCGGGGACCGGGTCCGAGGTTGGTCGTGCCAGTGTCATCACCAATTCCGAGACCCACGCCAAGAAGATCATCTTCCACCCCAAGGTCCTGCCAACGGTGGTGATCTGCGATCCTGAACTGACGGTTGGGATGCCTAAATTCATCACCGCAGGCACCGGTCTGGACGCCTTCGCGCATTGCGTCGAAGCCTATTCGAGCCCGCATTATCACCCGATGAGCCAGGGCATCGCACTGGAAGGCATGCGTTTGGTGAAGGACTATCTGCCGCGCGCCTACGCAGATGGCAGCGACATTGAGGCCCGCGCCCAGATGATGAGCGCGGCGGCCATGGGCGCGACCGCGTTCCAGAAGGGACTGGGCGCGATCCACGCCATGAGCCACCCGGTTGGCGCGCACTTTAACACTCATCACGGCACCACAAACGCGGTCTGTATGCCTGCCGTGCTGGACTTTAACGCCCCCGCCATCGCCGACCGGTTCCAGAACGCTGCCGCCTATCTGGGCATCAAAGGCGGGTTCGATGGCTTCCGCGCCTTTGTGCAGGAATTCAACGACAGCCTTGGTATCCCGCGAAAGCTGGCAGACCTCGGCGTGACCGAAACCTCAATCCCAACCCTCGTCGAAGGCGCAATCATCGACCCTTCATGCGGCGGGAACCCGATTGAGTTGACCAAAGAAAACCTGACACAGCTGTTCAAAGCAGCACTGTAAAAAAACAAGCGCCCGGCAAGGAACTTGCCGGGCGCTTTAAGAACTGTTCTACTGGTGCCGGATCAATGCCCGGTCAGTACCAGAGTGTTGACCGGCATCAGGATCAGGCGCAAACGCAAACCTGCCGCATGGACCACGCCAATTGTGTCAACCACATGCAGGAAAGCAGCTTGCCAAAAGCCCAAATCCTCGTGTTCCAGACGGTCATGGTTGTCGGTGTAGACATTGGCCAGACAGTTGCTGCCTGGAGGAATGTCATCGGCCATACCTTTATACAGCGGCTCCATAAAGACCAGAATTGATCCGGGATTAGTATTGTTCTGCACATCCCGCAATTCATCTGATGGACGGATCTGGCCGGACGGTATGACATCCTGCACCTCGACCACCACAGTGGGGATAACGGTGAAAGGCTTGGTCATGCAGCCCAACTCACCGATCATACCTGGTTTGATCACCTGAGCAGACAGCTGGTTGAAAGCCGCCTGAAAACGGTCATGTCCGGTATGCGATGGAACGAGGATGCCAGCAGGGCGCAACAAGGGGCTCACGTAATCACCGACTTGCAGGCTAAACTGCTCGACCCGTCCGGTAACACCGGCGACAATCAGTGTTTTGTCCAACTCGGTCTGCGCGGCGTCCAGCTGTGCTATGGCACTGGCCAGTTGCGCGGGGATCAGCTCCTCGATCTGCTGTTCAACTGCCGCACGTCTGGATTCGGCCGCAACAACCTGCGCCTCACGCTCGGCAACAAGGTTTTCCAACCGCTCAATCTCGGTCAGTCGGACAGCGCTTGAACCTTGGTCGCGCAGGGTCGTATTTCTTTCAAGATCGTCCAAGGACTGCGCCAAAGCCGCCTTGGCACCGGCAATACCGGCATCAGCCTCGGCCAGATCAGTTTCAGCCACGCGCAGCGAGGCCTGAACCTGTGCAATCTGTGCATTTGCCGCCTGAACCTGCGCTGCCTGGCTGAAATCTTCGATCCTGAAAATCGGCTGACCAGCGGTTACCAACTCGTTATTCTTGACGAATATTTCCGAAACGCGACCGCCAAGTTGCGGCAGGATCGTCACGGTTCGAAAATAGGACGCTGCGGTTTTACTGGCTGGGTGAAAATAGAACAGCGTGGTGATTACCGTCAGCGCCAGAATGGCACAGGTCGTAAGGCCCCAGCGCAATTCGTACCACATGGTGAAAAGGGTGATCTCGTGACCGATACGTTTGCCCTGAACAAACCGGCGGAACAGATAATCGGGCAGCACCGTGATCAGGGCGCAAAGCAGGGTCTCAATCATGTGTTTTGCTCCTGCACGTCGGTGACTTCTGAAACGCCAGGGGTTGGCACAGGTGCCTCGGGCACCGGTTCCGGAGCACTTGCACCTCCAAGAGAACGAATGGCATCGGCGATGTTTCTAAGCGGGGAGGCGAAATCCGGAAACTGAAACCCTGCGACCAGTACGGCGGCAATCCAGAAAATCCCGTTATGTGTAAACAGGGCCAGCAGTGCCAGAATGCCCACCAACTGAAATTGCGGATGGTTGTTCTCGTGCGCCATTTTTTCCGGAACCGAATGAAGCGTCAGGTACCCAACACCGATCAGCACCACGAGAATGACAAAGAAGACGACCATAGCCGAAAAAAGGTAATCGCTTCCGTCAGCTGCGACGACGTATCGGGGAATGTGCCCAGTGGCCATTGGATGAAGATCTGCTGCGGTCACCTTGCCCTCCTGTTCGTTTTGATACTTCTTTGAACGGGTTGAAGCCCAAATTCAAGGCTGCATATATTTTGGAGATTCTTCGAAATGCCAAGTGCTTGACCCAGAGAGCTAAATGAAACCCAGAAAACTTGTGGCGAACCTGCTGCGGAAGGAACACAAATAATGATCGATTTCCTCGTCATCGGGGGCGGAATTGCCGGGTTGAGTGCGGGCGCGCGCTTGTCGGAACATGGAACCGTGATGGTTTTGGAGGCCGAAGACGCCTTGGGGTATCACGCGTCGGGTCGCTCGGCAGCCCTGTTTGAGCAAAGCTATGGTCCGCCATCCGTGGTGGCGCTGAACACGGCTGGGGCCGCGTTCCTGCACACACAGAACGGTGGGTACCTGACACGGCGCGGACTGATGTTGATCGGTTCGTTTGACCAAAGCGAGGTTTTCGAAGCCGACCGCAAGGATCTGAACATGGAAAGAATTCCCATCGATCAGGCGGTTTCGAACGTTCCGATCCTGAACCTGGCCAAGGTGGGTTTCGCGGCTATCAGTGAAGCTGCGTTTGACATCGATACCGATCGCCTGTTGCAAGACTTCGCGCGGGCTATTCGCCAGAACGGAGGAACCGTTGCAACGAAAAGCAAAGTAACCGGTATTCGAAAAGAGCGGCATTGGCTGGTCGAGGCCGGGCAAATCTTCGAAGCCCGCAATTTGGTGAATGCGACCGGTGCATGGGTGGACGAGATCGCCAAGCTTGCCGGGATACCACCTATCGGCATCTCTCCTCGCCGCCGATCCATGGCGCGGCTGCCCGCCCCCGGGGGCCATGATGTATCCGGATGGCCCATGATGCTGGGCACGGGTGAAACATGGTACGCCAAACCGGACGCGGGCAAGCTGCTTGTTTCGCCTGCCGAAGCCGACCCGGTACCACCTCAGGACGCCTATGCCGACGATATGGTGCTGGCCGAAGGTCTGGCGCGCTATGAAGAATTGATGACCGAACCAGTAACACGCGTCGAAACAAACTGGGCAGGATTGCGCAGTTTCGCACCAGATGGAACATTGGTGCTTGGGCCTGACCCGATTGATCCATCGTTCATCTGGTCTGCGGGTCAAGGCGGGTATGGTTTCCAAACAGCACCGGCAGCTTCGCAGTTGTTGTGTGATCTGGTGGTTGGATACACGCCGGTGCTGGATCCAGACAGCATCAAATCGCTGACCCCAAACAGGTTGAACAGATGATCAAACGCAATCTACCGCCCTCTGCGAGTGTCGCCAACGCGGGTGAGGATGGAAAACTGGTAGCCCCGGCAGCGACGCGAAACTTGGATGCGCTTTGTGCGTTGCTACAAGACTGGGCACCGCGCCGCGGGCACGCGCTGGAGATTGCAAGCGGAACCGGTCAGCATGTCTGTGGATTTGCTGATTTGCTGCCCGATCTGACGTGGCATCCCACCGAACCTGACCCTGAGCGCCGCAATAGCATCGACGCCTATGCCAGCGCCTTACCCAACGTGGCAGGTGCCGAACATCTGGACGCAACGAATTCGGGCTGGCATACCCGCTTTCCTTCGCAGGACCTGATCGTCTTGATCAACCTGATACATTTGATCAGTTGGCAGGACACCAGAACCATTTTCGCCGAAATCGCTCAGTCCCTGACTGAAAATGGGAGGTTCGTTTTGTATGGCCCATTCAAACGCTCGGGCCAATTGACAAGCGACGGGGACAAAAGTTTTCACGAGGCTCTGATCGGGCAAGATCCAGACATTGGATACAAGAACGACGAAGATATGCTTGGCCTGTTTCAGGACGTAGGGTTGCGCGTGCTGAAAACCATCGACATGCCCGCAAATAACCTTGCATTTGTTTCCGAGCGCCCGGTCAACTGATCGAGATCAAAGTCAAATTACCACTGCCCGCACATATTCCCGTTATCTTATATGAAAAAGGCACTCAATATGGCTTGGCAAGAAAAGCTCTCGGCGACGCGCACCAGTTTGCGCAACCTCAACGGGGCCATTCCCGACACTTCGCGCGCATTCGGCGCGCTTGGGAAGGCTGTGAAGGAAGGCGGAACGCTCGACTATAAAACCAAGGAATTTATTGCGTTGGGCATGTCGGTGTCGCTCCGCTGCGAGCCCTGCATTACCCTGCACACCGATGCACTGGTCAAAGCGGGCGCAACGCGCGAAGAGGTGTCCGACGTTTTGGGTATGGCTATTCAGATGGGTGGTGGACCAGCCATGATGTATGCTGCCAAGGCGTTGGAATGTTTCGACGAACTATCCGCGTAACCAACAGAAAAGGCCCCGGAAATTCCGGGGCCTTAGATTGATCAGCCGTCCTTGCGGATGGTTTCGTTTTTCGGATCATAGGGGCTGTCGCATGTCACGACAGCATCCCACAGCTTGTCCTGCATCTTGACCTTCAGCTTGGTGCCTTCGACCGCCAGATCAGGCTTCACATAGCCCATGCCGATCGACTTCTCGAACGCGACAGAATAGCCGCCCGAGGTCAGACGACCTACACGCTCGCCTTCCGGCGTATACAGCGCCTCGCGGCCCCACGGGTCAGCATCGGCCGGACCGTCGATCAGCAAGGTGCAGCACTTGACGCGCACACCGGTCTCTTCCAGCTTGGCCTTGCCGTGGAAGTCCTTGGACAGGTCGACAAAGCGCGGCAGGTCGGCTTCCAGCGGGGTCGCATCGCGGCCCAACTCGGTGCCGAAGGCGCGATAGGACTTCTCCTGACGCAGCCAGTTCTGGGCACGGGCACCGACCAGTTTCATGCCGTGCTTTTCACCGGCTTTTTCCAGCAGGTCGAACAGGTAGTTCTGCATCTCGATCGGATGGTGCAGTTCCCAGCCCAGCTCACCGGTATAGGCCACGCGGATCGCGTTCACGGGGCACATGCCCAGTTCGATCTGACGGGCCGACAACCATGGGAAGCGCTTGTTGGACAGTGCGGTTTCCGGATCGGCGTCTTTGATGACTTCTTTCAGAACGTCACGCGACTTGGGTCCGGCGATGGCGAAGACGCCCCATTGCGTGGTCACGTCCTGGATTTCGATGTAACCGAACTCCGCCATCTTGTCCTCAGCCGCTTTACGCAGGTAGTCGGCGTCGTACTCGGTCCATGCACCGGCAGAGACGATGTAGTAGTTGTTCTCGCCATTGCGGACGATGGTGTATTCGGTGCGGGTGGTGCCATTCGAGGTCAGCGCGTAGGTCAGGTTGATACGACCGACCTTGGGCAGCTTGTTGCAGGTGAACCAATCCAGGAACTGCGTGGCACCGGGGCCTTTGACGACATGCTTGGTGAAGGCCGACGCGTCGATCAGACCAACACCTTCGCGGATCGCCTTGGCTTCTTCGACGGCATATTGCCACCAGCCGCCACGGCGGAACGAGCGCGCTTCCTTGTCGAAATTCTCGGGCGCGTCCAGCGGGCCGAAATAGTTCGGGCGTTCCCAGCCATTGACCCAGCCGAATTGAGCACCGCGGGCTTTCTGGCGATCATAGGCCGGAACGGTCCGTAGCGGACGGCAGGCTTCACGCTCTTCATCCGGGTGGTGCAGGATGTAGACATGCTCGTAGCATTCTTCATTCTTGCGTGCCGCGAACTCGGTGGTCATCCAGTTGCTGCTGTAACGCTTGGGGTCCAGCGATGCCATGTCGATCTCGGCTTCGCCATCGACCATCATCTGTGCCAGATAATAGCCGGTGCCGCCCGCAGCGGTGATGCCAAAGCTGAAACCCTCAGCCAGCCACATGTTGCGCAAACCCGGAGCCGGACCAACCAGCGGGTTGCCATCCGGTGTATAGCAGATCGGGCCGTTGAAATCATCCTTCAGGCCGGATTCGGCACAGGACGGCACGCGCTCGGCCATTGCCATATACTGCTCGGCGATCCGGTCCAGATCCAGCGGGAACAGGTCGGCGCGGAAGCTGTCCGGAACGCCGAATTCGAACTGCGCAGGGGCGCCGTGTTCGTAGATACCAAGAATCCAGCCACCGCGTTCTTCACGTGCATAAGATTCGTTGTCGGCGTCGCGAACAACGGGGTGCTCTGGGTTGCCTGCTTCGCGCCATTTGACCAACTCGGGGTCTTTGTCCATGACGATAAAGGTGTGTTCGACCGGGATTGCAGGCATTTTGATGCCCAGCATCTTGGCGGTGCGCTGCGCGTGGTTGCCCGACGCGGTCACAACATGTTCGGCGGTGATCACGACCTGCTCGTCGGAAGGTACGAGGTTGCCGCCCTTTTCGACCATCTTGGTGCAGGTCACTTCCCAGTGCGTGCCGTTCCAATGGAAGGCGTCAGCCTGCATCTTGCGCACGATTTCGACGCCACGCTGACGGGCCCCCTTGGCCATCGCTTGGGTCACGTCGGCAGGGTTAATATAACCGTCCTCGGTGTGATAGATCGCGCCCTTCAGATCCGATGTCTCGATCAGCGGCCAGCGTTCCTTGATCTGGTCCGGGGTCAGCCACTCGTATTTCACATCACAGGTTTCAGCGGTCGAGGCATAGAGCATGTATTCGTCCATACGCTCTTGCGTCTGTGCCATGCGCAGGTTGCCCACAACCGCGAAGCCTGCATTCAGGCCGGTTTCTTCCTCAAGCGTCTTGTAGAAATCCACCGAATACTTGTGGATATGGGTCGTCGCATAGGACATGTTGAACAGCGGCAACAGGCCCGCGGCGTGCCAGGTGGACCCGGACGTCAGTTCGTCCCGTTCGATCAACATCACATCGTCCCAGCCTGCTTTGGCCAGGTGATAGGCAATCGAGGTCCCAACGGCGCCGCCGCCTACGACCAATGCTTTGACTTGGGTTTTCATAACCGGGCGTCTCCCCTTGAAATCAGTTGACACCATATGGCGCACTTAAGGGGGAAAGCGCGACATTCATCCGACCAGTGATATGAAAAAAACGACCCGAATATCGAAAGCGGGTCGCAATTCATTCGTTGGACTGCTGCCCTCAACCACCGGAACGGCAACGTTTGCTTGTTCCGACCGAGACGCAAACCAATTTGCCACTTTCTTCCGAGGGATTCTTCACCGCCGGTTCCTGTGATGGCGAAGGTTGCGCCTCTGCCGTGAACCAGCCGTCAGAAAGACCGACACGCGAGGAGACCGAGGCAAGATATTCTTTCACGCCCAAACCACTTTCCGATGATTTGGCTTGCTGAACATAGTCCAGCCCTGCAACAGCCAACCCGCAGATGGCTACAAACCCCGCCAGATATTTTACGCTCATGTCGACCATCCTCTGTCATCAACCCTGTGAAACCAGAACATGTGGACGTTTTGAGGGCGCAAATACGGACCAGGGGGCTAATACGGCTACGTGTCGTCCGACAAGATCTTGCCGGGATTCATGATGTTGTCTGGGTCCAGCGCGGCCTTGATCGCAGCCATGTACCGCGTGGCAGCACCCAGTTCCCTGTTCAGATACGGTCGCTTTCCCTGCCCGATGCCATGTTCACCGGTACATGTGCCTTCCATGGATATCGCCATGTCGTTCAGCCAGCCGACAAACGCCTCGGCCTTGGCAACTTCTTCAACGTTTTCCATGTCGATCAGCAGCAGCGTATGGAAATTGCCGTCCCCAACATGACCCACGATAGGGGCCAACAAGCCGAGGCCGGCAGCTTTCTTCTGCGTCTCGGTCACACATTCAGCCAGACGCGAGATCGGTACGCAGACATCGGTCGAGATGCCCCGCGCACCGGGGCGCAGTTGCAGACACGCCCAATACATATCGTGCCGTGCCTGCCAAAGTTTGTTCCGTTCTTCGGTGGTCGAAGTCGCTGCAAAATCCGTGCCGCCAAACTCTTCGGCGATCTGACCAAAGGTTTCAGCTTGCTCTGTGGCACCGCTTTCCGAGCCGTGAAACTCCAGCAACAACAACGGTGTATCCGGCAGACTCAGCCCGGAATAGGCGTTGGCGGCCTGAACCGACAACTCGTCCAGCAACTCGATCCGGGCAACCGGGATGCCATACTGAATCGTCATCATCACCGCACGGCACGCGGCATCGACGGTCGGAAAGGAACACCGGGCCGAACTGATCGCTTCGGGGATACCCTGCAACCGCAATGTCAGCTCGGTGATGATTCCCAGCGTGCCTTCCGCCCCGATCAAAAGACGGGCGAGATCATAGCCGGCCGAAGATTTCTTGGCCCGGTGCCCGGTACGGATGACCTGACCGTCTGGCATCACGGCTTCAAGGCTGAGAACGTTGTCCTTCATCGTCCCATAGCGCACCGCATTGGTGCCCGACGCGCGAGTGGCAGCCATCCCACCCAGCGACGCATTCGCCCCGGGATCAATCGGAAAGAACAGGCCCAGATCGCGCAGATGGGTATTCAACGCTTCGCGCGTGACACCGGGCTGCACGACACAATCCAGATCCTCAGCATGAACTGCAAGCACACTATCCATTTGCGTCAGATCGACCGAGATGCCCCCCGCTGGCGCATTTACATGCCCTTCCAGAGATGTTCCTGTTCCGAACGGGATCACTGGCACCCGATGCGCCGCGCAGGTTTTGACGATGTCCGAAACATCCTGCGTCGAATGCGGGAAAACCACGGCATCGGGGCTTTGGTTTTCGATCCAGGTCGTGGTGTGCCCATGTTGTTCACGGACAGCGGCACCCGTTTGCAACCTGTCGCCAAAGCGCTGCTTGAGAATGCTTATGACGGTTTCAATACCAGCTTCATTCCTTGGCAATGCGGTTGCCTGCACCATTGTCATCCTCCCCTGCCCCAAAGCATTTCGGGCCTTTCAGCCTATGACTAAAAGGCCCGTTGAAAGCAGGCAATCCCCACTAATACCGAGGGTCTATTCGCCCAGCGCAATCCCTTCGCGGCGCGGGTCGGCACCACCGCTCAGCCCGTCACCGATTTCGATGGCGTGCAGCCCCGAAGTCAGGTCGCGTGCGTTGACTTCAAAACCCAGCTGAGCAAGCGCGTCTGTAAATCCTTCTGCCGAAGTCGCAGCCTCAACATCATATGTTCCGAACCGGTTGACCAGATGAGGCAGGGAAACCGCCTGCTGCACGTCCATTCCCCAATCGGCCCAGGCGATGATGGACTTGGCGACATAGCCGATAATCCGGCTGCCGCCCGGAGACCCGATAGCCAGAACCGGCTCGCCATCCTGCAACACGATTGTCGGGCTCATGGATGAGCGCGGACGCTTGCCAGGCTCCAGCCGGTTGGCAATCGGCACACCGTCGCTGTGTGTCTTGAACGAGAAATCAGTAAGCTCGTTGTTCAGCAGGAACCCGTTTGTCATCAGGCGCGACCCAAAACCATTCTCGATCGTCGTCGTCATCGACAGCACATTGCCATAGCTGTCCACGATCGAGATATGCGAGGTTGACGGCAGCTCCAGCGACACGTCGTCCGCCCAAATCAAAGCATGGTCAAATTCCGGTTGGCCCGGTGCGACCTCGGACAAGGCCACCTCGCTTTCCAGCAAGGCTGCCCGCTGGGTCAAATAACCCGGTTCAACCAGCCCCTTGGTGGGCATGGGTATGAAATCGCTATCGGCCATGTACCGCCCACGATCCGCAAAGGCGAGGCGCGAAGCATCGCCGATCAGGCGCCATGCCTCGGCGCTCTCAGCGCCCATTGCTGCAAGATCATAGCTGTTCAACATCCCCAGAATCTGCCCGACGGTCAGCGCACCCGACGACGGCGGGCCCATGCCGCAAACCTCGTAGGCGCGGTATTCGGCACAGACCGGTTCACGTTCGATCACCTGGTAGAGCGCCAAATCCACCCCTGCAAGAACGCCGGGATTTCCTGGGGCATTGCGAACAGTTCGCACGATATCCGCAGCGATCTCACCTCCGTAAAAACCGGCAGCGCCATCGCTGGCCAGCACGCGCATTGTTTCGGCATAATCCGGGTTCATCAACCGCTCTCCCTGCTGCAACGGCTGACCGTCAGGCAGGAAATATGCGGCTGTTTCGGGAAAGCGCGACAGGCGGTCAGCATCGTTTTCTACAAGGCTGGCCAGACGCGGGGAAACAAGAAACCCTTCATCCGCCAATCGGATACCGTCAGCAAACAGTCCAGGCCAAGACGCGCGCCCCCATCTTCGATGCGCTTCTTCCAGCAGTGCAGGCGTACCCGGTGTACCCACCGACAATCCGCCCACCACCGCATCGAAGAATTTCAGCGGCTCGCCGTTTTCATCCTGAAACAGCGTCGGGGTTGCGGCAAGGGGTGCCGTTTCGCGCCCGTCCAGTGTTGTCATCTGCCCGCTGGCCGCGTCGTACCAAACCAGAAACGCTCCCCCGCCCAGACCAGAAGATTGCGGCTCGACCAGCCCCAGCACGACCTGCACAGCAACCATCGCATCCGCGGCAGACCCGCCCGCGCGCAGCACTTTAGCCCCTGCCTCGACCGCCAGCGGATTGGCCGCAGCTATCATCCAGTTTTCGGATGTGACCGGAACGCCCTCAAGCTTGGCTTCGAGGGCCGCAATAACCTCGTCGGTCATCGCCTGAACCTGCCCTTCTGTCGCGGCTTCGGGTGCAACGGCATCGGCTGTTTCCTGAGCGAACCCCGGTGTCGAAATAGCAAGTGCGGTAGTAAGCAGCAGTGCTGAAACATGTCTCATCTGTTCTAACCCTCCAATACAATCTTTATTTTCAATCCTGTAAGGATTTTGCCCCCTCTGCAACGATCAGGCATGGCAGCGTGTTATCACAGCGAAGTTTCGCCATTTCCCCTATGGTTCGGTTTCTTCGGCGCGACGATCCTGATCATAGCGGGTTGTCTCTGCAAATTCGGGTAGCCACGCCTCGCGCCGTTTGGTCCAGCATTCATATGTCGGTATGAATTGGTCAGGCGCGTCAAGACAGCCCAGATGCACTTCGACTTCGGCACCGCTTCGGGCAAATACCGGAGATCCGCAATCAGGGCAAAAGTACCGGTCAGAATAACCTTTCACATTTCCGGTGATCTTAACCGCATCCGCCGGAAAAATAGCCGCCGCATAAAACAACGCGCCGTGGTGTTTGCGGCAGTCCAGACAATGGCAAATCCCGACGCGAAGAGAACAACCCGAAGCCGTGACGCGCAGTTTTCCACAACGGCATCCCCCTTCAAACACGTCCATCCATGATCCTTTCCGACGCGTCAGAGCATCGCAGGCACAACCTGATCCGGTGGGCGGTGGCCATCTTCGAAGGTTTTGATGTTGATGATGACCTTTTCACCCATCTCAACCCGGCCCTCCAGCGTGGCCGACCCCATATGCGGCAGTAGAACCACGTTCGGCAACTGCCGCAAGCGCGGGTTCACACCGGTTCCCTGTTCGTAGACATCCAGCCCTGCGCCCGCAATTTCCCCCGCACGGATCATCCGGGTCAAAGCGTTCTCGTCAATAACCTCACCCCGCGAAGTATTCACGATCACTGCCGAGGGTTTCATCAGCTTTAGGCGGCGCGCGTTCATCAGGTGGAAGGTAGACGGTGTCGATGGGCAGTTGATAGATATCACATCCATACGCGCCACCATCTGATCCAGGCTTTCCCAATAGGTCGCCTCCAGCTCTTGCTCAATCTCTGGGCGCAATCTGCGGCGGTTGTGATAATGGATCTGCATACCAAACGCCTTGGCGCGGCGGGCCACAGCCTGTCCGATCCGGCCCATGCCCAGAATACCCAAACGCCGCCCGCCAATGCGACCACCCAGAAACGCGGTGGGGGCCCACCCGGTCCAGTCGCCTTGCTGCATGACGCTCAACCCTTCGGGAATGCGCCGTGTGACAGCGAGAATCAGGGCCATGGTCATATCTGCCGTGTCGTCGGTCAGCACACCGGGCGTGTTGGACACCAATATGCCGCGCTGCCGCGCCGTCGCCACATCGATATTGTCGACACCGGCCCCGTAATTGGCGATCAGCCGCAGTTTTTCACCTGCCTGACCCAATAGCCCGCCATCAATGGTATCGGTCACCGTAGGCACCAGCACATCGGCATCCTGCACCGCTGCTACTAATTCTTCGCGCGTCATTGGGGTGTCGTCGTCGCGCAGGCGCACGTCGAACAATTCGCTTAACCGGGTTTCTACTGCCTCAGGCAACCGTCGCGTAACGACAACACTTAAACGTTCTCTTGGCACCTCGGCTCTCCCACTGCTTTGCAAACGGACGCGCGCCATGGCATCGTGGCGCAGGATAAGGCGGGGCACAAGAACCCCAATGGCATTGAGTCGACCTTTTTTCAAAACCGGATCAACAGGCATAAGAGCGGGCAGTCAGTGAGTGGTATTCGACCGGTAAAACGCCGATCTCTGGCGGTAGTTTCCGCATTTCTGGTCATGTTCGGTGCCTGCGCCGCACATGCCGAAGTCAAACGCGGATCGGTCACCAACCTGCCCTTGCCCCGATATGTGTCGATGAAGGCAGCCGAAGGGAACGTGCGACGCGGACCATCCCTAACCCACCGAATCGATTGGGTATTCAAAAGGCGTGGCATGCCGCTGCAGGTCACTGCCGAATACGGCAACTGGCGCAAGGTCCAAGACCGCGACGGCGCGGGTGGCTGGGTTCACTATGCCTTGTTGTCTGGCGTCCGAACGGTGCTGATCGAATCCGAGATGCTGCCTGTTTATGCCCGCCCCGACCCGACCTCGCCCGTGAATGCCCATTTCGAGACCGGAGTAGTAGCGCGCCTTGGAACTTGTTCGCTGGACTGGTGCAGGATCACCGCCGGCGGATACCGTGGCTGGACATTGAAATCGAACCTTTGGGGCGTCGATCCTTCCGAAATTCGGGAATAGGCGAAAGACAAATTTCGGTATCCGCGGTTGCGCATCGCCCCGAAAAAGCGCGACAAGCTGTTTGAGTTACCGGCCCAATCGCCGCTTAACTCGACCTAAACGGAGGACCCTATGCGCGCAGTCACCTATTCAGCCTTCGGAGACGCTGTCGATGTCTTGCGTGTTCAGGATATTCCCCCGGTTCCGCCTGGACCGGGTGAAGTCACGGTCGAGTTGTCTTATTCCGGCGTAAATCCCTCGGACGTCAAAGCCCGCGCGGGAACCCGGCCAGGCGTCACAGAACCTCCGTTTCCGCTGATCGTTCCGCACAGTGACGGGGCTGGAGTCATCACAGCGGTTGGCGATGGCGTACCCGCGACGCGGATTGGTCAGCGCGTGTGGATTTGGAACGGGCAATGGCAACGCGCGTTCGGTACAGCTGCCAGCCACATCACCCTGCCTGAATCTCAGGCTTTGGAACTGCCCGAAACAGTGTCATTTGAAACCGGAGCGATTCTTGGAATTCCGGGCCTTACCGCAAGCCACGCAGTGTTCTCGGGCGGCACGCCGCGCGGGCAAACCATTTTGATCCATGGTGGGGCGGGTACTGTCGGGTATCTGGCTGTCCAGCTTGCCAAATGGGCCGGAGCCAAAGTGATCGCAACGGCCAGCACTCGCAGCTTTGACCGGGTCAAGGCAGCTGGTGCAGATGTCGTTCTCGACTACTCCGGTGAACACCTTTCGGATCAGATTCTCGACGCAAATGATGGACGTGCAATTGGTCGAATCGTCGATGTCGAATTTGGACAGAACCTTGACACCAACATTGCCGTCATCGCCGAGAACGGCCGTGTCAACGCATATGGATCTGCCCGGAATATGACACCCGTCTTTCCATTTGGACCCATGATGTTCAAGGCCGTGACACTCGAGGCAGTCCTGATCTACCTGCTGCCCGCAGACTTGCGCGCCGCCGCAATAAAGACACTCCACAAAGCACTGACTGATGGCGCATTGACCTGCCCCGTTCATAAGGTCTTTACACTGGAAGAATGCGCTGCCGCCCATGCGATGGTACAGGAAGGCAACCGTATCGGAGCGGTGTTGATCGACACCAAATGAGGGGCCTTCAAAAAAAATTTACGGCGCTCGTTTTTTTTGCAAAACGCTCTTGAACCCTGCCATCAACAATCGTAGATAGCCGCTCACCGTTGGGGTGTAGCCAAGTGGTAAGGCAGCGGTTTTTGGTACCGTGTATCGTAGGTTCGAATCCTACCACCCCAGCCAGATCATCAGAACATAGAACGACGACAGGATCTTGGGTCACCGATACCCGAGGAATGCCCCCGTTTATGCCCCCGGCACCCGAGCCACCCGTTAGCAACTATAGCGGGTTTAGCGGGGGTGCCCCTCCCTATTTGCGGGAGGAGCGGGTTAGCTTGTTTTGATCCGAGAGTTTTGCATAGCCACAGGGCTATAGCAGACCCCAATCGACACCGTTCGCCCGCCGATCCCGTTCATCCTGCAGGTTATCACGGCGGTCCCCGATGGTCAGATGGCGCGGGTTAATACATCGTCGGTTATGGCAGCGGTGGCGAATTACTTGATCGCGGGTGGCGGGGAGCCGACGGGTTATACAGTAGACGAACCTATACGCGCGATCTTGATGCCCGCGAAACCGAAGTTTCCGTGGCTGCACAGTATCGGTGACCATACACCCGTTTCCGTCAACTTCCGTATCAGCCAGCAACTCTTCCACGCGCCCTTGCGCCTCGTCATAGTGATTAGCCAAGACGTCTTCGTACCAAGCCTGCAAACGGCTCCGCTCTCGAAAAACAGGAGTTCTCATATGATTTCCACCTCCTCTTCAATGCGATCTACGGGCTCGTCGTAACCATCTGGGCCCAGAACGCGGCCATTTGAGACGCGGTAGTCCGGGTGAACCCAAACGACCCGAGCGTAGTCAGTTCCACCCCACTTTGCTTTTGCGGGAATCCACCCAAGTTCGTTCATCATGTGAGCCAGTCGGTTCGGGTTTGCCTTGAGATTCTCGGAAAACAGTTTCCGGAGATTGGTCTGTGGGATCGCGAACTTTCCACTCCCCGCGATGAGTTCCGCCAGTTCCTGCTGCAGCACTTCGCCGGAAGCTGCATGAAGTCGCTGCATTATCGGGGTGTCTACCGTAGCCATGTTCAGTGACCGGGGGTTAAACCCGTTCGACTGCTTTCTGGCCATCAGCGCGTTGTAGAGGCGCGCGATGTTCTCCGGATTAGCCATGTACTCATAGAAGCGGGACATGAAGGACTGGAAATCCTCATGGTCTGGTCCGGAAGCGTGGCCCCGGTGATTTGCATCAATCACATAGAACCGACGGTCATCTGGCTCAATCCAATGCGGGTAGTGGTTCGTCGTCATCAGGTACACGCTGACGCTGCGGACCTCGGTAACCTCCTTTCCCTTACCCTCGACGGCGACTCTGGGCTCGGTGATGAAAGACTTGACCGCGTTTCCGGCGTCAGTGCCTGGCTTTAGCTTAACCTCCTCGCAGGTAATAAACTTTTTCGACATCAGTGTCTGATTGAACCGGGATGTCAGCTTGGAGATGCCGTTGATCCCTATCGAGTTACTTGGGCCAAACAGTGCACTGAGGGCTTGCCCAATGGTACTCTTCCCTGTTCCTTTCGTCTGGGAATACAACAGTATCGAAAAGCTGGGCTTGCTGCCTTCGTTCTGGAGGCTCCAGGACAACCAGTCCAAGAAGAAAACTCGATCACAGTTATGACCGAACATGCGCTCCAGCAGTTCCAGGAACATTCCGTAATCGGCCTCGGTTAGCCCTAGGTTCCTGTACTCCGGCTTCGTCCACGAGTTGATGCTCGCTGACCCGTTAGACCAGATCAGCCCGTCTGAAACCTCAGGGCAGCACTCGGTGCGCCCGTCCCAAACAGGAATAGTTTGAGTTTTGTCCGTGTGAATTGCCTCGACGGCGTACTGGTAGACTTCACGCCAAAGTTCATCCGTCAGTTCGATGTCGCGGTATTTCTCCGAAAAGCGAATTAAGGCAGCGCGCTTAAGATCCGACGCTGAAATGGCCGTGGTCGGATCGTTTCGCCGGAAAAACCGACCTTCCTTGCGGACGTAGTTTTTGGCCAAGTCGCGACATAATATTTCTTTAGGGTCGTCCGTAGTAGGGTTGGTCTGATTGGTGTCTGTGGTCTGAGCTGGCGCATTGTCCTCGCCATTAGACAGGACCTCCACATGCACGTCGTCAATAATGCTTTGCCCATGTGCTATTAGGCGGGGCGTCCTCCATGTTCTTTCGCGTTTTTTTGTTTTGAACTCGTTACTAGATACATACTTGGTCACACTGACTATCCTTTGGTTGGTGACGATTGGTTGTGCGCAAAACAAACCTGTCCACTGCGCTTGTCCACTGCGCTTTTGGCGCAGTAGATCAGGATCAGGATTAGGGTCAGGATTAGGGTCAGAATTAATATCAGGGTTGGGGTCAGGGTTAGGGTCAGGGTCAATAATAATTTTATTTGGGCCTTGCGGCTCATCATCGAAATCCGAGTACAGGGATCGCCCAGACAACGGATTTTACATTCGACGCAGGCTACGATGTCCAAGCCCACGTTTTTAACGACCGTTCTCATCCAGTGAGGTGAGGCGGCTATCAGTTCGATATAATCATCAATCTTAATCGAGATTATGAACTGTGATCCAAGGGTATTTAGTGAGTTATCGAGTTACGTCAATACCCCGCCACCCGCGATCAAGTAATTCGCCACCGCTGCCATAACCGACGATGTATTAACCCGCGCCATCTGACCATCGGGGACCGCCGTGATAACCTGCAGGATGAACGGGATCGGCGGGCGAACGGTGTCGATTGGGGTCTGCTATAGCCCTGTGGCTATGCAAAACTCTCGGATCAAAACAAGCTAACCCGCTCCTCCCGCAAATAGGGAGGGGCACCCCCGCTAAACCCGCTATAGTTGCTAACGGGTGGCTCGGGTGCCGGGGGCATAAACGGGGGCATTCCTCGGGTATCGGTGACCCAAGATCCTGTCGTCGTTCTATGTTCTGATGATCTGGCTGGGGTGGTAGGAATCCTTGCCCCCCGATGAAACCTTAGAACTTTTCCAACTAGCCCGAGAAACTGGGGCGGTTTCGGGGGCATTCTGCTGAGCGAATCGACGGGCATTTTGACCGCTAGAGAGACCCGTTACGAGACCGCTAGAGAACCGCCAACTGGCGCAGGACAGGACCGCTGACGAGGCGTTTCGGGGGCTGACGGGGGGTGGTGTGGGTGCCATTTACCCTTCTTTTTAGAAGGTCATCGGTTAATTCCGTTTGCTCAGGAGCTATAGTAGGGCCGTAGCGGCATTGCCGAACACGAAGCGCCACTGAGAACCGTCATTCATGGAGAACTGGCCAGATCCACCTAAGCCATCGGCGGTTCGTGTAGCAGAACCAATGCCCGTTCGTCCGTCGTTACACAGTATTGATAACGGAATGGTCAACGAGGAATCCAAAGGGTTGTAGTTTCCGGAACAAGTTGTTCGGCCATCAGACACAGAGAAAAAACCCTCGCTCACCGTGGCTGTGGCTTGACCTCTCATGATCTGTCCATCTTCACTTATGGCTGCAACAGGTGCCGTAACAGAACAGTTGGCCAATAAAATAAGGCCAGCACTCAGAACTAACAATTTTGTCAAATTATAACCCTCCAATAATTGCTGATAGTATTATGAGGATATTCGTGCTGCAAGGGAACAGAAACGATTACTTAAACAGTGCTCAAAGGTACAGAAAACAGGGTGAAAATGGGCTCGGGCAACTGTAGCAGAAGAGGTGTTTCGCCTCCGGTCTTACCTGCATATGCAGATTCAACGCTGAAGGGCCAGACCATTGGTCGCGTAATCAAGTTATCAAGGGAACCAGATCGGGTTCGTGTAAGCCGAAATAGTTAGGGGTAGTTTATTGGATTTGCAGTTTTGGCTCGGTGTACTGCTAGGGGCTGTGTCGTCAACACTGATTGTTTTTTTTCACCACCGACTGACACTACCCAAGCCCATCGCAAAGGGTGGCGGAAGTCAGCAGAAAAACTTAGGAAATGGTCAGTGGATCGAAACCTATTCCTTAACTGTGTTCAATGAGCCCAAGTTCTTTGGGTATCCGATAAAACGGGATACGCTTCTCGGAAGAAGTATTCGCTTAATGGATGAAGATGGGCATCCAGCGGCGGGAATCTTTTGGGTTGATGACAACGGCGGCCAAAGCCAAGACGTAGAAATTCCACCGGGAGAAAGTAAGCAAGTTGGACTTCGTCCCTGTTTCCGGACACTGGGGTACTTTACCCCTGTCCATGAAAGGGGCACCGAATGGGACAACATCG
>NZ_JBXWTH010000041.1:0-53948 GCF_059613825.1 Ruegeria sp. SATB027
AGATTGCAGCTATGCGGCTTGCTGGAACCTGGCAGCAACTCTCATTGCGTCACGCTGATTGTCCACAGGCCCTAGTTAATCATCGCGAAAAGTTGCCATTCATATGACTCGCAGCATTTGGGAGAATGGGCTCGGAACGGCCGCTCGCCGCAGTGTGTTCGAACGTCCGGTTCAGCTCTCAGAGCAGGGAAAGAGCACTTTCGCCCAAGGTTTATGGTTCTGAATTTTATCAGAGGCACGCGCGAGCCTGCTCCCGCATCACGGAGTAATCGCCCATCATTTCGACGACTGCCGATCCGTCCGGCAACATCGCCAATTCCTCGGCCGCCCGTGTCTGAAACTCACTGCTGTATTCCACGACCGGCGGACATGCCGCCAAACCGCCCTGCTCAAAACCCGCCGTCTCGCAGCCGGTCAGCCAGCTGGTTGCGATCACGAGGACGGTGAGCCGCCGCCTCCAGCATTCGGCGTTGGACTGCATTGGCTTTCTCCATGGTCTCGAGCTGCTCGGCTAACCGGCCAGCGCGCTCGCCGGACCGCCGAAGCGACAGCAGGAACAGGAGCACGGCGAGGACGATGGCGCCGTAGCGCAGCGCCGCCCGCGTCCACGGGCTGGCGGCGAACCCGCCGAGCAAGGTGCCGATCACCGCCGCCCCCGGCGCCAGTCGTCGAGGCGGGCATAGATGGTGACCGCGATGCCACCGAGTGCCACCGCGATTAACACCCAGCGGAGCGTATCAAGATACGGGACCAGCGGCAGGATGGCGGTCTGGGTCTCGGCGAGGACGCTCTGCGCCACCTCGACCCCGGCCGCCCCTAGCGTGGCGACACCGGCCGCTCCGCCGCCTTTCATCG
Source organism: Ruegeria sp. SATB027 (assembly GCF_059613825.1). NCBI lineage: Bacteria > Pseudomonadati > Pseudomonadota > Alphaproteobacteria > Rhodobacterales > Roseobacteraceae > Ruegeria > Ruegeria sp. SATB027. The sequence goes on from NZ_JBXWTH010000041.1 coordinate 856, forward strand.
TGCGGCTGTCAGTCAGCACTTCGCGCGCAAGTGGCGTTTCCTCGGCGAAGGCTGTCACCCGGACCGGGAAGCGCACGCCCCACTGCCGTGCGGGCCCAAGGTCGACATGGATGAAGCCCGAGCGGGGGTAGAACCCGAAGCCGAGGAACCCGACGTCGCGCGCCGCCGCCTCGAACGCCACCGGGTCGTGGTTCGCCATTGCAATGTCGAAGGCGGCGCCATCGAGATGCTTCGACCGGGTCGCACCACCAACGGCTCGGTTGTGCTCAGGGCTGCGATAGGCAGAGCGGACGATCAGCGGCTTGCCCAGCCGGTCGCGGAGGGCCTGCAGCTTGTCGAGCGCGGGCTCGTTGACCAGCAACTTGCCGGTGCCCCGGCAGGCGATCTCAGCCGGGCTGAAATTCGGCCAGCGCCAGGTGCCCGCAGGCACATCGCGCCAATGGCGGTGGAAGGTCGTGGTCATGAGGGTCCTCCAAAAAGAAAAAACCCGCCTCGAGGGCGGGTGCGGTTGGGTCGATGAATTGAATGGGCGCGGCTACGGACCGCCGCCGAAGATCTTGAGCTTGATGGCGATGCCTGCGAGCAACGCCAGCATGACGCCGGTGGTGATCATGCGAACGGCGGTCTGCATGGCGGTGCGGCGCACCAGCCGGATGCAGTCCACGAGGGAGCGCAGATCGCGGATGTCGAGCGCGGCCTCGTCGCCGTCGAGGCCGACATCGGCGAGCGCGCGTTTCGCGCCTTCCTCGGCCGCGCGCGTCAGGATCGCCTCGAACTCGGCGTCGGGCATGCGGACGTAGCCCTCGGATCGGGGTGGGTTCATTGGTTCCTCCTTCCGCCGCTCAGCCAATCTTGCAGCCCCAGAAGGACGTGTGGTCGGCGGCGAAATAGCCGTCCGCGACCCGGAAATACCCCTGCAGCTCGACGGTATCGCCCGCGGTGAGCGGCACCATCGTCTGCAGCCAGATCGCGGTGGCGAGCGAGACATGGGTGGCGGAGATTTCGCCGAGGGAGCCGCGAATTTCCGTCGTGCCATTCAGGACGAGCCGTCCGCGCATGCGGGCCGTCGCGCTGGCGTTGATCTTGTAGAGCAGCGTCGCGCCGAAGAGGTAGATGCCGTCCACGGGGGCGACGAAGTGGTTGTTCGCGGCGTCGAACGCGCCCTGGTCGTTGTAGTCGGTGTCGTTGAGGCCGATCTTCGTCCAGGTTCCGACGCCGACATAGTTGTCGTAGTTCGTGTACGCCTTGAAGCGGGGCAGCTGGGGCTGGTCGACGATGCCGCTCGCGTTGTCGACGCTCAGCCCGTCGAAAAAGGTGCTGCCATCGGCGGAGACCGCGAGCCGGAAGCGGTCGGAGCCAAAGAGCCCCATCAGCGCCTTGGTCACGAAGCCGGTCTGGAGCGTCAGCCCGAGGTCGTCGCCTGCCGCCTCCTTGTTCATGGTGTAGAACAGATCGCCGGTACCGCCCTCGGCCACGGTCTTCGCCGTCCAGAGCGCGGCGTTCAGCTTGGCGGAGAACGGGTTCGACGCATCCCCCGTGGTGCCAACACCGAGCAGCGCGAGGTTCTGCAACGCCGCCGGTGTGGTCCCGATCCAGCCCGCGCCATCGTAGATGAGCAGCAGGCCCTCGTCCTCGACCCATGCCCGCCAGCCGGTGCGCGGTGGAAGGCGCAGCCAAGCGCCATCCGTGAACAGCGCCACGTTCAGGTCCCAGCCCGCCCAGTCGCCGGTCGCGCCAGACGCCACGATGTAGCGGTCTCCATCGGCGGGGCTGCCTGGCGGCGCTGTCAGATTCCGGTCGAGGACGGAAAGCTGGACAAGCCCGTCGAGCAGCCGCAGCGCCTCGTTGTGGGTGACATGTTTCTGGGCCTGCGCCGCGAGGATGTACGGGAGCAGCAGATGCGTAGTGGTGTCGGACATGAGGCCCTCAGAATGTGAGCGTGACGGTTTTCGGCGCGCCCCGCCCCACGAGGGCGGAGAGCTGGGAGATGCGGACGTCGAGCGTGTCGCCGGGCCCGAGCATCGCACCCCAGTCGGCGGTCTGCTGGGCGGCCGTGTAGACGGCGCTGGTGGTGGTCACGTTCAGCACCCGCTTGACCGTCGCGCCGTCGAGGATCTCGACCTCGAAGGCTTCAGTCTCCTCGACAAGCGGCACGTCGACCGCGCCCCAGTTGTCGGCCGCGAGTGCGCGGGACCGGCGAGTCCAGCGGATGGTCAGATCGCACGTCGCACGTGGTTTGCGCCATGGCTGCTCGACATGGGCGACTGAAAACGGCCGCAGACCCACGCCAACCGGGTTGAAGGAGGCCGCGACATATGTCTCGTCGCTGACAGACCGGCTTGCGGGGCCGATGCGCCAGTTCCACGGGATACCGAGATCGGCCTCGGCGATCGGCAGGGATGCCAGCGCGGTGTCCAGCACCACGACCCGCGCCCCCGCAGGCGCCGGATTACCCATTGCGCCCTCGGTGCCGCGCTGACCACGCAGGAGCCGCGTCAGTCTATAACGGCCGGGCGCCAGCAGCTCGGCCACGCCGGCCTGCACGATTTCCCACGTGCCGGGTGCGCTCTCGATGGCCAGCGCATTGGCCCCGCCGAACAGCGTCAGGTCGGTGACGCTTTCCAGTGTGCCAGAGAGCACATCGATCACCAGCGCATTGCCAAGATCGAAGCGCGAGGTCGGGCCCGCGAAGCAATCCGAGACCAGCGTTCCGATCCGGGCACGGCCGCCAAATGTCGTCAGCAGCTCGAAGCCATCGGTAGAGGGACTGCGGAACACCGCCATTTCGCCCGGCCAGGGAACGGCGTGCGCTGCGGCGAAGGGCCGATGCGCGGGCTCGTCCTCTGTCAGTTGCGGCAGGTCCAGCAGCGCCACCTCGGGTGCGCCGAACACCACGGTTTGCGAAAGCGATGAGGGCCGTGGCGATCCTGGCGGCAGGTCGTGGGCCTCGCGATCCTGGCGGACCGCTTCGATCCCGCGTGCCTCTGCGTCGGCGATGGAGACCAGCCGCAGCGGAATGTGCCTCCCGTCATGTGCCAGCGTCACGACGTCTGCTGGATCCAATGCCAGCCGCGAGGGCGGCAGGCGGAATGCAGTTGTCTCGCGCCCGGTCCAGGCTTCCATCAGCGCGCGGCGGCAGCGCCGTTCGGCTTCCTCGGGCGGGACCGCCATCGGAAAGCTCTCCGAGGCAATCCGCGTCGTATCCACCGTGATCCGTTGCGCCTCAACAAGAGCAGCGTCGTAATCTTCGTCCGCACGCGCCACCTGCCATTTGAGCGCCTGCGGCAGTTCGGTTTCCTGCGCACGCGTAAGTTCCAGTAGGTCGCCCTCGCGGGCTGCGACAAGATCGTCGTGCGTCAGGCTGGTGATGGACGCCCGCCCACGCATGACAAAACGGATCATGCCCTCGGTCTCGACAGCGTCGAAGCCAAAGTGCCGCGACAACGTGGTGATCGAGGCGCGCGGGCTTTCCAGCGCGCCAATGGCGTAGCCCTCGACCGCGCCCCAAAGCCCCGAGACGTCGATCCGGGACTCGGGCATGCCCGTCCGCAAGCAGAGGTGCCGGACCAGCGCCGCCAGCGACACCGCGCCCAGCCGCCCGGTCAGCCAGTGTCCAAGCCGCCAATTCGCGCCGTCGGTCCAAACAACGGTCAGCGCCGGGAAGAACGGATAGGGCCGCGCGTCCCACGTCCAGGCGGCGCATTCGGGGACGTGCACCATGCGGCCGCCGTAGACGGACGAGATAGGATTGTTCGCGGCCTCGCCCCAGAACAGGTAGGTCGCCTCGAGATAGGCGCGCTGGATCGCGTCGTCCCGCCAGCCGCGAGAGAAGTACGGCACGAAGCTCTCCGACGATTTCGGGTCGAAGAAGACGTTGGGTTGGTTCGTGCCGCGGTCGATGGCCGGGCATCCGAGCTCGGTGAACCAGATCGGCTTGGATTGCGGCACCCATGCCGTCGGCGTCCCGCTCTCCACGCCGCCCGGGCGGTTGTAATGCGCGTTCGACCACCAGGCGCGGAGATCCTTGTAGCGGAAGACCCATGGTTTGGCCGCCGCACCATCGGTGATCGGCGTCCGGGCCTGCGCCGACCGATCTGCCGCGCTGGCGTAAAACCAGTCGTAGCCCTCGCCGCCCGAGATGTTCCCCTGCAGGTAAGCCCGGTCATAGATGGCGGGCCAGCCCTCCTGCGCATCGAGATGCTCGAAGCCGTCGCGCCAGTCCGACAGCGGCATGTAGTTGTCGATGCCGACGAAATCGATCTCGGGATCGGCCCAGAGCGGATCGAGATGGAAGAACACGTCGCCGCTGCCGTCGCCCGGCTGGTGCCCGAAGTATTCCGACCAGTCGGCAGCGTAGCCGATCTTCGTCCCGGCCCCGAGGATCGAGCGCACGTCGGCGAGCAGATCCCGATAGGCCTGCACGGCTGGATAGATGGACGTGCCCGAGCGGATGGTCGTCAGCCCGGGCATCTCGGTCCCGATCAGGAAGGCGTCCACGCCGCCCGCCGCCGCGCAAAGATGGGCGTAGTGCAGCACCATGCGCCGCAGACCCCAGTCGTTCGCAGCGCCAGTCCAAGAAACCGACTGACCCGAGACATTGAAGCTCGCGGGCGTGGCTGCGCCGAACAGCGCCGCGACCTGGCTTGCGGCTGTCGCGGTCTTGTCCACGGTCCCCGCGTAGCCGGTCGCCGGAGAGCAAGTGATCCGCCCCCGCCAGGGGAACGCGGGCTGACCCGTAAGGGCGGCGTTGTCCGAATATGGGTTCGGCAGGGTGTTGTCCGGCGGCACGTCCATCAGAATGAAGGGATAGAAGGTCACGCGCAGGCCACGCGCCTTCATCTCCTGGATCGCCTGCACGACAGCGAAGTCGGCGGGCGTGCCGCCATAGACGGGGCGATCCTGATCATCGCGGCTGACCAGAAAGGCATTGGCCCGGCTGACGCCATTCACCGACCAGGTCGATGGCGTGGTCGCTTTCGCGGTGACCTCGACGCCGGGCCGCACCTTGCAGTTCCCAGCACGCAGATCGTTGCCGAACCAGGCCACCACCAGCGACACGCTTTCGACCTTCGGAGCCATGGCCTGTAGCCGGTCCAGCGCCACCACCATGTCGGCGGTATCGGTCAGCGCGTTGAGGTTTTCGGGAGTTTGGGACCCGCTGCCACCCTTTCGGATGCCGGTCGTGGCGTAGGTGAACTCGCCGGATGCCGGGATCATGGTGACGGCCTGCGTAAGCCCCTCGGCCGTGTCCGGATCGGCCAGCGGACGGAAAACTTCGAAACTCAGCTGCGGGATGCGGTTGCCGTAATTGCCGAGCGGCAAGTCCTCGAAAACGACATAGGCCGTGCCGCGATATGCTGGCGTATTGGCCACGCCCATCTTCGCCGAAATAAGCGGATCGGCCATCTGGCCTTCGTCGCCCGGATACCAGCGCCAGGTGATCCCGGCGGTGTCCAGCAGCTTGCCGTCGGCCCAGATGCGGCCAATGCCCGTGATCGGCCCCTCGCAGAGCGCAACGGCGAACGAGGCATAGTAGAAGTATTCGGTGGTCTTGACCTTGCCGCCACCCCCACCACCCTTGCCGCCGCCCTGTGTGGTGGTCTTTGTCTCCTCGCGAAAGTCCGTCGCCCAGATGATGTTACCTCCGATCCGCATCCGGCCATAGAGCCGCGGAATCACCGCCCCTTCGGTGGCAAAGGTGATGCGCAGATTGTCCATCCGCGCACCTTCGATCCGCTGGGTCGGCGCCAGAGACGAGATGATCCAACTGTCGACAACCGAGCCAATGGTGGAGCCGATGAAGCCACCGATTGTGGCGGCGCTGACGCCAAGGATTGCACCGCCGATCGAACCGCCAATGGCGGCGCCAGCGGCACCGAGAACGAGGGTGGCCATGTCGGGGTCTCAGCGTTGCGGGAACAAGAAAGCGAAGGCGATACGTCGCCGCCAGGATCGGGTGAGCGGTTCCTCGATCACGCCGAGCCGCTCGTAGGCGTGAAGGAAGGTGGCGGGCCCGGTCAGGATCCCGACATGCTTGGCGATGGCGCGGGGCGTCATCCGGAACAGGAGCAGCGCGCCGGGACCGGCCTCGGCGGGCGACACCTCGATCATCATGGAGCGCGCGCCTTCCGCCAGAACCTCGCGTAGCCCGGTTTCGCCCCAGTCGCGGCTATAGGGCGGGATCGGGAACGGCTCTGGCCCCACCACCTCGCGCCAGACGCCCCGGGCGAGGCCGAGGCAGTCACAACCCACGCCCCGAAGGCTGGCCTGATCGTGATACGGCGTGCCGAGCCAGGAGCGCGCGATGGCGATGACGCGCTCGGAATCGGCGCTCACAGTACGGCCCCCTCGTGGCCGCCATCCTTCGTGGCGTACCGCAGCACCGCATCTTGGCCGGGGATATGCGGGAAGCCGCGGAAGTTGTCGGTGTTGGCGAACTTCGCCCCGCAGGTCTCGATCCGCTTGTCGCAGCCGGCGCGGATGATGAAAGCGTTGCCCTCGGCGATCGCGCGCACCGGCGCTTCCAGCAGGGTGAGGATCGCCACGCCGTCCGTCACGTCGTGGCCAAGCACCTCGGTGCGCCGCCCCGCGTTCGCGCCGCTCGTCCATTCGACGGTGCCGAAGGTGAACCAGCCGACCTCAAACCCGCCGAGACCCGAGGCTGTGAAGGCCCGGTCGCGCAGGAGATCGATCACGGCGCCCGCGCCCTTGTAGGCCGGATCCTCGAGATCGACGCCGCAGCGCGTATCGCCGAGCGCGGCGTCGCAGGTCGCCTGGAAGGTCCGCCCCACCGTCTGGCCCAGCACATGCGCCAGCGAGCGGACCTCAGCCACGAAGGCCAGCCGCCCACGCCGGATCTGGCCAATGGCCCCGCGCCGCATGAGGACGCGCTGGCTCGTGTCGGCCCAGTTTACGCGCCAGACCTCGACCGCCGCGTTATCCCAGCGACCGTCGAGTATTTCGGTCTCGGTGATGCGGTCCGAGGTCAGCACGCCTTCCGCGTCCTGCGCATCGACCGAGAGGTCCGAGCCCGAGCGGACCTCGGACGCCGTCAGGCCGCTTTCCGGCTCGAAGTCGGTCCCGTCGAAACTCAGCGTCCGGTCGTGATCCGTGAAGCCGAAGGTGACGCCGTCGGCGCGGATGATCCGCCAACACCAGGCGAGCGTTGTCGTGCCCTCGTCGAGATGGGCCTGCAGCGCGGGCGAGAGGGATTTCATCGGCGTAGTTCCAAAAGCGGGATGGAGGTGATCGAACCGAGCCGCTCGAGATCGAGCGTCACGTCGAGCGCGTCGGCGTCGAAGCGGACCGGCACGTCGAACTCGAAGCCCGCGGTGATCGCGACGCCAGCGCCCGGCGCGTCGCCGAAGGTGACGAGGCCGGTCGTGGTGTCGACCGACCAGCCGGAGGGCTGCTCGACGCCTGACAGCGCGATGCGCACGGTTCCGTTCACCGGCTTGGCGATGGCGCGCATCCAGGATTGCGCGCCGGAGGCGTAGTGCTTCACCAACTGGAAGGAGGTCGTCGTGCCATCGCCGGTGCCGATCGCCTGGTCGGTCGGCGACGGCGCGCCCGAGGGCAGGCAGGACTTGTGGTCGCCCCAGTCCTTGAAGCGGAAGCCGTGGAGCCGTCCGTTGCGTGCCTCGAAGAAGGCGACCACGGCGGCGAGATCGTCCGCGCGGCGGATGCCATAGGCGATGTCATAGCGGCGGCGCGAATTGGCCCAGCTGGCGTTGCGTTCCTCGTCACCCGAGGCAAGTTCGACGATCTGGGTGCGCCGCTCGGGCCCGCCCCGCGCGCGGCGGCTGATGTTGTCGGGGAACCGCACCTCGTGAAACGCCATCACATGCCCCTCCGCCCGAGCGAGACCGCACGGGCGATGTCGGCCGCGACCTGCGTCCGCGACTGCCGGAAGCTCTCCGCGTCACGGGCCATGATTGTGACGTTGACGCCGCCGCCCGCGCCGTAGGCCTGCGCCTCCCGCCGTGACAGAACCCGCTCGCCGCGCTGGAGGATCGCTGGCACCTCGTCGTGGCGAAGTCCTGCCATGCCGCCAGCATGCATCCGTGGCGCGGCGGCGAAGGCCATGGCGGGCACCATTCGCGAAGGTACGGCCGATCCGACCATCCCGCCCGCATGCAGAATGTTGGCGAAAATCCCGCCAGCTCCGGAGAAGACGCCGGAGAGCGCGTTTGCGATCGGCCCGAGGATGAACCGCCGTGCCGCCAGCTGGGCGAGATCGGCCAGCAGCGAGGTGACGAGATCGCGAAAGTTCAGCTTGCCGGTCCGCACGAACTGGCCCACCGCGTTCTCGGCAGACTGGAAGGCGCCGACGAGGCTCTGGCCGATATCGCCGCCGATCGCGCGTGCCTTGCTGGCGTAGTCCGACAGAGCGGCGGTAACGGCCTGCCACCCAGTGACGGCGGCCTCGGTCGCGGGCTCTGCCGCAGCGCCAGCAGCTCCGGCCGCCGCACCCGCACCAGTGGCGGCGCGACCGGCATCGCCGAGCGCCGTCTCCAGCCGCTCCGCCGCAGCGGTCGTCTCGGCCAAAGCGCCGGCGCCGTCCTCGTCTGTGCCTCGGACTGCGTCGCGCAGCGCCTGCCAGCTTTCGAGCGGCGCGCGGGCCCCTTCGGCCAGATCGCGCGCGGCGCCGCGATAGACGTTCGCGGACTCGAGCGCCCTGTTCGCCGCCTCGGTCAGACCAAGGTCTGGCGCAGTGAGCGGGCTGTCCTCGAAGGCTCGGTCGAAGGCCGCCTGCGCTGCGGTGGTTGCGGCGGTCGCCGCGCCCTCGAAGCGGTTCTCGATCTCGCCGAGGTCGAGATCGGGGATGATCGAGATGCGTCGCTCCGACCCGAGCGCTTCCAGCCCCTGATTGATCCCGCCGATGAATGTGTTGATGCGAGAAACAACGCCGTTCAGCATCGCTTCGACACCGTCGATCAGGCTGTTCGCCGCCTGAAACGCGAGATCGCCGATGGCGGCGGGCAGCATTCCCCAGATCGCCTTGATCGCCTCATAGGCACCCTCAAAAGTGTTCGCGGCCGTGTTGCCAAAAGCCACCACGCTCTCGATGGCGCTCTGCATGCCGGAGGCGGCATCGGCCTTCAGATCGAAGAACATCGCCGTGGTCGCAGCGCCCGCCGCCGCAGCCCCCATCTTGATCCGATCCCAAACTTCGACGGCAAGGTCCTTTAGGAGCGACATTGCCTCGCCAAAGCCGCCGGCTCCCGACACAAGCCGGGTGAACTGGTAGACGAGTTCGCCAGCGCCGACGATCAGCGCCCCGATACCGGTCCGGATCAGCGCGCCGCGCAAAACGACGAGCGCGGTTGCAAGGCCACGGACCGAAAGCGCCGCAGCGGCCATTCCCGCCACCCAGCGGCTCGCGAGAAAGGCCGCGAAGGTGGCGGCGTAGGTGGTCAGGCGGCCGATGTTGTCGAAGAGCCCGCGGATCGAGGTGCCCAGCGGACCCGTGCGGCTTGCCACGGCCGCCATGGCGTTGGCGACGGCCTCCAGCGCGGGTGCCGCGGCGACCGCGAGCTGGTTGGACAGCCCGCGCCAGATCAGACCGAGCCGGGAGATCGCATCGTTGGTCCGCTCGATCTGGTCGGCGTCCTGCTCGGAGACCACGACCCCGAAGGCGCGCACGTCCTCGGTCGCCTGGCGCAGCGTCGCCGTGTCGATCCGCGACATGGCGATCGAACCTTCCTCGCCGAACAGCTGGCCCGCGACTGCTGCGCGTTCAGCGGCAGGCACGAAGTCCTCGATGGCGGCGTTGATCGCACCGACGCGCTGGTCCAGCGGCAGGGCGATCAGCTCGCCGGCCGAGAGCCCCAGCCGGTCGAGCGCGTCGGCGGCGGGACCGGTCCCGGCGGCAGCCTGGCTCAGCCGTCGTGTCATGTCTTTCGTCGCCTGCTCGATTCCGGACATCGACACGCCCGCAAGCTCGCCCGCGCGCTCCAGCGTCTGGATCGAGGCAACGGTGGTGCCGAGCGACTGTGCGAGCTTGGCCTGCGCATCGACCGTCTGCAGCCCGGACCGGACCATTGCCACGCCCGCGGCTGCAGCGGCGGCCACGGCGGCGGCGGCCGCGACCCGGACCCGGCGCGAGAAGGCCACCAGCCGGGCGTTGGCCGCCTCCATCTCGCGGCTCAGCCGTCCGAAGCCGTGCGACCCGGCCTCGCCGACACCTTCCAGTTCGGCGCGCACCTGTCGCCCGCCGACCGCGGCGAGGCGGACGCTAACCCGTTTTTCCGCCATGGGAGTGATCCATCTGTTCGTTGAGCTTGGTGACCATCACCGCTTCGATGACGGGCAGCAGTTCGGCCATGGCGAGCGGTGGCACGCCGAGCGCGTCGCCGAGCGCCAGCGCGGCCGACATGTCCCAGCCGATCACCGCGCCCGGCAGAACGCGGAGCTGGCCTCCGAGGCGGCCGACGAGGTCCCAGACCTGCCAACCCTCCGGAGTTTCCGGCCGGTTCAGCCGCGCCGGGCAGTCCGGGCAGGCTTGCGGGCTGCCTTCGCAGGGTTCGCAACCCTCGCAGTATCGCTCGCCCCCGCCGAAGGACCACTCGGCGAGAGCGCGGAGACGTTTTTTTCCTGCTCCAGCAGCAGGCCCTTCGAGACGTAGGTCAGCTGGAAGGCTTCGAAGATCGGCCAGACATTGAGCAGCGCGTCGATGGCCTCGGGGCTCGGGTCGATGGGCTTGCCGTCGGCATCGCCGATGCCGTCCCAGGCAAGCACAGCCCGTCGCGCCAGCGCTTTGGCGAAGGCGACGGCGCGCTCCTCGTCAGTGGCCTCGTCAGGCACAGCTTCCACGACCGGGTCGCTGCGCGTCGCCACCATCAGCGCGGTGGTCAGCGGCCGCAGCTGCACGCGAACGCCGGGCGCGAGGTCATGCCAGCGCGGGGCGTTGGTCAAATCGAGCGCGAGCATCAATACGTCTCCACATCGTTCACGAGGGTGGCGGTGCACATCCTGCCGACCACGCTGTCGCGGGCGGCCTGCCAGTCGAAGGTCGCCTGCACGCCCTGCGGCCCGGAAATCTCGATGCGCGGGCGCGGCAGGTAGACTGCATGCACGGTGAAGGTGAAGCTCTCGCCGGAGGGCAGGACGTAGGCGAATACCATCTCGCAGGCTTCGCCGTTGATCGCCTGCGTCACCAGCGTCTGGTCGGCGAAGCGCACCTCGATCCGGCCAGTCAGCGCGGCGATGGACGGGTCGGCCCCGTCGATGCGGCCGTCCGACCGGATGGTCTCGATCCGGTCGAGGTTGTTGGCATAGGTGATATCGGCCGAGACGACGTTGCCGAGGGCGGAGCCGTTCCGAGTGATCGACCCGTTGAAATGGCCGAAGCGCTGCAATTCGAGAGCGGCAGGCGTGCCTGCACTGGTCGTCGTTCCAACCGTCTCGCCCTGCGCCACCAGCCGCGCGGTCGCGGTCAACAGTCCCGACCGCTGCAACTGCCAAGTGATCTGGTCAAGCACACATCCGGAATACATCGCGTAGCGCGGCACCTCGGGCATGCCCGTCTCGATGGACATGCTGGGCAGCGTCCACGCACCCGACTGGAATTCATGGGTCCACGGGCCGGTGCCGGACGTGGTTGGATCGCCAAAAGCCGCCTTTAGCCAGAACCCGAAGGCCTCGGCGTCAAGCGGTACGACGACATCGCCATCGGCCGTCACCGCGTCCTTGATTGGTGCTAGCGGATCACGGCCGTAACCCAGCAGTTCCGAATTGAGCAGCGGCTGCTCTGCACCGAGCGAGGTGCTGGCAAAGGGCATTTTTGTGAAGCCACCCACCGGCGGCGTTCCATAGGTCGTTTCGAACGCAAGCGCCATCTGCGCCCGCGCCCCTTGGGCTCGTGCCATGGTGTTCTCCTCGGATTGTCGAGATCAGCCGAGCGGGTCGGCCGTTGAATAGTGCAGCAACACCGGAATGACGGCTGCCTTCAGGCTGGCCGCGCCCTCGACAGGCAGATCGACCGGTCGCGGTGCTTCCGCCTCGACCCAGTCGCAGAGGCCGCCCAACGTGCGGTCGGCGGCGATGGCCGTGCCGATGCTGGCGGTCAGTGTGTCGAAAGTGGCGTCACGGTCCGCGCCTTGAACGACCGCTTCGATCTCTGCCCGGTGCCGATAATGGTAGCGCAGCGGCGACAGCGTGACCTCCGGCTCCCCCGGCTCGCCATCGCGCAGGATCAGCAGCCCCTCAGCGGGCACGCGCTCAGGCAGCACCTCGCCGCGCAGGGCGGTGGCGGGCAGCGCCGAAAGCAGCGCGTGTAGCGCGGCGAGGATGGTTTCGCGAGGGGTGGGCATGCGGAAAACCCTTAGAGATGCGTTGCGAGCTCTTCGCGCTCTGCTTATTCAGCATTTTCAACTGAGAGTATTGGAGATCTTCTTTTGTCAGAAAAACAAAATCATGCGGCAGAAGACGCGCGAGAAATCTGGAACATTCTTCAGACGGCGAAATGCATGGCCCGCTATGACAAGATCAGCCACGAAATCTTAGCTGAAATCCTGGTCGCGATCGCAACGGGCGGCGAGGTTATTGGTGGCAACAACCGCGGATCAGATGTTCGCTCTCCGCAATTTGGTCTAATTGAGGTGAAATCGCGGATCCTCGGCACAGATGGCCCTTATCCCCGCGTTTCGCTGAAGCAGCACAATCTCGACAAGGCGCAGTGGTTCGCGGCTATACGATGGGACCGCAATTATGCCCTCTACGACGCGGTCATGCTGCCCAAGCTTGTCGCTCAGGGACTCTACGAGAAGAAGAGGCAGTCATCCGGGTTGGCTCACATTAGCTGGGCTGATTGGTCGTCAGCTGCTGGTGCAAAAAACATTCGGGCGGAATGCGAATCTGTGATGCAGGGGTTCTGTTAGAACCGCTGATCCACCCAATTCGCCACGATCAGCCCCGGCACGCTGTCCAACGCCCTGTCAGCATCCCGCGCCAGGTTTAGCCGTTTCGGCAGCTTGACCTGCGGCACCAGCAGGAAGATCGGCGCGGTGACCTTTCCGCGCCCGGTCTTGGAGCACGACACCACTGCCTGGCCCTTGGTGTTCAGCCGTCCCTCCGCCACCAGCAGGCTTGGGCCTATGCGACGATAAACGAACCGCAGGCGCAGACCGCGCCGCCGTTCCCATTCACCGGGGGTAATCCGACCACCGCGCGTGGATTTGCCAGCTGCGGGCAGCGGGATTGCAAGCCAGAACCCATCCTTCGAGCGGATCAACGGCCCCGTGTCATGTGCGCTGACGATCACCGGTGCTTTGGACCAAACCAACGCCGCCGCATCCAGGCTTTCACCCGATCTCGGGAAGTTCTGGCTGCGGATCGAGTTGGCGAGCCGTGTGCCGAGCCCCGCGCCGGTGATCTGTAGCCGCCACGCGGTCTTCAGCCCGGTCCCAGCCTCGCGCATGGCGGCCGTCACCGCGCGTTCCCCGGCCGCGACCTCGGCTGCCATCATCGCGACAATGTCCGGATCGATGTCGAGCTTCAGTTTCACGCGGGCCTCAGTTCCACAGTCCAGACCAACCGTTCCCGGTCGCGGACAGGCTCGCCCTGAATTAGGAAGGCATCGCCGTCCATTTCCAAGCGGTCGCCAGGACGCGGGGCCGGAACCTCCGCGACGCGCAGGTCGATCCGGGTCGTTTCCGACCAGAGCCGGGCGTCGCCGAAGTCACTGATTGCGTCAGCCTGCCGCGAGACGATGCGCACCAGCACAGGCGCGCCGCCGTCGGAGGTGTAGATTGCCTCGCGCCCGATGTTGGGATCCGCGAACAGCGCATCAAGAACGACGGCAAACGCCGTCATCAGAAGCTCGCGTTCAGGCGCACCCGGCCGATCACGTCGCTCGCGCCGCCAGCAACAGCTTCGGTTGCCACACCGATCAGCGTATTCGCCGTGGCGGTCTTGGTAGCTTCCTTGTTGGTGTTGTCCCAATAGACCTTGTCACCTGCGGACCAGGCCTGACTTGCGACCTTCTTCAGGTCGAAGATGCCGACGAGCGCGGCCTCGACGGGATCGTTCAACGCGGCGTCCGCAGACGCGATGCCGAAGATGGAGCCGACAAGCAGGCCGTCGCCGGAGGTCACGGCATAGGGTGCGGTCAGGGTGATGGTATTGCCGGGCTGGACGTAGTTTTTCATCGTTTGCTCCTTCAGGAAACGAAAAAGGCGGCCATTTGGCCGCCCCTTCGGGTAATCAGATATTGGTCCTACAGGTCAGGCTGCACGAGGTTTCTTGTAAGTTTCGGTCGCATCGGTGATAGCTGCCTTTAGACGCTCAATCTCGACATTGATCGCAGCAATCTCTGAGTTTAGTTCCTTTGCCTTGGTGCGAAAATGGCGCTCGTCCAATCCGTCTTGTCGAAATCGCTTTAGGCGTTTTTCGTCATCAAAAGCGGCCTTTATGCCTTCTTTGGCGGGCTTTATCCGCCGCTCATAGATGTCTGACATTTCATCCTTCAGGTCACCAATCTCCGTAGAGACGGCCTCGCGGCGGCGCTCCAGGCTCTCCTTCTGAGCGACCGTTTGCTCAAGCCCGAACCAACCGAGGACACTGTCATCCTTGATCTTTCGACCTTTATTCCCGAAAAAGCTCTTCGAACTTCGATGCCAGCTATCGAGGCTCGAGCGCACATCTTTCATCTCATCGTGAAGGTCCGACTTGCGTTCGCGCAGCGGGTTCAGAACATCGTAGGCTTCGCTCTTTGCCTTTTGGTGCCGACGAACCTCTGTTCGGAAATCTCTGGTGAATAGTTCTGCGTCGGCAATGGCTTGCCCTTGGGCTCGCTTTTTTTCAGCGCGTCTTGATTCGGCTGACGCGAGTTCCTTCTCGAGTGGCTCAATATGCTCCGCATGATACTTCCGCCATGGCTCGCCCAGCTTCCAAATGCCCCAAACCAGTGCGAGCAGCCCTGAAAAAACCAATGCCGCTTGCATGGCGTCACTCCAAATCATCCAACGATGGGAGTAACATATGAGCTCATGGCCATGTTTTGAAGGTTGGTCCTTGAATCCGTCTCACGCACCCGGGTTCTTGTAGAGGCCGCGCCAGTCGATAGCCTTGGCGCCGAAGTCGAGGCGGCACTTGATCTCGACCCCGTCGACATCGAAGCCGTTGCGCGTCTCGATGTACGCGCCCTGCTGTCCCTCGAGATAAGCGTACTCGATGGTGTCGATCTGGTTCGGGCTGGCCGCCAGATACCAGGCTGTCTCGCTTGTGGCATCGAGCCGGGGCTCGCTGATCGGCGCGAGCGTGCGGATCGATTGCGGCACGACGTTGGACGTCGCTGCGGGCACTAGGTTCTGGGCGACCATCTGCTCCGCCTTCAGCTCCAGCGAGGCGGGCACGATCAGGAAGGTAGGCCGCACGTTCAGGACCGTTTTCTTGTCGAGACCCGTCTGCTTGGCCATCGCCGCACGGGCTGCACCGACAGCATCGACAGCCAGCGCCGCGCCGGTGGCTGCGAGGTTCTTGTGGCTGGTGTGGAACAGCGCATTGCCGTCGGCCATCGCCGGGTTGGCGGTGATTATGCCCCAGACCACGTCCGACTCCAGCTGCGCGATGGAGTTGCCGTACATCGCCGGGATCCGGGTGAAGGCGTCGAGATCGTCGTTGATCAGCGTTTGGCGGGTGATCGCGACCACCCGGCCATAGGTCTTGACCTTGTAGCTCTCCTTGCTCTCTCCGAGCGTGCCACGCTTAAACTCGCCGCTCTCGCCTACTTCCAGCAGCTGCGGTGCCTCGCCGAGCTGGACCCGGTGCATCGCCTTGAAATCGGTGGCGAGCACCTGGCGGCAGAACAGCATGAAGGTGCGCGGATAGGCATCATAGGCTTGTCGCAGCGTCTTGTTGGTCACCGCCGACAGGATCTCGGGGAAATCGGACGTCGAATGCAGAGCGCGCGTGGCCACCTCATCACGCGAAAGGCCGCGCGTGTTCACGCCCGCATTGCCGAGGCTCTCGCGGGCCAGTTCCATGAGCGTCATGCCACGATACTGGCGGGCGGCGTCTTCCAGAGTGAACAGCGTCGGGCTGTAGCGGTGCAGCAGCGCGTTCGCCACGGCATCGCGTCGGGTGATCGCCTCATTGCGGCCACCCAGCGGGACCGACACCTGGCTGAACGTGCGGGTTTCCTCGGATTTTGCGGCAACCTGATCGAGGATCAGACGCCGGGCCTCACCGACGTCGGTGCCGCGCTTGACCAGATCCTCGGCAAAGCCGCGCTCGAGGTTCAGGCGTCCCGCCAGATCGTAGATCGTGGACACGCGGTCGCGTTCCGTTTCACGGGCGCGGGTTGCGACGGCTTCAGTGTCAGGCACAACGGGGGCATCGGGCTTCTGCGCCTTCGGTTGGGTGCGGGTTTCACTTGCGGCGGCCTTCGGCTCAGTCGCGGAAGTCTTCGGTTCAGTCATGGTGGTGTCCTCGGTCGCGAGAGTGTCGCTAGGCTGGTCTTTGGCCTCTGCGGCCGGGGCGTTGAGTTTTTCCGTCATCGGGATGGCTCCTGTTTGAGTGGGTGAGACGTCCCGGCGATGGAGGACGCAGTCGTGAAGTGGGGATTGAGCGCGAAACCCTGCGGCGGGATCTGCCCCAACGGGCACGGCGGACACCTCGAAGGGCGTCCAGTCGACCGCCCGCCAGAGTTCTCGGGCCACTTCAGGTTTGGACACTTCGAAGCGATGGACCTGGTAGCCGATGGAGACCGCGCGGATGTGCCCGGCCTGGATGTCCCGCCAGATCGGTTCGACGTCCGCGCGCTCACTAATCCTGACCTGCGCAATGCCGCGACCGTTTTCGATACGCGCCGAACCCCGCACGACCGAGCCGATCACGGCGTCAAGCGTGTCGATCTCATGCACCTTCAGGAAGGGCGCGCCCGCGTTCAGACGATCAAGCCGCACATGGGTCGGGTCGAGGCTCAGCTCTTCGTCATAGGGCTCGCCGAATAAGGTCGACCGGCGAACACGCGCGCCCGCCGACCAGATCACCTCAACGGTGCGGGCGTCAGTATCAGCTGAGTTTGGCGCAAGCTCCGCCGACCGGCGCAGGGCCGGTAATTCGATCATCGTGTCCATGTTGGTCAGTCCTGTTGGTCGGTGTCGGGCCGCGTCGGGTCCGTATCGGAGTCGTCGGCCGGATCGCTCGCCGGGTCATTGACCGGGTCGTCGTCGGCGGGATCGCTGGCCGGGTCACTGGTCTGCGCGCTGCCGGTCTTGGTGACGCGGCGCGGATCGCTGTCGAGCACCAGACCGAGTGCATCGAGCTTAGCGTTTGTGGCGGCGATTTCCGCTAGCACGGCGTCAGGGTTGCGCCCCTGCCGGGCGATTACCTCGGCCAGCGTCATGGTGCCGGAGCGGATCGACAGCAGGTTCGCCATCGCGTCCTTCTGCGGATCGACCGCTTCGAACTTGGGCGGCGACCATTCGACCGGTACGTCCGGCGATGGGATCTGCCCTGCGGCCCACGCGGCCTCGGTGAACCAGCGCCAAACCGGGGCGCAGAACATCGGAATGAACAGCTGCCATTGCACGGCGTCGATCTGGCGGCGGAACTCCACGAGCCCCGCCCGGATCGAGGAATAGTTCACCTGGGACAAATCCCCGGTCAGCAATTCATAGGGCACCCGGAAGCCTGCCGAGATCGTATGCAGGCTGGCCCGCTTGTATTCGCCATAACCGCCGGTGGCAGAGGGCTGGTTGAAGCGGATGTCCTTGCCCCCGCGCGCATAGGCGATGAGGCCCGGTTCGAACTGTTCAACCCGGTTGCCGTCGGCATCGACCACAGAGGGCGCGATGCCCTGCTGGGCCTCGTCATCGCCGAAGACGATGGCGGTCACACAGGCCTCAGTTTTCTTTCGGACCAGTTCGGCAACCTCATAGTCGTCAAGATCGCGCAAGCTGCGGATCACCGGCGCGCCCCAGGGCACGCCGCGCGCCTGTGTGCGCTGCTTCTCATACACATGGGCGATCTCGCTGGCCGGCACCGGGCGGCTCTGCAGACCGTTCTGCATCGCGCCATAGGCATCGCCCGGATGTTCGGCGTGCAACCAATAAGCCCGACGTTTTCCGAGCGGGTCAAACTCTATCCCCTGCACCAGGCGTCCTGCACCGAGCGCGCCGGTTTTGGTGGCGTCAAGGAAGTCGGCCTCAAGCACCTGCAATTGCAACGGGACTGGCAAGCCATCCGCTGCGCGGCGCAGACGTCGGCGCACCAGGACCTCGCCTGCCTCGACCATTTCTCGGCAGATCAGCGTTTGCAGACCATAGAAGTCGAGCTGGCTGTCGGCGTCAGCCGCGTCCGACCACCGGGCGAAGAGCGCATCGACCTTCCGGTCCAGCTTGTCGGTGCCACTGGCCGCCCGGGGCATGATGCCCGCACCGACGATGTTGTTCACCAGCACCCCGACGGCCTTCGCCGCATGCGGGTTGTTCCGCACCAGATCACGCATCCGGTCGCGAAGGAGCGCCCCGGCCACGCCAACCTCGGTGTCAGCAGAGGTGCCCGGCGCGCGCCAACCGTCAGTGCGCCGCCCTTTTGCCGCACCATCATAGCCCCGCGTCAAGGTTTCAAACGCTTGGCGAGCCATCACGCGCCGGGCCGCGGCACGCGGTGCCACCGTGGCAATCGCATGGTCGAACCAGTTCGCGGACATCACCGATCTCCACGCGAGAAACTCGCGAGCCCGGCGATCGGTAATGGCCGTGTCGTTCCGGCGATGGCCCGCTCGATGGTTCGGATTCGCGCCAGTAGATCCTCGGCCGATCCATAGTCGACGGATTTGCCGTCATAGCTGACCCGCGTCGTGCCGCTGGCATAGGCGCGGCGCAGCGCAGAAAGTTCGGTTTCCGTCCAGTCGGTCATCAAAACCATCCTCCACGCCGCCCGAGCCAGTCGGATCTGCGTTTGCCCTGCGGCATCTGTGCTTGCCTGTTGATCTGCCCTGCGGGATCCGCAGAGGCGTCGGTGACGCCGAGCTGATCCTCGAGGTCGCGCCATTTCTCATCGGTCCACCGATCCGCGCCCACGATCCAGGCAGCGGCCCGGGCGTAGACCCGGCAGTCCAGCGCTTCGTTGCGTTCCCGAAGTTTCTGCCATTCCATCCGGGCGAAGCCGCGCTTCGTGCGCACCGTGACCAACTGCTCGCCGACGAACTGCTTCAGCCATTCGTTCTCGACCCAGTGCGGCAGATGCACCGAGCCGGGCGGAAACGCCGCCCCGTCGGCCATGTCCTCCTCGGTCGGGCGCGCCAGTCGCAGGAAGCGGTAGGTTTCGGCCTTGAAGGTCGACACCGCCACCGTCCACAGCCGCGCCCCGCGCCGCAGACGTTTGCCGCCCTCGGTCGCATCGACGAAGGTCGGGCCCGAGACCGGGCTCGAGCGGTTGAACCCCTCGACACCCTTCACCGGCGAGACCTGCGCGAAGCCTTGCGCCCGCGACCAGGAATAGACCGCCGGGGCCTCGTAGCCGGTGTCGATGGCGAGCCGCGCGATGCGCAGATGCGCGCAGCGCTCATGCGGCCACGACCGGTCCAGCAGCGCCGTCAGTTCCGACCACGCGTCATGCCGATCCGGGCCGCCCTCGATGACAACGTGATCGACCAGCCAGCTTTCGAGACCGCGACCCCAGGCCCAGACATCGACCTCGATCCGGTCCTTCTGGACATCGGCCCCAGCGGTGAGGAACAACCCGCCCGCAGGCACCATACCGGATGTCCAGCGCTCACGCCGGTCGTAAAGCCGCTGCCAGTCCGGCGCTTCGCCGGTCTCGACCCATGTCTCGCCGAGGATCGTGTTGCGGAATGCCTTGATCGCCTCGTCCGACCCTTGCGCCGCGTCCCAGGCCCGCACGACGCGCTCCCAGCTCAGCCAGCCGATCGGAGAATAGAGAGCCGACAGGTGATAGCCGACAGTGCCAGGATCGGCGGCCGTCGCAGTCGCGCGCCATTCGCCGGCCTCCAGCATCGCCGTCTTGTTGTGTTCGGCGATGGGTGTCTCACAGCCCTCACAGTGATACTCTGCCGTCTCCGGACGGCCCTTCTGCCAGCGCAGTCGCTCGAACTTGAGCCACTGTTCCTGACCGCAATGTGGGCATGGCACGAAAAACCGCCGCTGGTCGCTCGCCTCGAACTCTCGCTCGATCCGGCTCAGCCCCCGGATCGTCGGCGTCGAGACCAAAAACACCTTGCGCCGATGGGCGAAGGTCAGCGAGCGCGCTTCCGCCAAAGTGACCGGATCGCCTTCATCGTCAGCGGAGGCCGGATAGGCATCGACCTCATCGAGGAAGATGTAGCGTGCCGGAGTCGAGCGCAGTCCGACCGCCGAGTTCGCCCCGGTCATAATCAGGATGCCGCCCGCGAATTCCTTCGACAGCATCGTATTGCCCGCGTCGCGCGATCGCGCCGGTTTGACACGCTCGCGCAGCTCCGGGCTTTCGTCGATCAGCGGATCGATCCGCTGGCGTGAGTTTCGCTTCGCCAATTCCACCGTCGGCTGGACGGCAAGCATCGGGCCCGGCGCCTGGTGGATGGCAAAGCCGATCCAGTTGTTGCCCGCTTCCGTCGCTCCGACCTGCGCCGCCTTCATGAACACGATCCGCTGCGTTGGATCGACGGGCGACAGCCGGTCCATGATCTCGCCCATATAAGGCGTGCGGGCGGTGCGATACCGGCCCGGTTCCGCCGAAGCGCGGCCCGACAGCATTCGGTGCCGATCCGCCCATTCAGACACGGTCAGGTCCGCATCCGGCGTGAGGCCCGCTCCCCAGGCGCGCAGGATTTCCACCGCGCCATCGAAGTCATCCTCACCTGAGATCGGGTTTGACCTCGGCAAGATCGTCGAGCTGGGCACGGACATGTTTCTCCAGAACCTTCTGCATCGCCGCGGGCTCCACAGTGATTTCATGGCCTAACGCTTCGCTGCATGAGGCCGACAGATCGGCCGCCATCAGCGCCGCAGCCCGCGCGGGCCAGTTGCCCCAGACATCGCGCTCCTGCCGTGCCAGCCGAAAGACCAGCGACAACGCGCGGACCCGGTCGATCAACTCGCCCTTGAGCTTCTGGAGCCGGAGGCGGCGTTCCTGCGCCTTCAGCACTTCGTTGGCCGTCTTGGCCTGCAGGAACGTGGTGCTGCTGCCCACCTGCGGGGCAGGCATTCCCTGTTCGCGTAGGGTTTCTCCCACGGCGGAGACCGCCGCCTCCGGGACGGGCTTCAGTTTTGGTTGTGGAGCTTTACGGGTTTTCGACGGATCGGTGGCTTGCGCGCGCAGGGCATCGCTGGCCTCTGCGTCGATGCTGCCATCGCCATGTAAAACCACGCGTCCGGTGGCCTTGGCCTTCTGGATCGCGCCGCGTGAAAGGCCGACGCGGGCGGCATACTGGCGCTCGCTCAGACCCTCCATGACGCGCTCCGATTATCACTCAAAATCATGTGCTTATGTAGTTGATAAGCCTCCGCACCAGAGCGAACGTGATCCTACGAAAACGATGCAACTCACCACGGAGCGACCGCGATGACCCGCCTGAACCCGATCACCACACCCCGCCACCAACTGCGCGCCGAGAAGGCTGCGCGGAACAAGGAGGCCGCATTGAACGCCTTCATCGGCAAGAAGGCCGAAATCGACGAGATGCTCGCCCGCTTGGCAAGCCTCAGCGACGAGCATTTCAACGCCCATCCCGACGAGATCAACTGGGGCCATGTCGGCACCCTTGAGCATTACGCAAGCCTCCTGAAGCGCATCACTGACAGCGCCTTCAGCGAGGGCGAGCACGCGGAATGAACGGAACAAACGCCATGGAAACCAGCACTATCCGCATCGCCATTCGGGGCCTCAACGAGCCTTGGGATACGAGCCGTATACCGGCGGTCCTTGACGAGATCGCAGCATCACTCCGCGAGGAAGCAAACGTTCCCGCGCGCCTCACCGCCGACAGCATGACAATCGCAATCGACGTCGCCACCGACCGGCTTACGGACGCCGCAGTGCTCCTGCGGGATCTCGGGCTGATCTGACCTCGGACCTCCTCCCGAACTCCGGCTGCGCGCCCTGCGCGGCTTGGGGTCGTAGAAGACCGCGACGGTCGCGGTCCGAACACGGAGACGACCCCATGACCAAGCTTTCCGACACCCAGACAATCATCCTGTCCCGCGCGGCCCAGATCGAGGACCGCATTGCGCTGCCGTTGCCCGTGAGCCTGCGCGGCGGGGCAGCTTCAAAGGTGGTCAGCGCAATGCTTGCCAAGGGCTTCCTCGAAGAGGTCGAAGCCGACATGCGCAAGGGCGAACCCGTCTGGCGCGAGACCGGCGACGGCCACGGCGTCACACTGATCGCCACCGACGCAGGCCTCGCCGCCATCGGCATCGAGCGCGAGGACGCGAACACCGCAACCAAAACAGTCCCCGCGCCCAAGGTGCGGACACCGCGCGAGGGCACCAAGCAGGCCACCCTGATTGCCATGCTGCGCGCGGCGGACGGCGCGACCATCGAGGAGATCATGGCCGCGACGAACTGGCAGTCGCATACGGTGCGAGGCGCGATGGCCGGAGCGCTGAAAAAGAAGCTCGGACTAGAGGTCACCTCAGAAAAGGTTGAGGATCGGGGGCGTGTCTACAAACTCCCCGCCGCCTGAAAAGCCTGCGACATCGAAGCTGTGCCGTCGTCCCTTTGGGACGGCGGTTTCTCAGTCGGCACCGCCTTAAATCTCACGAATTCTTTTTGCCCTTATTAGGACTTGGTTCTGCATCCCAAAGCCGTCGCGAAAGGCCACGAGCCGACGTCGACACGTCAGGAAACGGGAGTTTGCTGGTGTGCTATTCGCAGCCACTTACCGTCATCCTGCAGATAGGACGATGTGCACAGGGCCTCGTAGATCGGTATGTCGCCGCGCTCTGCGGAGACGCGATATGCCAGAACGGCGACGTCTTTCTCTCGCTTGAAATAACGCTCTGTCATTACCACGGATCGCCATCGTTGCGCGACGCTGCTCTCCCGCCAAAGCGAGTCGCCCTGTAGAATTCCGGCAGGATATGGGAAAACAAAGACCGCGTCTTTTGCCGTCATATGTCGCGCACTGTCAGCACCTTCGGTCCAGAACCGTTCCTCCAAGGCCCAAAGATCGTCTTCATCAGCCATGATTGATGCCCTTCCATTTGATTCCGTTTGACGTTTTTTCAAGGCGGCAACAGATTGCGGTTGAGGAAACTACTGCGAGGAAATTCACCGGCTATCCGACAATTTTCCCAGAGTACTCTCCAGCATGTTCTTTAATTTGCCCGCTGCCCCTTTCGCTGCCTTCTCGACTGTCGCAGCCGAATCCTTCGTAACGACGGGCTGGCGCCCTTTGAGTCGTGCTTCGATCATGCAATGCTTGTTCTCCTGGCCCGTCGGGCCGGTGCGCGCGTCGCTGAGGTGAACCTCAATCCTAGTGATATGATCATCAAGGTTGGCCAAATCGTGCTGAACCAAACCCTTGATCAGGTTGGTCAGGCCTTCACTCCCGTCGATGCTGTTGTCCGTACTGACTTCGATCTGCATGCTGGTTTCCTTTTGAAAGCTACCTCGCAAACAACGGAGAATGCTCGGTCGGAACCCCAATTATAGCCCATCTGGAAAATTCTCGAAATGTTATGGATCAAGCGCCTAAATAGCGACTTTTCAGTTTAACATTCGGACGCGAATAACCTCGAACACACGCCGCAGGGCAAATGATCGGGCGATGCTCACCACAGTAAACACCGCGCCCATTTTCATGTTCTGCGCCAGCGTCGTGTGTAGCCCGAAGATCGGGAAGATCAGGATCTGCGTAACGACCGCGACGCCGTAGCCGATGACCACGTTGGCGACGGCCTCGACGAACGACATGAGGCGCGATTGCTTCATGCTGGCTCGCCTTCATCCATCGGCCAGCAGTTCAGCCGCGAGAGTTCGCAGCGCATGCGCCGCAACCAAGGGGACCACGCCGTTGCCGCAGAGCCGAAGCCGGTCCACCCGGTGGGCCAGCCCATCAGAGCCTCGACGAATGCTGGGTTCAGCGTCCGGCGCGGCTCGGAGGTATCGCTCCCAGCCATCGGCGTCACCAGGACCTGGCGGCCAAGCAGGCCGTTCACAGGCGTGTTCGCCAGTGTCGTGGCCCCGTCCTTGTGATCCCGCGCCGTCGGCGTCATCCACATCTGGCTGGCGCTGGTCAGGTCGGCGGACTTGCGATTGCCCGCGCTCGGCTTGTTCCCGTCCGTCGCCATCGGCGTCGGCCAGTCCCGGGCCATCCCGTCCAGCCCCTTCTCGTGCTTTCGGGCACCGCCGCGGCTGCGGAAACTGTCGGTCTGGGGCGTTGGCCACATCGCGGCGCTCGTTGCCAGGTTCATCCCATGCTTGCCTGCTTCCTGCGACGGTGTTGGTTTCGTCTGCCTGTTCTCGTTCGCGCTCGCCCGTGGCGTTGGCCAGAGCCGGAGCATCTCCGTCCGGTTTCCACCGCTCGAGCGGGTCCCGGAGCAGGCGCGCGGGGTCGGCCAGTTGGTCGTGCTCGCGGAGCGCGAGGATGAACAGCCGCTCGCGCTTGTGCGGCGCACCGACTTCCGCCGCCATAAAGAGGCCTGCCGCAAGCTTGTAGCCCATGCCGACCAGTCCGCTGGCGACTTCGGGGAATCCGAGGCGGAGATGATGGGCGACATTCTCGAGGAAGACGAAGGGCGGCTCAACCTCGCCAATAATCCGCGCGACATGCGGCCAGAGGTGGCGTGGGTCGTCCGCGCCCCGGCGTTTGCCCGCGACAGAGAACGGCTGGCACGGATATCCCGCAGTGATGATGTCCACCGCGCCGCGCCACGGTCGGCCGTCGAAGCTGGCAACGTCGTCCCAGACAGGCGCCGGATCCAGGGTCGCCTCTTCCATCCGTGCCACGAGAATGGCCGCGGCGTAGGTTTCCCGTTCGACATGGCCCACAGTTCGATATCCGGGCATGGCGATGGTGAGGCCGAGGTCGAGCCCGCCTGCGCCGGAGCAGAGCGAGAGGCCGAACAGGTTTCCGGCTCCGGAAGCGCGTCCGGAGGGATGTAAAGCCAAGTCATGCATCGCCTCAGCGTGGTTTGGCCGTCAGATCGGCGAAGCTCTCGCCGGTCCCGTCCAGCACGGCCTGGTGACCGGTGAATGCCTGCCAGCGCTGCACGGCGACATCGACATAGGCCGGGTTCAGCTCGATCCCTAGGCAAACGCGCCCCGTGGTTTCGGCCGCGATCAGCGTGGTGCCAGATCCCATGAACGGCTCGTAGATCGCTTGGCCCGGACTGGAATTGTTCAGGATGGGCCGGCGCATGCATTCGACCGGTTTCTGCGTGCCGTGCACGGTGTCCGCGTCCTGATCCTTGTTGGCGATCTGCCAGAGAGTCGTCTGCTTGCGGTCACCGGCCCAGTGGCCTTTGCCGGTCTTCTTCACGGCATAGAGGCAGGGCTCGTGCTGCCAGTGATAGTCGCCGCGGCTCAGCACCAGACGATCCTTTGCCCAGATGATCTGGGACCGGATGTTGAAGCCGGAGGCTTCGAGGCTGTCCGCGACCGTCGTCGCATGCAGTGCGCCGTGCCAGACATAGGCCACATCGCCCGGAAACAGCGCCCAGGCCTCGCGCCAGTCAGCGCGGTCGTCATTCAGCACCTTGCCGGTCCGCTTGGTCGCGGCGGCGCCAGCTTTGTTGCGCCAGCCGGGATCGTATTCGACGCCGTAGGGTGGATCGGTCACCATCAGCAGCGGTGTCACATCGCCGAGCAGACGCTCGACGTCTGTTGCCACCGTCGCGTCCCCGCAGAGCAGCCGATGCTTGCCCAGCACCCAGAGATCGCCGGGGCGACTGGTCGGATTTTCGGGGGCCTCCGGAACATCGTCCTCGCCCTCTCGGGAGACGGTCTCGGGGTCGACTTCACCGGCCAACAGTGCCTCCAGTTCCGCGTCATCGAAACCGATGAGCGACAGGTCGTAGTCTTCGGCCAGCAGGTCGTTCAGTTCGGCCGACAGCAGCAGTTCATCCCACTCCGCCCAGTTTGCCGACTGGTTTGCCAGCAGGCGAAACGCTTTGATCTGCGTCTCCGACAACTCGTCCGCGAGGACCACGGGCACGGTGTCGAGGCCGAGCACACGCGCCGCCTTCAGCCGCAGATGCCCGTCGACCACCAGCCCGTCGCTGCGCGCGACGATCGGAATGCGGAAACCGAACTCCATGATGGCCTGTGCCATCCGGTCGACCACGTCGTCGTTCTTGCGCGGGTTGCGCTCGTATTCGACGAGGCGGCCGATGGGCCATTGTTCAAGCTGCAGTGCGTTGACCGACATGAGTGGATCTCTTGAGCAGGTGCAGGGTCACCGTCCGGCGCGCATGAATGCTGCAGAACAGGACGAGCTTGGTGACGGGCAACGGCGGGTCGACCGCCTCGACATCGTGGAACACCGCCTCCACCCGCTTGTGGCAGGCGCGGCAAAGCGGGATCAGATTGGTTTGCGAATTGTCCCGCGTTAGGCGGAACGGAATGATGTGGTGCACCTGGAGGTGCTGTCCGGTGCCGCACATGGCGCAGAACGGGGTTCGACCAAGGGAATCCCGGCGGATTGTCTTCCAGCGCGAGCCGCGCCCACGGATACGCGGCGTCCGACACAGATGCCGTTCATAGCAAGGCCGCGAACAGAAGCGCGCACTGGAATTGGTGCGATCAGACAGAACTGACCGAGGCACCCGAAACTCAGTGTGGCAGGTCGCGCAAGTCCGCATGGTCGACTTGGCGGCACTCAGGCATTTGCGGCTGCAGTATTTCTGTTGGCTGCTTGGCGGGGTTCCAAATCGTCTACCGCAATGGCGGCAGGTTTCATGGTTCCGAGTGGCGGTGCGCTGCTTGCGTCCTTGGTCCAAAGCTGACCGGCCAGCGCATCCACGACATCGCGGCGCTGGATTGTCGGCTCTGACGTCTTCCTGCTTTCCGCAGGTTGGACAGGTGCGAACACGCATCGCCCGCGTCTTCGCTTTTACGAGATGACCGGCCGCAGCGGCCTTGTTCGACGCATGGACCAGCGGTTCGCCTCATTGGGGTGGATTCCCTGGACTCCGGACACCAGCAGCCAGCCTGGACTCCGCAAAGGGTCCAGCGGCCACCGGACGTGTCCGGTTCCAAGAGTTTGTTTTGTTGTGGTTTTCAGCAGGTCGCGGGTGGATGCCCGCTGGGGTGGCTTCCCAAAAAACCGGCCCTGTCGCTGGCGATATTGCGCGCTTCGCCCGCCCGTATACATTTGGGGCCAGGAAGGACCCGTAAAGTCAGTGGGTTAGCGGCTTGGACCCCAGCTGGGCCCCTTGGTGGACCCCGGGAGCCAGCGCCGCAGGTCGTCCCGCACGCGCCTCTCCCGAGTATATCCAATTTCTAGCGTCATTCTCGGAATGTGTAAGGCCCTGCGATGTACACCGGAAAATTTCCTCACAGGACGATTTTTCTTGACAGGTGATTGGCGTTTTCAATGACGAATTGCTTCGAGCGCCGGGCCGGAGGCACGCGCCCATGCAGCCGCCAGGTGATCACCGCGAGGCCGAATTGCCAGCGCTTGGTCGCGGCCGTCCGGCTCAGCCCCATCTCCCAGCAGATCGGCTTCCACGGCGTGCGCTCGGCCCGCAACCAGACGATCCGGGCATCGTCTCGTTCCAGCCAGCGCAGCCAGAGCAATGCCCCCTCGGCCTCGGAGATCTGGCGCGGTCCCGGCCGGGGCCTGCGCATTTGCGGTTCCTGACCGACCTTGTCCGCGAAGCTGTGAAAATACTCGGGCCAAGCATTGAAGAAGCCCTGCGGCATGACGCCGGGCAAGGTACGGAAGACATCGGCCGCGCTCTCCAGCCGGTCCTCCACGCGCGCTGTGGTCCACTCAGTCATGGCCTACCTCCGGTTCCCGCTTGCCATAAAGGCGTTCGCCCAGCTGGCGGACCAACTCGCGCTCTGGCCAGGTGAGGCGATTGTCATCCACGGAGACTGCCAGAACGCCCTGTTCCTTCCAGCCGTCCTTTTTGACTTGATCGGGGCTGCGGCGAGTGCCCCCGAAGCCGCGAGGGGCGAAGCTCATGCGGTTCATGCCATGCCTCCTTCGGTCTCGATCGCCCAGTGCAGGATCGCGATGGCGTCGGCCTCGTTGTCATCGGCCGGGCTGAAGCCACGCGCCTCAGCGGCTGCGATCATGGCCGCCTTGTTGGCGTTGCCCTTGCCAGTGGCGTGGCGCTTGATGGTTCCGACGGGCACGCCTTGGTAAGGCACGCCGCGCATCTCGGCCCATGCGGTCAGCGTGGCCATCAGCCCCCCATAGACATGCGCCGCATCGGTCCCGGCGTGGCGGCGAACTTCCTCGAACCAGATAGCGGCAATGGGACCAGACAACCGCTGCAACTCGCCCAACCAATTGGTGAAGCGCAGGTATCGCATCCCACCACCGTCATAGCGCCCGGGTTTGAACGAAGCCGTCCCGCTGGTGATAATGCCGTCCGCGGACCGTAGCGCCCAGCCCGTTGTGGTCCCAAGATCCAGGGCCAGGATGGTCGCCGACAAAGCTATCGTCTGGTGTTGACACACGGTTTCAATTTGCCTGTTCGACATTGTCATCTCCATTGCTGCTCGAAAGGTGAAAGGTGCGGGGCAGATCGGCCCGTGCGCGGATACCCCACGACGTATGGGATAGGGCCAAACCTGCTCGTTGGCCCCCCATACGTAGTATGGGGGCTTTCCACACTAACTCCTCTTTTGTGGGTAACGTGCTGATAAAGAACGAGAAACTAGGAGTTCGGAGGAGTTGGGGAGGAGTTAGCCCACTAACTCCTCTTGTGGAGTAAGCCATTGATTTCATTGATACAGGAGTTAGGGAGGACATAGGAGTTAGGCCTCACTCTTAGGAGTTAGTGAGCCCAAATCGTCGTCCGCAGCCGTCTCCGGATAGACCCAAACGGCCGGGTTTTCGACGTCCATGCAGACCCCGGAATTGGGGCATTTGTAGTGGCTGGGAAGGACGGGATCGGCGTTTTCGAAGACCTCGCCGGTCTCCGGATCGACGCGCTCCTCCGGGCGAAACCGCATCCCATCGACGCAGAGATATCCGAAGCGGGATCTGACTTTCGGATAGCCAAAGGCGCTGCCATCGCGCAGGAATTTTACATGGCCTTTGGTGGCCAACACGCTCAACCGTTCGCGGATCGTGTATTTGCTGCCAAGCCCGCTCTGGTTCTCGAAAGTCTCGGCGAACTGCATGGTCGTGTAGAGTTGCCCGCTGGTGGCCTCCTCGAAAAGCAGGTCGAGGATCACATCGCGCTTGCGGTTGCGCTCGGCGTCATGTTTGGCCCCGACCTCTTTGCGCACCAGCCGCTCGTTCATCGGGTTGATCTCGACCCATTGACCGGCGACTTTGTCGATCAGCTTGGCGGCCAGCGCGGGTCCGTTCCGAAGCTCGATCTCCAGCTTGCGTTCCGGGGCCTCCTCGTCTGGACGGTGCAGGATCAGGCCGGAGGTGTAGAACCCTCGCAGCGCGCTGGCACCGGAGAGCGCGAGAAAAGGATCGTCCTTGACCTGCTGTTTGCTGAGCTTCTTGGTGTGGTGGATCAGGATCACCCCGCAGTCGGGGTCGATATGGTCGCGCAGCACCTCCACCCGTTCCTTCAGGAAGAACATCATGGCGGTGTTGTCGTTCTCGCCGCCGCCATCGGGCCCGCCGTCGAACAGGTTCCGGATCGGGTCGACGCAGAGGATGTCAGGCGGTGCCTCCGGGAACGCGGTTTGCACGGCGCGTGCGACCCGCACGCTGCCTTCGTTGTCGAGCAGCATCTTGAGCTTTGGCGTGGCGACAAAGGTATCGCGCGCGGCGGCCAACACCTCCGGCGGCAGCGCAATCTGCTTCAGGCGTTCCCGCAGGTAGTGATACTGGATTTCGGCCTGCAGGTAGAAGATCCGCAGCGGCCGCGGCGGGATGAAGCCGAGGAACGGCACACCAGCGGCCATGTGCACGAGCCACGAAATTAGCAGATCACTCTTGCCGACCTTGGGTGCGCCGCCCAGCACCAGCAGCCCGCCTGGTGTCAGCACGCGCGGCGCGATGATGTCTTCTGGCATGGGGCTCTGGTCGTCCAGCAGCGCGCCCAACGTGAATGCGGGCATTTCAACCGGTCCTGGTGCGCCGGAATTCAGCCGGATCAGCGGCGGCCCGTATTTCTCGACATGCCGTTCCCAGAGTCGCTCGGACTCGCGCTTGAGCCGTTCAACGGGCCACTGGGGCCGAAGCATCGCGGCGTTGTAGCCGCAGATGCCTTCCCAGCCCTCATCCTTGGTCATCCGGCCCTCGTGGACCATGCGGATGAAATGCCCGATCGCGGCGGACGCACCCTCGAAGCGGGACCAATCATCCTGCGCGCCCTCGCGCACAGGGGTCACCAGCACATCGTCCATCGCCGGTTTGTCGGGATGCGTAAACTCGGGCTGCAGGGATACACCCGGCGCGGGCGACATGTCGGTCACGGCCTCTATAAACTCGGCCAGATCGCGTTCGCGGTCGCCATTCAACTCGACGATGCGCACCTGCGTTTTGAGGCTGTTCTTGTAATAGACCGAGCCTGCCACCCGGATCGGCTGGTGCGCCGAGCGGAAATGCATGTCGCCACCGACCTTGGCGGCAATGTCGCCGCGCAGACGGCAGACCCGGGCAATGTCATCTCCCTCGGCGGGCTCAGTCAGTGTCCACCAGACATGCGCTTTCCGCTGGCCCTCGGGCGTCACGCCACCGCTTTCCACCACCATGCTGGGCGCGCCGAGGTGGCGCTCCAGATGCGCGCGTTTGGCAGCGATATCTCCGGTGTCGAGATCAACCACGACGGTCTGCATCCGCAGGATCTCGGCGGCCTTGGCCTGCCCGGGCGCGGCCACGGTGCCGGGGATCACGTAGACGGCCGCCCCCTCGCGTGACGCCCATGTGGCGAAGGTCGCCATCTTCTCTGGGGCGGCCTGATCCGCCTCAAGCCAGATATTGTGCGGGCGGCCATCAATGCCCTGGCCCTTGTCAATGAAACTGCGGACCGGGATCAGCCCGTCACAATAGCCGAAGACGACCTGCATGAACTGGGCGATCTGCTCAGGGTCCGGCTCATCGCCGAAAACGTCAATCTGCGGAGCAGCATCGTTGAAGTCGCGCCACGGATTGAAATGGACGATGTTTTCCGCGGGCGTATCGGTCGTCGTGTCGTCGCGCATAGATGTGTCCTCGTCGGGATCGGTGGGCTCGTCGGTCATCTGGCCAGCCCCCAACACCGCTCGGAATGGGCGCAGAACCTGCACTCGAAGAAATCCCGATTGGCGGCGATGCGGGGCAGCAAATCGCCCGCGTCGGTGGCCTGCAGGATCCGCACGGCGCGGTCAGACATGCGCTGCGCGAGATCGGCATCGAAGGGAACGAGCTCATGATGCAGCTCGGCCGTGTCCTTGTTGATCGCCGTGAACAGCGCAGGTGCGGCCGAAATCCCCGGCACC
This sequence comes from Ruegeria sp. SATB027, assembly GCF_059613825.1. Lineage (NCBI taxonomy): Bacteria > Pseudomonadati > Pseudomonadota > Alphaproteobacteria > Rhodobacterales > Roseobacteraceae > Ruegeria > Ruegeria sp. SATB027. The sequence goes on from NZ_JBXWTH010000041.1 coordinate 32,368, forward strand.
GAGGGCTCCATATAGGCTTGATAGATCGCGATGTGGGCGGCATAGACGGGCTTGGAAACCGTGACCCCGTCCTTGACGCAGGCGCGCCAGTTTTTCGCGTTCATCGTCTTGCATTCCCACAGCGCGGGCACGCGCATGCCGAGCGCGGCCGGAGCGTCAGCAATGATCCCGTCGACATGGCCCCGGATGCGCCCACCGGCGACAGAAAAGCCGAACTGGCCGCCATCGCGTTTTTGGGTGACCAGATCGATCCCGGCCGCGCGCAGCCAGCGGATCGCCAGATCCTCGAGTTGATGACCAATTGCGAAGATCCGCAGCGTCTGGCCGCCGAAATCAGCCCCCTCATCCTTTGGCGCACCGGCAAACTCGAACTGCAGCGCGCGTTCACAGGCATGTCCCAGCCGGGAGGCGCCGAGATAGGTCCGGCGCGGTGTGGCCTCGCGCTCGGCAATGAGAGCGGCGTCGACCAGCGCGTTGATCCGCTCGGCCATGGAGGGGCGTGGGTTGAAGTCCAGCATCAGAACGGCACCTCCGGCGTCTGGGCCCGGGCGATGTCGGACATGGCCTCGCGGAAGCCCTCGACGGCCTCTTCGATCAGGGCGCGCACCTGAGCCTCGGTTAGATCGGCAAATGCGGTCTGCCAGCCGATCTCGTCCATCAGCATGGCGATGCGTTTCATGGTGACGGTGACGGCGGCGCGTTCTTCTTCTGTCAGGTCAACCATGGCAAAACGCTCCCGTGCCAAACGCGTCCACAAGCCTTGGCAGAGCATCGAGCAGAACCAGACCGATGGCCGGGGCCGTCTCGACCGGACCGGATCGCGCCAGCCAAAACCACGCGTGGGTTGCCGGCAGACAGCACAGAGCGTTCCACGCGGATGCCAGAGACGACGCCGCTCCTCGGTCGTGATGCGGACTGAAGATTTCATGGGTCATGCCGCCCTCCGTTCGGGACCAGCCACCCCATTTACGGCTGCATGGATGGCGAGCTTGTTGAAGCCGAAGGTCATCAGCGCCGAGGCGCGATAGCGCGTCAGGCCGAAGTCGTGGCGACACTCGGGCGGCAGGTATTTCAGCTGCTTGTCGGTGGGTGGCTGGCGCAGCCATCCCCTTGTCTTGAAAGCGCTTTCATCACTCTCGTGGGTGTTGAGCCAGTCATCGGCCTGGGCGAGGCAGACGGTGCGTTCGCCGACGCCCAACAAGCGTGGCCGCTCGCCCTTGGCCCCGCCGATGGCGTACCAGACGCCGTCCATCCAGAAGATTCCGCCCCAAGCGGTGAAGCCCGTGGCCATCAGCGCGTCGTCCGTCCCGAAGAGATCGACCCATGCGAAACTCGACCGCTTCAGCAGGTCGATCTCGGTCATGACAAAGCCCGAGAGCGGCACTGAGTCCGCGCCGGTCTCGCCTTCGTCCTGCAGCAACACCTCGCCGCAGAGCTGGCATTCCGTGGCGGCGAGCGGGATTTCCGCCGCACAGGCCGGGCAGGATTTTGTGGGGGCCTCACCGGTGCCGATCTTGCCGTCCAGATCGACATCCTGTTCCAGCGTGCCGTGGATCAGGCTCGATGTCCCAAAATCCAGCACCACGCAGTCGGTCTTGACGATGCCGGGGTGTTCTTCGGGATCGACCGTGCGCAACCCGCGACCGACCATCTGGATCATGGTGGATTTGTAGGAACTAGGCCGCAGCAGCACGACGCAGGAGGTGGGCGGGTGATCCCAGCCTTCCGTGAGCACGGCGACATTGACGATCACGCGGATCTCGCCTGCCGCATAGTCGGTCAGGATGGACTTGCGGGTGTCGGCCACCAGATCGCCGTGGATCAGCGCGGCCGTGATCCCCGCGGCGCGAAATGCCTCAGTGACGTGTTCGGCATGGGCGACGGTGGAACAGAAGACGACGGTCTGCCGGTCACCAGCCTTCTCGCGCCAGTGGCGGATCACCTCGTCGGTGACCGGCGCGCGGTCCATGATGTCCGCCACCTCGGTCATGTCGAAATCCGCGTTGGTCTTGCGGACGGATCTCAATTCCTCCTGCACGCCCACATCGATGACAAAGGTGCGCGGCGGCACGAGGTGGCCCGAAGCGATCAGCTCGCCCAGACGCACCTGATCGGCGACATTGTCGAAGACCTCGCGCAGTCCTTTCTTGTCGCCCCGGGTCGGTGTTGCCGTCACCCCGAAAACGCGGGCGTCGGGATTGGCGTCGCGCACACGGTTGATGATGCGCCGGTAGCTGTCCGCCACCGCGTGATGTGCCTCGTCGATCACGAGCAGATCGAGGCGCGGCATGTCGGCTAGGTTTGAGGCCCGTGCCAGGGTCGGCACCATCGCAAAGGTGACGTCGCCGCCCCAGGATTTTGCGGTGGCGTCGACCACCGAGGTGGACGCCTCAGGCACGACGCGGTGGAACTTGGCGCGGTTCTGCTCGGTCAGCTCGTCTCGATGCGCCAACACGCAGGCCTTTGCGCCGTCGCCGATCATCTCGCCGGTGACCGCTGAGAGCATGATGGTCTTGCCCGCGCCGGTGGGGGCCACGCCGAGCGTATTGCCGTGTTGGCCGAGCGCAGCAACACTGCGCTCGACAAAGGTTTTTTGGCGGGGACGCAGGCGCATGACCGATCCCCCTTACTGCGCCCAGCTCGGCCGCCCGGGGGCACCGGGGTTGGCTGCTGGCGGATTGGATGAAGGGGATGCGGGCGCACCCTGCTGCGGGGCATGGCCGCTGAACTGCATGGGTGTGGTGCCCATGATTTGCGCATAGTCACGGTGATCGGGCGTCACCGCGCTGCGGATCTCGTTTTTGTCGTCGCCGCTGGCATCGGTGCCGATATCGATGCGGGCGACGAACTCGATCCCGTCGAGATCGGCAAACCCACTGATCCGCCGCGCCGCCTGCGCCTCGGCCGACATGTCCTTGTCGGAAATCCCGCGCGCCGAGTTCAGAATCCCGCGCAGCAGGCTGCGGCCCATGTTGGTCCAGTCCGGCCCCTTGGGGCTGTAGAGCCCGATCAGCGTGAAGATCTTGCGGCGAGCATATTGGCCCTCGGTCACGGTAAACTCGCCGTTGAGATAGATAGCACCTGTCGAGCCGCGCGTGGCATAGCTGCCGGTCCAGCCTTGTGAGGCATCGTCGAACCCGCCGGGACGGATGGTCAGGCGCACCTTGGCCAACGTGCCCTTCGGGATCAGGTTGGTGTTGCTCTGCGCGTCGTTGAAATCGTTCCAGGAACCCATGGGGAACCTCCTTTTCTGATCAAGATTGTGGTTGGGATTGTTCATCGGTCGCCGGATCGGCGGGTGGTGGCGCGTAGGTCAGCCGGTCGGGTGTCGGTATCGCGGGCGTCCGGATCTTTGCCATCAGGCGGCCGAGGTGGGGTTCTTCGACTTGGGCCAGGCGGCCGGAGCGGTCCTTGGCCGGAAAGCCCCAGGGGTTGATCGTCTGGCAGACGAAGGCGCGATACGGATCGCCGCCGTCGGCCTTCAGCTCAGCCATGGTGATCACCTCATCGACGATCCCCGGCAGCTCCAGGCCGGTCTTGGAGCCATCGATCTGCGGCTGGAATATCTTGCGATTGAAGTCGTCGAGCTTCTCGTCGAGAATCCCAACGAACCAGACGTTCTTCGCCCGTGTGTGCTGCAGATGGGTGAGCCAGCCGATCATTTCGCGGCCATGCAGCCCGTAGGCGCCACGCACATCCGGCTTGCCGGTCTTTTCAGACAGCGCTTCGGGCTGGCCCTTGCACCACCCGAAGCACAGCCGACCCGCTACCGTGATCGAGTCGACGAAGATGGTGTCGTAGCATTCGAGTTCTGCCGGATCGCCGAAGCGTTCGCAGACCGCCTTGTAATGGGCCGGGCTATAGGGCTGCTCATCCCGCAAAGCCGGGTTGGGCCCACCGATGAACACCGCGAAATCCCGGCATTCCGTCCATGTGCGCGGCCGGATGCTGTCACCGGACCAACCCTCGATAGCCAGATCGCCCGCTTCGAGATCCATGAACAAGGTGCGGTCGGGATCGAGGGTCCAGAGCAGCGACGTTTTCCCAATGCCGGATTTCCCGAAGATGCAGCCCTTGATGCCGCGCGGCTCGGCCAACCGCTGGTCGGCGCTTATGATGGGGAGGCTCACTGGTCAGCCCCCTGCGCGAGGATCTCGACCTTCAGCGTGCCGGGCCGGACGGTGCGTGCGGGCTCGAAGCCCTGCCGGATTGCTTCGGGCCAGGCGGCGTATTTACGCTCGGGCACCTTGAAGGAGAGATCGACATATTCGGCGGGGTCGTCGCCTGCATCGCGGATCCTTGCGACCATGTCGGCCAGTCGGTCCTGATCCCAATCCACCCGCTTCGGCAGATCAGTGACCACGGTGAAATCGCCGTCGTCGAACCGGACGGTGCCGGTGTCTTTGCCTGCGGCTTGGCGTTCCTCGGCGGCCCGGGTAGCATAGCGGACGGCCAGTCCGGCATCGAAGCGGGTCTTGGCGGCTTTATCGCGCTTCAGACGCTCGTCGATTTCGCGCTGGAGGATCGCCAGCAACTCGACCGGCAGCGCCGCAACCTCGGCGGCGCTGAGAGATGGCAGATCGTCAGGCGTGGGGGTGTTCTCGGGGAATGGCATGAAAGGGTCTCCGTGATCGATGAAAAGGGATTGAAATGCGGGCATCACGCGGCTTCCTGTTCGGCGAGCAGCAGCTCGGACAGTGAGACGGCAGCGGCTTTCGGTTTGGGCCGGGCCACGGCGATGTAGGCGAACTGGTCGGGCCCAACGCGCTCCTGCACGAGATGCACGAGACCAAGTTCAGCGGCCCAGAAGGCCCGCGATCCAAGCCTGCTCAATTCGGCCCGCGCCGCATCCGACAGCCCTGAAAACACAGGGAAGATGTCGAGCACCAGAAAGCCGCGATGGTATTCCAGCCGGTCGCCGGGAACGGCTTGCGCCACCCAGGCGCAGAACTCGATCTCGGAAAGCGGTCGGCTGGCGCGAACCGTAATAAAGGGTGTGGTTCCCATGAACATGATCTCCTCCTTTCGCCTCTACTCAGGCCGCCGCGACATCGTCCCAGCGGGGACCGAGACCGCTTCGGTGTCTTGGTTTGAGGCGTTGTGCTGCTCGTCCGGCTGACCCGTGTCGGCGTCGGCGTAGACCGCCACGAGAGGCGTCCCATCCTGGTGGGCACCGGCATTTTCGATGCGGTATGCACGCTGGTTCTTCAGGATTTCCGGCAGCTCCCAGCGGCGGTAGAGGCCGGGGATGCGCTTGAGGTCTGCGGACAGGAGGTCGGCTTTGCGGATCATGCTGGTCGACTTTCGGTTTGAGTGGGGCGCGCGGTGGCGTCTGAATGGGAAAAGCCACCGCGCCGCAGGGATCGGGACATCCGATCAGCGAAATTCTTGCAGGACGTCGCGCAAACGCCGGGTCGCTCGCTGATAGCGTTTGCGCGTCGCCGCCTCGGACAGCCCCATCTCGGATGCGACCTCGGCCTGGGAGAAACCGTCGATGGCCACACGGATCACCAGATCAGCATCCGTGCCGACGATGCGGACGAGATCGCCGTGGAGCAGTCCGGGACTGGCGTCAGCCGACAGCACTTCACCGTCGGTGGGGATTTCGTCGGGATCGGCATCACTGCGGAGGCTCTGGTGCCTGTCTTCGCGTTGACGCGTTCTGATCAGGTCGCGCTCTATGTTCCGCAGGATGGTTGCCGCGATCCAATTGACGCGCTGTAGATCCAGACAACGAATGGCCTCGGAAGCTCGTGCAAGGATTTCGGATGCAACCTCGTCACCGGTGCCGATCCTGCGCCAGATCGATCTGCGCCGAACGGCATCCAGCCCTGGCCAGAGCGCCAGCAGCATCAGCGTCAGGGCACAATCGGCGGTCTCGCCTCCAGACTGCGCAACCCCGACCAGTGCGACCAACAACCGGTTTCTCTCGTCCGGCGCACGGCCACCGACGTGCAACGTGTCCAGCAATGCGGCCGGATCACCGAAGCCCCCGAGCGATTCGCTGTTGCGCCGAATTGCATCGAAGTTGCGTTGAAAACCGAGAGTTGATGAAGAAAACATGAGGTGATCACGGATCTCGTGCCACGCGATAGACATTGGACGCCTGCCTTGCGGCCAGGCGTCCAGCGCCTTTTTGTGGCCAGGTCAGGACGTCGTGCGTCTCTGCGATTTCAGGGAATTGGGTGAGATGCCCGCCTCAGCGCGCGGGTAATTGCGCCTGGTTCAGCGTGCCGCAGCCGCGGCACGTGGCCTGAACCGGAAAGCCCACGAAATACTCGTGGCCCCGCGCGAAACGCAGGTGCATGCGGCCGTCCCGGCAGACGCCGAGCAGCTTGTCACAGCGCGTACAGCGCCATTCCGGGCTCAAAGGGTTGGGTTTTGATTTTGTGCCACCGGTCCAGCTCATCTGGGCTGGTTGGCGGGAAGTATCGGGAGTCGGCATGGAAGTGCTCCTCTGATGAGTGAGCCTTTCCAATAGACAGCGGTTTTTTAGACCGTCGCCCGCAATATTTTAGACCGTCGTCAGACCGGCCCGCCGAGATCGGCCAGCTCAGACGACAAGTCGCCAATATCCACGGGTCGAACCCTTGGCGATATAGACGTCAAGAATGCTCTCCCACATCGGTTTCTTGAACGCCTGCTGTGGGCTCTTGACGCCAGTATCCTCGATGAGGTCAGCGGTTTTGACATCTGGACTGCCGGCAAGATGCGCCGCTACCAGCTTTTCGAAGATCCGGATCTGATTTGCACCAAGAATGGCAAGCGGTGCTTTTCCAGGAATGCACAATGAAGCGGATTGGGTACCGGACTTGAGCACCGCGACTGAACTGCCCCCGGTGGCTATATTCCGCCCGGAGCTGAAGGTTTGCGCAAGCGCATCGCGCGACAGCACCAGATCTTTGCCCTCATCAGACAGATGCGTGAGCACCGGAATGACGACATTCGGCCCGAGGCAGGTGAGCGTATCGGTACTGGATGTCAGGACGATCCCGATCCCGGACGCATTCCGGGCCCTCAGGAGCTGATCCAGCTTGTTGATGACCAAGGGATCACCCAATCGCCGCGCGAAATAGACCGGTTTTCGATCTCCATCCGTCCCCATGTCACCCATCAGGACCAGATCTTGATCGAGGACCTGCGCTCCCTTGCTTGTCAGCAGTGGACGGATGAGCTTCAGCACAGTTTCTTGAAGCCATTCGCGATTGAGTTGATAGCGTTCCAGATCGGCCGCAGGATGTTCGCCCGCGTCTTCTCCGAACGGACCTGTCGCCGAGACCATTCCTGGCGTCGATGAGGGCTTGATCTCGACCTCACCGTTGATGTCGTCCTCGTCGATCAGCACCACATCCTGGCGATCGCGCCGCTCGAGCAGCCCGCCTTCAATCAGCCGATCAGGATCGAGCCCGATCTCACGCAAGTATCCTCCTGTGACCTCGTCTTCCTCGAGATCGTAGAGGTCTACCAGTTGCGTGAACATGGCACGCAAATCGCCGTTGTCGATTTGACGGAAGGCGCTCAGGATCCCCCATTCGTGCAGCAACGCAAATCCGAGGCTGCGTTCGTCGGGGTCCTTGTTGCTCTGCAGATTGCAGCTCTTGGCACCTGACACGGTGATATTGAGGGAGCGTTCCTTGGCGTCGCCTGCACGATTGTACTTCACTGCAATGCCAATGCGGCTGAAGCTGGCCGCCCGCCGGAAAATGTTGCCCCGACCGAGATATCTCGTCGCGATTTCCTGAATGTCATCATCAATGGCGACCTTGAGAGCCAGTTTCCGGCTCCAATGGCCCAGACGGATTTCCACTTCCAGCACCCGCGCCACCTGGATTTCCACACCTTCGATCTTCGGGATTGAAAGTGCCAGAGATGTGCGGAAACGGCTGAGGTTGTAGCGCTTCCAGGTCAGCGGCTTTTGAGAAATGTCGTGTTCCAGCGTAACCTCGGCGAAGGCATCGCCCACCTTCTGCCGAACGACCGGACTGTCGGCGCAAATTTCGATCTGCCTTTTTGACGGGGTGTAGATCAAGGTCGCTTCGTTTGGCGGTCGGAAATAGATCGTTCCTCGCCGCCCGTCGTCGCGATGGTCGTGAACGCTCGACAATGGGCCGCCGTGACGGACAATCAACATGATCGATGTCGGATGCGCTTCCGTAGAAGGCAGGTCGAGCGCCTTCACCGTACAGATTGTCTTGAGTTCGAGGACCTCCGTGATCTTCGACGCCAGCGCGGTTTCATCGATTGCGTTTGCGTCAAGGTTGATCGCCTTTTCCAATTCGACCTCGAACGCGTCGTACATCTTCCCGTGGTCGCGGAATTGGCGTGCGAAATGAAAACTCTCTGCATCCTCGAAAGTCTGGCGTGTGTTGAGAAACGCCCAGATGCTCCTGCAGAGCGGATCGGGCTGTGACTCGATTTCCTGCGCCTGCTCTTCCGTGAACTGCTTGTCGACAATTGTACTGAGGGATGAAATGCCCTTGCTGTCTGCAAGTGCACGGATCCTGCGACAGCGCTGCTCGGCTGGCCGCAATTCGTCCAGATCAAAATCTGACAAAATTCCAATGATTTCCTGCCGAAATTCGCTGACCGACTCTTCATCTGAAGGATTTGGAGTATCCTCGGGCAAATTGAACTCTGGCTCGTTCTCGCCTTCCCGAATAGCAAGCACCGCTCGTGCAAGGTCGATCCGCGCGTCCTCAATCAACGCAAGGATATTCGGGCCAATCGGATTTGCTTTTCGCGCCATGAACTCACCTCAATGCATGTTGTCTCTCAACTTGATTCAACCTCCGATAATCGTTGACGAAAGTCAGGTCCACAAGAGCAGATGTTCGCTACCTGTTCGCTTTCTCATCAGCGCTTAGCGAGAGCGCATGTCCCGCCCAGGCCTTCGCGGTGGCTTTTGATTGGTAACGACACCACCAATCACGGCAGCCCGAAACATGAAGCGACCTAACCCGTTTCCGCCCGACCAGATGACGCCCATCGAGCGCCGCGCCGAGCTATGCGGCCTGCTGGCTCTCGGGTTGGTTCGATTGCGGATGCGTGATCGGGCGGAAGTATCTGACGAAATTGGAGAAAGTAGCCTACACTATCCGGCCGACGAATGGCGTCATGCAACTCCAACTCAACGGAGAAATGCATGACCAAACAAGATCCCATTCCCGCCCGCCTAGCCGCACTCAAAACGACCTCGACGCCTGACCTGAAGGCTCAGTGGCGCGATCTGTTCGACAGCGAACCGCCGCCGTTCAACCGCCGCTACCTTGAGAGCCGACTGGCGTACCGCATCCAGGAACTGGCCTATGGCGGCTTGAAGCCGGAAACCGTGAAACGGCTGGAAACTCTCGGCGAGCAACTTGATGGCGGCGATCGCAAGAAGAGCCGCGTCCGCGCCGACCAATTGCCGATCGTGGGCACGCGGTTGATCCGCGAATGGCAGGGTGTCGAACACATTGTCACGGTCACCGCCGACGGTTTCGACTGGCAAGGGCGGCCCTACAAATCGCTGTCGGCCATTGCCCGCGCCATCACCGGCACACGTTGGAACGGCTGGGTGTTTTTCGGCCTGAAAAACCACCGGAGGCGCGCATGACCAAACCGATTGTCCGCAAGCTGCGCTGCGCCGCCTACACCCGGAAATCCTCCGAAGAAGGGCTGGAGCAGGAGTTCAACAGCCTTCATGCCCAACGCGAAGCCTGCGAGGCATACATCGCCAGCCAGCGCTCCGAGGGCTGGGTGCTGGTCCGCGATCAGTATGACGACGGCGGCATCTCGGGCGGCACGCTGGAACGCCCTGGATTGAAGCGCCTGCTGGAGGATATCGAGGACGGGCTGGTCGATGTGGTGGTGGTCTACAAGATCGACCGTCTCAGCCGCTCGCTGGCCGACTTCGCCAAGTTGGTCGAGGTGTTCGACCGGAACGGTGTGACCTTCGTCTCGGTGACGCAGTCGTTCAACACGACCACGTCGATGGGGCGGCTGACGCTGAACATCCTGCTCAGCTTCGCCCAGTTCGAACGCGAGGTGACCGCCGAGCGCATCCGCGACAAGGTCGCCGCCAGTCGGAAGAAGGGGATGTGGATGGGCGGAGTACCGCCCTACGGCTACCGCGTCGAGAACCGAAAACTGGTCGTCGACGACGCACATACCGAGAATGTCCGCTGGATCTTCGCCCGGTTTCTCGAGATCGGGTCGGGAACGGAACTGGCCCGAGAAGTCGCTAAACGCGGCATCCGCACCCCGCGCGGCAACCGGATCGACAAGAAATACCTGTACCGAATGCTGAATAACCGCGCCTATATCGGCGAGGCGGTCCACAAGGGCGACAGCTATCCCGGCGAACATGACGCGATCATCGACCGCGAGACATGGGACCGCGTGCACGCCATCCTGACCGAAAGCCCCCGCAAGCGCGCTGCCCGCACCCGCGCCGACACCCCTGCGCTTCTCAAAGGGTTGCTCTACGGCCCGGATGGTGCTGCGTTTTCGCCGACGCACACGCGCAAAGGCGGCAAGCTCTATCGGTACTATGTCAGCCAGACGATTTTGAAGCACGGTGCCGGATCGTGTCCAGTCGGACGGGTCCCCGCTGGCGAAATAGAAGCGGCAGTCATCGACCAGCTCCGCGCTGTGTTCCGTCAGCCCGAGATCGTGGCCGGGACATGGAAGGCGGCACGCGCCAATGCCGACGACATCACCGAAGCCGACGCCCGCGCCGCCTTGCAGCAGTTCGACCCGCTGTGGGAGGAAATCTTCCCCGCCGAGCAGGCCCGCATCGCGGCGCTGCTGGTCGAGCGCGTGGACATCGGGACGGAAGGCCTCGACGTCCGGCTGCGCGTCGACGGCCTCAATGGCCTTGCGCGCGAGATGCTTGCAGGCGGCATCGAGGCGGCGGCATGATCAGCAGGACGCCGATCCCCGACACAGTGACGCTGCACGTGCCATTCCGCGTCGTGAAGCGCGGTGGGCGAAAGGAGATGCAGCTGCCAGAGGGCGTCAAGCAACCGCGTCGAACGGACAATACGCTGGTGAAGGCTCTGGCCCGCGCGTTCCGATGGAAGCAGCTGCTCGAGTCGGGCGAGTTCACAACCATCGCTGAACTGGCCGAGCGCGAGGGGATCGCGCCATCCTACATGACCCGAGTTCTGCGCCTGACGCTGCTGGCTCCGGACGTCGTCGAGGCGATTCTGGATGGGGCGCAGGTGCCCGAATTGGCGTTGAGTCGGCTGCTCGAGCCATTTCCAGTGGACTGGCAACAACAGTCGGAACACTTGGGCTAGCAGCCCAATCTGACGGCCACGGTTGAGTTCGTGCCGCGCTGATTTATTTCAAGCGCAAGTGCAGCTGCATTTCAGCACGACTCCAACACAACCCGCCCGTTCACCGTCTTCCGCAAGGCAGTTGCCATGACAGCCCGACCTTCTAACCTATCGGTGGCGCACCGGACTCTTGGCTCACCTCAGATGTTCATGATTTATTCCGCGATTCTTGTTATTCCATCTAGATCGAAAGCTAGATATGGTGCCATAATAAGGGGTTCACACATGCATAAAACACCAAGAAGTTTCAGCTTCATCGATCTTTTCGCCGGTATCGGAGGTTTACGCGTTGGTTTTGAAGCGGCTGGTGGAACCTGTGTGTTCACCAGCGAGTGGAACCGCTTCTCGCAAGAAACCTACTCCGCGAATTTCGGCGACCACCATCCACTCACTGGCGACATCACGGAGATTCGGGAAGCAAATATCCCAGCTCACGATGTCCTGCTTGCTGGCTTCCCATGTCAGCCTTTCAGCATCGCTGGGGTGAGCAAGAAGAACTCACTGGGCCGTGCACACGGCTTTCTGGATGAGACCCAAGGCACGCTGTTTTTTGATGTGGTGAGAATCATCGCCCACCATCGCCCGCGCGCCTTCCTCCTCGAAAACGTCAAGAACCTCCTGTCCCACGACAAGGGCAACACCATGAGGGTCATCCTGCATGCGCTTGACGAACTCGGTTACGATGTCGATCACAAGGTGATCGACGCACGCTCTTGGGTGCCACAACACCGTGAGCGCATCTTCATCTCGGGTTTCCGGCGCGATGTTCCCACGCGTTTCTGCCTCGACGATGTGGTAATCCCTTCAGGACCGAACCCGCGGCTTTCGGACATCCTTCATCCCGAGGACGGGTCCGAGATCGCCGAGCCTCCCTATACAGAAGGTCAGCTAGCGCGGGTTGCCGACAAGTACACACTGTCTGACAAGCTTTGGGCCTACCTCCAGAATTACGCCGCGAAACATAAAGCAGCCGGTAACGGTTTCGGCTTCGGCCTATGCACTCCCGAGAGCGTCGCCCGGACACTCAGCGCAAGGTATTACAAGGACGGGTCAGAAATTCTGATCGCGCAACCAGGAAAGAACCCTCGGCGACTGACGCCACGCGAATGCGCCCGCCTCATGGGTTTCGACCGTCCCGGCTCCAACCGTCCATGGATCATCCCGGTTTCCGACGCACAGGCTTACCGTCAATTCGGCAATGCGGTTGCGGCGCCGGTCGCGATAGCGATCGCCGAAGCCATGGCCCCGTGGATTGAGAATACTGTCGCACTGAGGCCGCGGAGAAACCAGAGTGCCTGAGAAACGATCACCGATGTCCCGATCGGAAATGATGTCTGGGATTGGACCAAAAGATACAAAACCCGAGATGATTGTCCGCAAGGGATTGCATAGTCTCGGGTTCAGGTTCCGTCTCCACAGCGGCCATCTTGTAGGCAAGCCCGATCTCGTGTTGCCGAAATACCGGGCAGCAATTTTCGTTAACGGTTGCTTCTGGCACGCCCACAAAGGTTGTTCCTATTTCAGGTTGCCAAAAACTCGGACTGAATTCTGGCGGGAGAAGTTGGCAAAAAACGTCGAACGCGATCAGAAGACTGCACAGGCGCTCATCGCATCAGGGTGGCGAGTACTGACAGTTTGGGAATGTGCGACAAAGCGCTTTTCCCTGGAAGATCTCTTAAGCGAGATCGCCGGATGGTTGCGCGGACAAGAGATTTCTGGCGAGATACCAAATAGGCGAGAAATTGTTTGATTGATAAATCCGGATTGCCGGAACGACGCTAGAGAGAGGAAGAGCGGGATGGATGATCTGATAAATGAACCGGATGCCCCGCGCCTGATATTCGGGCTGCGCGACACTGGTTACAATGTAAAGACCGCCGCTGCCGACATTATTGACAATTCGATTGCTGCGAAAGCCGACCATATCAATGTCGAGATTGTCCTTCACGAAGACGGTAGAAAACTGGTCTATTTTGGCGACAACGGTATCGGGATGGATGAAGAAACCATCCATCGCGCTATGCGTTATGGCGCGCCTGTACGCGAAAACCCTGAAAGCCTGGGGAAATTCGGGCTCGGGCTCAAGACGGCTTCAAGTTCAGTCTGCCTGAAATTCACCATCGTTTCGCGGGCTGCCACGGAGCAGCCCCTGGCAAAACTTGCGTGGGATCTCGACCATGTGAAGGAGCGCGGCAGGTGGGAAATGCTGCGCGAGCCGGTATCGACCGACGAAGAAGAAATGTTCGAAGAGCTCTGCGGAGAAACGGGAACCCTCGTAATCTGGGAAAAGTGTGACCGGATCCTGTCCAAGGAATACGAAGCTGGGGGGACCAAGGAACAGGCTGCAATCAAGCGGCTGGCTGACACCCTCAGCAAACACCTCTCTCTAGTCTATCACCGCTTTACCGACAAATCCGATAAGCGCGAGCGGGATATAGAAATTTTCATTAACAGCAGTCCGGTCGTACCGTGGAATCCTTTCTACCCGAAAAGGTCCGAACAGGTTCTTCCAGAAAAAAAGCAGACGCTATTGGTTGAGATGCCGGATGGATCGGAAGAACGTGCCACGATCCGCGCTTGGATCCTTCCACACCGTCGCGACATGACGAAGGATGAGGAACGTGAATACGCGCGCATCTCGAACCGGGCTCAAGGCTTCTACGTATTCCGCGAGGGGCGGTTAATCCAAGATGGCGGCTGGATGGATGTCTTCGGCGCGCCCGAACCTCACACTTCCCTTTTGAGGATCGAGTTCGATTTCGGGCATGAGCTGGACGACGCTTTCAGAATCGATGTGAAGAAATCCCGCATTCTTTTCCACCCTGATCTCGAGGACGGGCTCCGAACGCTTCTCCAGCCGATATACCGCGAGGCAGGGAACCGCTATCGGCGGCAGAGCCGAGCGCAGGCCAATGCGAAAAACAAGGTGGATCACGGTAGTTCCAATAAGAACATCGCGGCGACGACGAATGCCGCGAAGGCACAGGTGACGTCGGTGGATCCAGAAGGCCAGTCTGCCGAGATATCCAACAACATGGGACCGAAGATCCGGATCAAGTCACCGATCCAGAACAATGTCAGCCCCGATTACGTGCATGTTGAAGCAGTTGAGTCGATCAATAGCGGGGAACTCTGGCAGCCAGCTTTCCGGAGCACCGGAAACGACGGGCATGTGCCCTCCGTTCTTTTGAATAAACACCACGACTTTTACCAGAAAATTTATCAGCGTGCCGCCGCAAACGGATATGCGGTAGAAGGAATGGACCTTTTGCTGTGGGCATTCGCAGCGGCCGAACAGAACAATACAAATGACGAACTAGAACCCATTTTCGAAGATATCCGCACCGAGATATCAAACAACCTCCGTAAACTTCTACGGAACCTACCGGATCCTGAACCAGGCGAACTGGCAGAAGATGATGACGACTGATGCTGGCAGCGAAGCAGGAACTCATCGTTCGTGAACTGGAGGAAGGCACGGGTGCTGTCATTGCGGTCGCCATAGACAATGGCGGGCTGCGGTCTGGCATGAAAATATGGTTCGATGACCTTGACCAGCAGCACGGTCCCGTTGCGGAAATTAGACCCCACGGACTCAAAGCACATCGCGTCAATCTGGCATTCGGAAATTTCTCCGGCGCCGTTATTCGCCAGATTCGTCAGGCATCGGCCGAGGATCGGCAGCTGGCCATGGCACTTGTCGCATCCATTGACCAAGCCGCGGGTCTTTCCATCGCGGCCCAGGCGCTCGATGATTGGACCGTCAACGATGGTTCCTTCCGTATGGCTGCAACGATACGGCACGACGTTCGACCCGACTCGGATGAAGCAGTTTCCCATACCTGCCGCGAAGTGATCGTGCCCATGATGGCGGCGATGGCCGAACTCATCGGGTACGACGTGGTCGAAGATGACGCGATCTGCGATGAGCCGGCGTTCGAAGGCGCGATAAAGCCTTCTCTCGTCAATCGCCGTGAGCGCAACCCTCGCAACCGGCTCCTCTGCATCCGCTTGCACGGTGAGACTTGCGCAGCTTGTGGTCTCGAACCACGTCGACGCTACGGCGACAATGCTGGCGGTATCATTGAAGTGCACCATCTGGAGCCATTGGCCAGTATCGCCAACCCCAGACCCTACGACCCGGCAACCGATCTCCTGCCTCTATGTCCATCTTGTCATCGGGCGGCCCATACCCGCCGACCTGTACCTTGGGAAGTCGAAGACATCAGGCGCATGTTGGAGGAACACGGTGGTTGACTACACGAAACTTCCCGAGTCGTTCGCCGAGCTGAAAGAAGCTCCGCCTGCCGGCCATTCTATCTCAGAGAGACTTCTCGAACCAATCGCCCGCCTCGAGCGTGAGGAGAACCGCATCGTCGCGCGTCTGGGTGGCATCAGGATGGTACGAGGAGAGCGGCATGAGTTCTTGGCTCCAACCAACCGTCATTGCTGGGTGGTTGACGGCACGATATTTCGGCCGCTCCCGCGTGATGCAGTGCAGGTGCTCCTGCAAAAAATTGGCGATGCTGACCCAACCGATATTCCATTCAGCACAGCAATCCGTCTCATGAGATCCGATGGTGATGGCATCGCTGCCACGCCATCGGAAACTATCATGAAGCCGGGCAAGGAAGCTGCGGAACTGAAAAGCGATACGATCCGTATCGCAGGCTTGGAAGCGGAGCTTTTTCCCTACCAGGCGAGAGGCGTCCAATGGATGTGGGACACGGTCTCCCGAACCGGCGGACTAATACTCGCCGACGAGATGGGCCTCGGCAAGACGCTCCAAATCATCGCGCTGCTCATGATCGATCCGCCCAACTCTCGGGCACCGGCACTGATTGTCTGCCCTACCAGCCTCATTGCTAACTGGGTCCGCGAGATCGCTCGGTTCGCACCGACCTTGGGGGTAGCGGTTCATAGAGGCGCGCACAGGACTGGGGTGGTTTCAGGGCTGCAAACGTCCCAAGTGCTGATCACAACCTATGATACCATGGTAAATGATATCGCCATTTTTTCGAGCCTCGAATGGTCTTGGGTGATTTGTGATGAGGCACAGGCAATCAAGAACCCGCACTCGAACCGCCGCCAGGCAATCGCAACCATCCCCCGAAAACGGGCCATTCCTATGACCGGGACACCCGTCGAGAATAGCTTGGTCGACCTTTGGTCCTTGACGGACTTCGCCATTCCCGGACTGTTGGGCAGTCTCTCGGAGTTCGAGGGCAGTTTCCCTGATAGTCTCGACTCAGGCCAACAGTTGAAGCGTCTCACCGATCCAATCATCCTGAAACGCCGGGTGGCGGATGTGGCGAGCGATCTGCCAGAAAGGATTGACGTGGATGTCCCGCTCGAACTCGACGACCGGCTGATCGACCACTATCGCGAGGTACGTGACGCCACTATGGAAAAATACCCTGTCGCGGGCGCCCTCGTTGCCACCCTCCAATTGCAACTCGTTTGTGCTCATCCGTGGTTGCGCAACGCGGGGGAGAACGAAGAAGATGCGGCCATTGTCACAGCCGCAGACATGCCGCTTGTAACACCCAAGATGGAGCGAGTAGTCACCCTTCTGCGAGAGGCCTTTGCCAATGGGCGAAAGGTTATTGTTTTCGCTCTTTTCAATCGGATCGGTGACCTGCTCAAGCAAGCGTGTTCCCACATGCCTGATACGCATTGGGGAGCTATTAACGGCTCAACCCCTCAGGAGGACAGGCAAACCATCATTGATGTATTCGCCGCCCATGAAGGGCCGGCCTGCTTGGTCCTCAACCCGAAAGCGGCGGGTGCGGGTTTGAACATTACCGCGGCAACTGTTGTGATCCATTTCACCCCAGTATGGAATCCTGCGCTTGAAGCCCAAGCAAGTGCACGAGCGCACCGAAGAGGGCAGACCGAACCGGTCACTGTCTATCGGCTTTTCTATTTGGACACTGTGGAGGAAGTAATGATTGATCGATCCGCTTGGAAAAACGACCTTGCGAACGAAACCGTGCCAGTCTCGACCCGTGACGCCGATGATCTCAAACGTGCCCTTGAATTAATGCCGGTGAAGTCATGAACATTGAGAAATACCGAAAGCGACTGAGTGCCAATGATGTCGGCACAACAGGTGGACACCAAGGCGGTGTCTTGATCCCCAAAGGCGAGAGCGAACTTCTTGCGATGCTGCCATCTCTTGACCCGGATGTGAAGAATCCTGACGCATGGATCGAGTGCGTCGATGACACTGGACACAGGTTGAAATTCCGTTTCGTCTACTACAATAACCGCCTTCACGATCCGGGCGGCACAAGGAATGAATACCGGATTACTCACATGACAAGCTGGTTTCGCGACGTCGGCGCTCGGGAAGGTGACGAGTTCGAAATCTCACGTGCTGGCGTCGGCAACCAATATGCGATCGGGATCAGACCGAAAGACGCTGAAGAGGTTGACACTGATCAAGGCATCCGCATCCGTTTGACGGGCTGGCGGCGGGTCCATTAAGGTTGATTGGCCGCCCCTAATGCTGTCGTGACAAGGAGGATATCCGGATCCTCGGAGATTCATCCTCATCCACGTAGCCTTCCTCTCGAGCCCGCTCCAGAAGGTCGAGTGCGATGACCGATTGTTTTTCCGACGGCAGCTTGGACGGGAACAGGCCGCAAGCCTTCAGAATGCCATCCTCCTTTGGACTGAATATCCTCTTGCCTCCGCCCCATTCCCTGAGCCGGGTCCAGAATTCACCTCCGGCCTCAATCACCGAAGTCTGGGCCTCGATGCCAGAAATTACAGCTTCTTCGCGACGGCCATCTCTCTGAACGGCGCGCGCCTGCTCTGGCTCAACGAGGCAATTCATAAACTCAGGCCCATAGTCGATTTCAGCCCGCTGCAAGGTCGCCCAACACGCCTGTTTCTTTCCCCATTCCGTTATATTGTTCACGCCCGCTTCGGGGTGGGTGATTACTTCCACTGCCGCTTCGGCCGCGATCAATAATGCGTCACCTAGATCCCGAGATACCGATTGGCGCCGCCATACGGCATCAAGATCAATAACATGATCCCTTTCATCTGCGTCCGAGACCAATTTGGAGATAGAATAAGTAACAATGTTCGCGCGATATCCGCCGGGATACCACGGCTGTTTCGGAATTGTCTTTTCGAGATACCGGAAGATTATCAGCTTTGAGACCAGGCGCCGATACCATGTCTCATCGAACTTCTTGTCACTCCGGTTCCATTCCGCCCCGATCATCTGAGCAAACTCGCCGAAGTTTTTCTGCGCGCCCTTGCTGACCGTATCAGGCCGCATGCGGAAACTCATCTCGACCTTCGCAAGGTCGGTTTTGACGAAGTATTGCGGTTTCGGGTTTTCGAGATCAAAACGCCGACGTTCAGCTTGGGATTTCTTGGCGCGTTCGACAAGGTACTGGCCCCTTGCGCGCTCGTAGAACCATTTTGTCTCGCGGTTTGTACCTTCGGCGGCCGGAGCCAAAACTCGTCTCGAGTATTCTTCCATCCTCATATGGAAAGGGTGGTTCGAGAAGAAATCCGCGGCACTGACCTTGTTCTGACTATTGGCGTATTTTGAGATGAACGGGACAACCTCTTCAGAAGCATCCGACGGAACAACTGTCAACTTCATCTGCACATGAACTTGTTCGAGCGTTTCGGGCGAGATTTTCCGAGCTGCGTGGAGAGAAGCTGTGGTTTGACCACCATTTACGACCTGCAGGTTTGTCGCGGACACGATCCTGAGACCGTCCGATGTCTTCTCTACCTCGACACTGTCGGCCGTTGCCGACAGCCCGTTGTTATAGCTAAAGAACATTGCCGGTTCATCCTTGATGGTGTCCCGAATACCCCGGTTCACCGCGCCGCGCGCCTGAAGGAAGCTCCGAACGTTCGACTCCAAAAGCCGCGCCCCCCATTTTTCATAGATTTCAGCCAATTGATGACCGCTGATCACAACAAGATAACTGTCGAGGTGTTCGCCGCTGCTCGACGCAGCCAGTGCCGGAATGCTTGCGCCGAAATCTTCCCTGAAATTGACGATGATCTTTTCCCGAGCGTGTCCCGACGTCTCATAACGATGGAAGCGTGTAAGATCCCAGATGTTGTAGGTGACTGGAATGCCATCAATCTTGCCCGCAAGAACCGCGTCTGTCCTGGCACTATAGGTCGCGTTGGTCATGAGAATGAGTTTGATCTTCGTTATGGATGACCACGCCGATGTAATAGTTGAGGCGGCACCTGCTTCAGCACTCCCCTCGATCAGGTCCGCCCGGAAGGCAGCCCGACGCGCGGCAGCGACAAAGTTGATTAGGTGGCCGAAGGCCTTCTTGGCATCGCTTGCATTGATCTTAACCGCCGCGTCTCCATCATGAAAATCGCTGACGATGACGCTAAGTATACCCTCGGACTCACGCGGATCTCCGCCAATCCCGTCGAGCCTTACGGTCTTGCCCTGACTGCTGGCGAGAAACGTAACCCGGTCAGCGGTCGCAATTTCACCTTCTGCTTCCAGGAGGGCAGCCATCCGTTCAAAAAATGCGTCAGCCTGCGAAATACCACTTGCTGATGCTTCTGCGGCGACTTCCTTAACCAATGAATTGTTGAATTCGACTAGTTCATCCAATTCGTCCTATCTCCCAATAAGCGTCGGAGTTCGGCGCGCCGTTCTTATTGCACACCGGAGGCAAGAAACCGTACGCAGATTCCTGCATTTCTACGAGAATATCGTCGGCCTCGAGATTGGGAAGGTCAAGCGTCGCATCCTACATTAACCAAGAAGTTGACCGCCTCAAGACATGCCGTTGGCATCCTAAATTTGCTTTGGTCCAGCTTATGGTTAGAGTTTCCCAGAGTGCAGTATGTTGTCCCCAAGTCTGAATGCAGGCGGCGGCTGGAGAAACTGAACAAAACGGCAGGTCGGACGCTGTTGTCCTCCCTCGTTTGCGGACCTTGAGCGACTTAGCCACCGCGTGAAATTCTGCCATTTTTGTGACATCGCCACAACAGGCGGATTTCGAACCGGGTCGCGTAAATGGCGATAGAGACCCAAGTCGAAGTGCCTAGTGCCCTTTGGTAAAAGAGTATCCATATCAGGAACTTACAACCCGAACACCAAAACGGTGCAGTCAACAGGTCCGGAGAATATCGGCCCTGAGAGACCGCTTCCGGCGCGCCCGAGGCAGAGGCTGGTGCTCAGCCCCACCTGCATAACCCTCGAAAACAACGGAAAAATCCGGCCGCAGCCGGATCGGGAGAACGCTTTCGCGAGGGCAAGTGGCGGAGACGAAGGGATTCGAACCCTCGAGACCCTTCCGGGCCTACTCCCTTAGCAGGGGAATTGGCCATCCTATTTTATTTATATATAACAGGTAGTTACGATGAAAGGCGCTACGTTTGTGTCAGTTTTGTGCCAATCTTGCACGGTGAAAGCTGCAACTTTGAATTTTAACGTGCAATTTAGCCTTATAAATTAGTTGTTTTTCCCAATATTAATAACCTGTTGCACACCCGGGCGCCAATGCACGTTAAAAAGGGTAACGCAAGGTTGAGTGGAGCTTTTTCGAGTATATCTAGTGGCTAGAACTGCCAGCCTAGTTAGGTGGGGATAGAGAATTTTTCAGAGTGAGGTTTGGGCGTCGTCAAAACTCATCGGCCAAAGTTCAAGCCGCCAATTGTCTTGAAATATACTTCATAGACATTACCCACATCTCAAAATTAGCATTGCCGGCGCGACTGCTTTGAAAAGCGAAATCAAGACTCGAGATTCTTCGACTGGTAACAAGCCAGCTACTACAATTCTTCAAACTCAAAGCCGATCTCTTTGACTTGTGGGAAAGGAAGTTTCGCAGAAGTCTCAAATCCTCTAAATTCCATGGCGTAACCCCCAATTGCAAGGCGATATTCGGGGCATTTGAAACTCTAAGCCGCTGAGCTGCATCAATCGCTTGGGCTGGGAGGTACCAGTCGGGCTCAAACTGTCGTCTTGGGTACAGGCTAACTAAGAGGTGACCGGCTTGTTCTCGAGACTTTGGTGCATTCGACAGATTACTAACTATCGGACCACTGGTGTCATGGTACTTCCCGGTGGCACTATCCAGAATGAAGTTCCTGACAAAGTTTTCCCATTCTATCTGCAGTTGAATTAAACACCTTTCCACTATCAAGATGTCTTCCTCTTTTGGTGCAGAACGGCTCTGTTGCACAAATCGGATTTTGAGCGCAGTTCCCCTTTCCCCGGACGGACTTATCCTACGGGCTCTGTGA